>DASYDU010000216.1:0-33852 GCA_036499445.1 Lacipirellulaceae bacterium
AGCGGATTGAGATCGTGGCGATGGCCTTCCGCAACTGGCCCGAAGGGGGCGATGAGTTCAACGTTAAGAATGACATGAAGGCCTGACAGGTACTCTTGGAATCGCCGGCGCCGATTGTCGTTTTCGACGGGGCGGTCGCGCTTGCGCATTTGCGAATGACGCGGGAAAGCGCCCGCAGAGAGTTCGAGGAGCGAGGCAAACCGGGCCGCTATCTGGCGGGCCTGCTCGTTGACTGGTTGGAACGGCGGGGAGAGTTGGCTCAGATTGTGACCGGTGACCGGAACTCGTGGCCCGTTTGGGATGAGGGGACCGTGGCCTACTTGCTCGGTCTGACGAAGAGCGAAGTTCATCCCCGACCGCGGCTCGGGGATGACATGAAGTTTGAGCAGCCGCCGGCTGGAGAGTCGTCGGCATCAACCGTGACGTGGGTGACGTCGATCGATTCCGAGAAGCTCTGGTCGGATTTTGGCCGCAAGCTGGACAAGTCACTCGCGGAGCAAGAGACGAAATGAGGAAGAGGGGCGTGGAGGAACAAATCACGCACCCACCAATACCCGGTACAATCCGGGCCAGTTCCTAATATGCTGTTTCTACAGCGCGACTCGCGGGCAATAACACTGGGAGATTCGTCATGAAGATTGTCGTTATCGGCGGAAGCGGGCTGATCGGAACGAACCTCGTGAAAAGGTTGCGCCAGAAAGGCCATGAAGTCGTGGCGGCGTCACGTGCATCGGGCGTTAATACTCTGACCGGTGAGGGATTGGCCGAGGCGGTTGCCGGCGCGGCAGTTGTCGTCGACGTGGCGAATTCCCCTTCGTTCGAGGATCGGGCGGTGCTCGAGTTCTTCGAGACGGCGGGGCGTAACCTCATGGCTGCGGAAACGGCCGCTGGCGTGGGCCACCATGTTGGGCTGTCGGTTGTCGGCACCGAGCGACTGCTGGCGAGCGGTTATTTCCGCGCGAAGTTGGTGCAAGAAAACCTGATTAAGGCTTCCAAGATTCCCTACACGATTGTTCGCGCAACGCAATTCTTCGAGTTTGTGGGGGCCATCGCTGAAGGGGCTGCCGAAGGGAAAACCATTCGGTTGCCGCCTACGCTGATGCAGCCCGTTGCCTCGGACGATGTCGCGGCGATGCTCGCCGAAGTTGCGGTCGCGGAACCGCTCCATGGCGCGGTCGAGCTGGCCGGTCCAGAACCGATACGGATGGACGAGCTGGTGCGAGAGTTCTTGAGCGCGAATTCAGATTCACGGACGGTGACGACGGACGTCAATGTGGGCTACTTCGGCACGGAAGTGAACGATCAAAGCCTGACGCCCGGCGCAAATCCACGCCTCGGCCCGACGCGCTTCGGGGAGTGGCTCGCCCGGTCGAAACCTCAAGAATAAGGCATCAGGGAGGGTAAACGTTTCGTGTGCAGTGGTCGGGCTAGGGCCGGGGCTTAAACAACGTTGATATCGACGGGGATGTTGCCGCGGGTGGCTTTCGAGTAGGGGCAGGTTTGATGGGCGGCGTCGGCTAGGGACTGGGCGACTGCGCGCTCGAGGCCGGGCAGGCTGACGTTGAGGCGGGCTTGGAGAGAGTACGCGCCGTCGTCTAGGCAGAGGTCGACTTCCGCATCGATGGCCGAGTCGGCCGGGAGAGCGATCTTCATTTTGCGGGCCGCGAGGAACATCGCCGATTGGAAGCAGGCGGACCAGCCGGCGGCGAAGAGCTGCTCGGGGTTGGTGCCGGTGCCTGGGGTGCCGGGAGATGAGAGCTTGACGTCGAGCCGGCCATCGGAAGTGCGGGAGGCGCCTTCGCGGCCGCCCGTGGTGTGAGTTTTGGCGGTGTAGATTACTTTTCCGGATTGGGTCATGACGGAGCTCCTTGCTGAAAACGTTTGCCTGGGACGTGCGGCCGCATTAATCGTACCGCAAGCGATTGCTTTTTCAACAAGAACGGTTTTGTGTCGAAAGTCTGGAGATGATTGGACGGGACGATGAGTTCGGCCGCAAGATGACGGCCAAGAAAGACACTGCTGCACCCGAGGGTATCCGCCCAGCAGTGCACCGGGCGTACAACCTGGGGGCTCGGCGACCAAGCATCCTGCTCGGTGCCCGCTCGTCGCCAGCCATCCGACGACGTAATGCACTGACACGTCGCGGTGTTAGGTCGAGGGGATAAGCGCGGGTTCGTGTGCGGGTTTCGCGTCGCTCCATGTTAAGACGGCGGGAGCGGTTGGACCGGCGTTTGTTTCGATGACGCGAATCGTTGTTGCGCGGGCGCGTGATGCGGCTGGGCCGGTAATGGTCCAGTCGTCGTTTGGGTCGCGCGCTAACGTGGATGCATCTCGCGCCCGCCACCAAGTCGCAACGTCCTTTGGCAGCGCGTGCCATATTCCGTCGAGTTCGCGGGCCTGTTCGAGAAAGCGGCGATAGGCTTCGACTCGTTGCGGGGAGTCTAGGTAATCGGGATGCGTGATGACGAGCGACATGCCGCGGAGCTTGGCGATGAAGGCCAGCTTGTCGTGCCAAATCTGGCCGTCCGTCTGGTTGAGGGCGATGAAGAGCGTGTGGTCTTGCGGGAGGGTGTAGGGCAGCTCGACGAACCGTCCGGCAATGAATGGCCACAGGCCGCCGACGCCGCCCGGCATGGCTTGGTACGGATCGGCGTCGAAGCAAGAGGCATCGTACTGGATGTCGAGGGCTTGCAACCAAGTGAGGTTGCGGTGGACCATCGGCGCTCGGAAGCCGACGGCAGCGAACGATTCGAGCGCGGCGTTGATGGCGGGCACGCGGCAGTTGAAGGTGGCGCGGCTCGTGAAGAGCTTGCCGTCGTGGTTGAAACCGTGGACGCCGATTTCGAAGCCACGGCTTTGCAGGTCGCGGAGCAGGCCGTGATCGACAGGATACTTGTACGGCACGACGTTCCACGAGGAGCGAAAACCGAGCCGCTGTTCGAGGTCGGCGATTTGCGGCACGTTGCGGAGGCCGTCGGCGGTTTCGATGTCATGCGTGAGGACGAAGGCGAAGTCGCGGCCGTCTGGCCAGGGATGGATTGTGTTGAGGCCGTCGCTGCTGGCTGCGATTTGATGGGTTAAGGCTGCGGCAAAGGCGTCGGGAAAGCACCACCGCGGGGACGCGTCGACGGGCCGCATGCGCTGGAGGAGCTGGCGAACCGGCAGCGGCAAAAGCGATCGCAGTTGGTAATAGGCGCGAAAGGTGGGCGAGAGACGAGCGGCGCGGATGTCGGCGGCGAGCCATTCATGAAACGTGGCGTCTTCCGCGCGGTTTCCGAACAGGAACCGAGCAGGAACGGAGTCGACCGGATGTTTGGAGGCAAACGAAATCATTGGATCTCACTTGGGCGCAATGATTTTTCGACCGACGGCGTAGGCCCGCTTGGCCACTGCCATCTTCCACGGAGCGTAAATTTTGCGGTAGCGGCCGTAGCACACCAGCGCGCCGCCAAACTTTGCTTTGAAGTCGCGGACGCCGTAGGGCTCGTCGGGCCAGCCGGCGCCGCCGAAGTCGTAAAGTGTGCTTCCCTGCTGCTTGGCTAGGAGGATCTCGTGCCACTGCAGAAAGTCGAAGGGCGAAACGCCCGTCATTCGCGCGAGTCCACCGTACCAGGCCAGGGCGCGGCCTTTATAAGTGAGGAGCGAATCCATGGCGACGGGATTGTCGCCATCGTACGTAGCGAGGAGGGTTAGCCAACCGCGGGGATGTAATTCGGCAAACGCGGCTTCAAACAGGCTGCGATCGGCGAGCGGGACGCGCGACCGATGGTAACTGAGAGCGAGGAATCGGTAGAGCTCGTCGATTCCGGACGCCGTACTCACTTCGCGGAAGTGAAAGTTGCATCGGTTGCCGTGTTGGACGCCTCGTCGGGCCGATTTTCGCATCTTTGTCCATAGATTATCCCGCGGCGGCGTGAGGTCCAGCACGTAGTTTAGGTAGTCGAGAAATTCGTAGCCGCAACGCTCGAGCGCAATCTTTTCAGGGCCGGATGACGAGAATGGTCGCACTTCGGTGAATACAACGCGGCGGTGCATGAATTGGTCATGCTTGCGAACCAGCGAAGTGAGCGCGTCGATACTGGCCGGGTCGTCGTGGCAAAGTGGCTCGGCGTAGAGAATTGAACGGGACGCGACGCGTCCGAGCGGATCGGGCAATGTCTGAACGCGGACCGCCACCAGCAGGGCCAGAATCTCGCCTTGAGCTCCGATGGCCGCCAAGGGCAGGACAGAATGTCCTTTGGCAGCGTGGAAGGCGCGGATCATCGCTGAGGAGTGAAAGATGCTGCCCTTTTCATGACGTTCGACAAAGTCGTCCCAGGCAGTGTGTAAACTTTCCCAATCATGCCACAAGTTGACCGTCTTTCGACCGGTCTCGCGCGACGCAACCAACGAAATCATCGTAACTAACTCCGCCTACCAAAACAGAGGAACTTTGAATTGTCGCCGATGACTTTACAAAGTTCGCTCAAGTACCTATTTCATATTCCTGGATGTGCAGCCGACCGTTGCAACTAACAAAATGGAAAGATGCAACATCGGACAGGATTGTTGTTAATGTTTGGAAAGCATGTTGCGGCCGAGACTATACGCGCGCTCCGCGAGCACTAGCTTCCACGGCGAGTAGACCTTTCGATAACGGCCGTAGCAAACCAGTTCGCCGCCAAACTTGGCTTTGTAATCGCGGACGCCATAGGGCTCGTCGGGCCAGCCGGCGCCGCCGAAGTCATACGACTGGTATCCGAGCTCGTGGCCTTGGAGGAACGTCCGCCACTTGAGGAAGTCGAGCGGCGAGAAGCCCTTTCGTCGCTCAGTGCCGGCGTACCAGTCGTAGATGCGGTCCTTGTACATGAGCGAGGCGTTCATGGCGGCGGGCACGTCGTCGATGAACGCCGCTTCAAGTCTGAGGACTCCCTTCGGATGAAGGATTTCGTAAGCGGCGTCAAATAGGCTGCGATGCACGAGGGGGACATTCGCATGACCATATGTCAGTTTGAGAAAGTGGTGTAAAGTGTCGACGGCGTCGGACGTGTCGATTTGACGAAATTGGCACTGGGCCTTTTCGGCTTTCTTGAGGCTTTGCTTGGCGTCGCGGCGAAGCTTGCTCCAGAGCACGTCAGCCGGTTGGCTAACGTCGACGATGTAGTTCAAGTAGTCGAGGAATTTGTAGCCGCAGCGCTCGAGCGCCAGGCGTTCGGGGCCGGGCGGCAAGAGGGGACGGACTTCGGTGAAGAGCGTGTTGCGACGCATTTGCCGATCGTGCTCGGCGATGAGCCTTGCGAGCGCGTCGACGCTGTGCGGATCGTCTTGGCACAACGGTTCGGCAAAAAGAATCGAACGGGACGAAAATCGCCCGGCCAGGCTGGGCAGTGTTTGCACTCGCACTGCAACCAAGAGGGCGAGGATTTCATCGTCTGCTCCGACGGCCGCGAGCGCCAGCGGTTTGTGACCCTTCGCCGCTCGGAACACACGAATCATGTCGGACGTGTGAAAAATGCAACCCTTTGGATGTGAGTCGACGAACTCGTCCCACGCCGGTTGCAATCGCTGCCAGTCCTCGACAAGGCTGACAGTTCGGCAGCGTGTGTTGGTGGGTGCGCGTTGCGTGGACAAAAGGGGCCTCAATTCGGAGGACGTAAATCGGAATGGCAGAGGATGATTGTGACGATTGTGTAGCTGTAGCAGCGTTGGTTGCGATTAGTGACGGCTCGCGACATATGCTACCCAAGGACTCAGGCTGACAAGTCGGTTGACTTGCAGCGAGCGCTCTAATTTGGTGGCTGGCGATATCCATTTGGAATTGCTGTGGCGGCCAAAGGGCCCCCAGCAATAGCCTTGCTCGTAGTCAATTGAAAAGCCTTGATTGCGCAGCGAACGGCGGAAGACGGCATAAGGCTTGGGATAGTAGCAAGGATGCTTAGCGATGGTCGACTTGATATTTGCCGCGAGGCCGCGCCAAGAAATCAAGTTATTGAAGCTGCCCACGAGGACGCCGCTCGGTTTTAGAACCCGCTTCGCCTCATCCGGAAACCAATCGCAATCAACGACCGGTACCTGGATTGTCACGAGCAGGTCAATGGACTCGGTGGCAACGGGAAACGTCTCGTCTTGTTCTTGGACGAGGAGGCAGTTGACGGACGGGTTGCGCTGTCGACAGAGCTCGAGCGTGTGAGGATCAATATCGGTGGCCGTCATTTGCCAGCCGAGGTTGTTGAGCAGTCGGGACCAACGACCACCCTCGCATCCCACGTCCAAGCCGGTGCCGGGTTTCGCAAATCGGCTGAGCGCGGACTGCATGGCCCGTCTCTCGACGAACGTCATGTATCGTCCCCAACGCGTGTCCGCGGTGCGTTCCCAAAACGATTGGATGTCCGGCGGAGGGCCGGAACGACTAACGGTTTGCCCCTCGTTACTCGTGAACCCAGCATTCATCTGGCGTGTTCTCCCATGGCCGCAGGTTGCGGGACATAGTCTGGCGCAAAAATCTTCTCGTAAGCGGTCAGCAGCGACCGTTGTTGACGACTCCAGAGGAGCGTATTGACGACACGTTGGCGGCCGGCCTGTCCGAGACGTGCTCGTAGCTCGGCATCGTCCATCAGCACCGCGATCTGTCGGGCGAGATCGATGGCATCGTTTCCTTTGGCATAGAATCCCGCATCGCCTGCCGTGATGCGGTTCTCTCTGAGGTCGAAGGCGACAACCGGCTTTGCCATCGCCATGTATTCCATCGTTTTGACCATCGAGCAGGTGTCGTTGTAGGCGTTGCTGGGGTCGGGGGTCACACAGATGTCGAAACTGGCGACGTGACGCAATAGGTCATCGCCGCGCTGGAAGCCTGCGAATGAGACGCGCTGCTCGATTCCAAGCTCCACGGCGAGCCGCTTCAGTTCGTCGAGCGCGGGGCCGTCACCGACGATGACCGCTCGAAAATCGTCCCTGCCCAGTTCGTTCTTTAGACACTGGCAGGCTCGGACGAGCATGTCGACGCGATCCTGCACGCCAATCATTCCCATGTAGCCGAGAATTATTTTGCCGGGTTCGCGAAGCGATTCGATCGGCTCGATTGGCTCGAGGAATCGCTCGTGGGGCGAGTTTCGCACGATGTGGCAGCGGTCGGGCGGTGCCCCGCCACGCTCGATCTGCATTCGCCGCTGCGACTCACTGGAGGCGATGAATAAATCTGCGGTGCGGCAGGTCAAGCTCTCGAACCAGAGCAGCACCGCGTGGACGATTCGGCTTCCGCTGCCGTCGTTTTGCGCCTGATACATTTCCGGAGGCAGGTCATGGAGATCGACCACGTACTTTTTGCCGAACAATTTGTAGAAGCCGGCGAGGAAGACATAGATATCGGGCGGAGTGCGGACGTGCAACACATCGCAGCCGCGGCGAAATACGACGTAGAGCGACACCAGGAATGTCATGACCAGGCTGTAGCCGAATTCCCAGATGTAGCCGAGGAATCCGCCGGGCTCCCAGGGCTTGGGGTAGCGGTAAACGTGCACACCTTCGACGTTTTCGTAGGCCCGGCGCGAGCGGCCGGTAGGGCAGATCACGGTCATCTGGTAGCCGGCGTCGTGGAGGCTGCGGCACTCCATCAAGACGCGCATGTCATCGGGGTAGCTGCAGTTTTCGACCAGCATCAGGACTCGTCCGCGGGCGCGGACTTGCTCCGATTTGGGATGGGTTTGCGGCTGGCGATTCATACTGAGACTTCGGACGGTTGTCTTTCCGGGGCGTGTTGAATTGGCTGCGACGGCAGTCGCACCGAATCGGGCCGGTGACTTGATTTTTGGTTTGCCGCGCTAGGTTGATGGCCACTATTTACTGCGGTGCTGATTGTGCTCGTGGTGGGTCGGGCCGGAGCGACGGCGGCGCCTGATATCTTTTGGAGCAAGTTCATCGTTTGATGCAAATTTCTTGGATGAAAATGCTTCTCAGCCAATTCTCGATTTCTTCGGCCCAGCTGCTCACGAAGCGGGGCCGAGACGTAGACGCGCTCGAGAGCTTCGGCCAAGCCGTCTACGTCGTTTTCGTCGACCAGGATTTGCTCGACGATTCGCGGGATCTCGACATGGCGCGTCGTGACGACCGGCTTGCCGCAGGCCATTGCCTCGATGATTACAGTCGGGAATCCCTCGGCGCAGCCGCTTGCTTCGTGACGACAAGGCAGGCAGAACACGTCGCAGGCGTGATAGACGGCGCGGAGCGCGGGGCCGTTGAGCTTGCCGAAGAAGGCGACCTGGGATTCTACGCCGACGTCTCGGGCCATGGCCGGCACGTCGGTGGGCACCATTTCGGCGCCTTCGCCCCCGACGACCCAAACTTCCATATCCTTATTTCCGAGTTTTTTCACAGCCTGGAAAAGAATTTCATGCCCCTTGCGCTCCACCCAAAATGCCACGATGAGAATGACGAATTTATTTGCCGGCCGGTGTTCCTGCAGGTCGACCGAGAGCCGCACGACTTCCACCCGCGCGGGATCGACCCCAAATCGGTCGCGGAGAATCTCTCGGTTGTACTCGGTGACGGCGATGATCTGGTCGCAGGCGGCAAGCGCCGCGACGAAAAGCTTCGGGTTTGGATTTAGGTAGAGCTCGTGGGCGTGAATCTCGACGGCAAGCGGTTTGTCGAGCAGGCGTTTGCAGAAATAGCCGACAAATAACTTGCGGTCGCCAAAGGTGGCGTAGATTACGTCCACATCGCGCATGCGCGGCGCGAAATAGGCTGCCAAGAAGAAGTCGACGAGCGCGCGATGCTTGATTGCCGCAAACAGCGTGGCCAGATAGCGGACTGGCATCGTCAGAAACTGCAGCGGCTGCGCCAAGAGGACCGCCCACGCGCGCCAACGGTAGACCGTCCAATCAGGTCTTGGGTTGTACAGGCCGCGGCGATGCTTGGTCGGATAGATGCTGATCGCGGCGCCCTGGTCCGCGAGCCCGCACACTTCACGATAGATGAAGTGCTCCAAGCCTTTCTTCATGGATGCAATAATTCCGATGTGCATCGTTTGTTCACTGCGAAAAATGTAGTTGTTGGCTGCGAACTGAGTTACGGTCTGGATTGTTCCAAGGACATGGCGACGCGCCCGCCCGCGCTTATACCACGCCGCACTTTCGCGCGATCGTAAATTGCTCGGCGATAAACGTCGACCGTTTGCTGCGCGACGACTTGTGGCGAATACTCGGCATCGAGCTTCTTTCGGCCGGCGGCTCCCATCGCCCGGCTCCGCTCGGGATCGGCCAAAAGCTCGATGACAGCGGCGGCGAGCGCCTCGGGATCGCGGGGCGGGACCAGGAGGCCGGTCTGGCCCTCGTCGACCGCCTCGGCGAGTGCGCCAACCCGGGTTGCTACCACCGCCAGACCGTACGAATAGGCGACCGGGATCACGCCACTTTGCGTTGCGTCGACGTAAGGAAGCACGACGACGCTTGCCTCGCGAAAGAGCTGATCGCGCTCGGCCGCAGAAATGTAGCGATTGTGAACGACGAAGCGGTCGGGTCGCGCCATCATGCGGCGATAGGGTTCAAAATCGTCGCCTTCGCCGGCGATCACGATTCGCGCATTGGGAATCGCCTGGTTGATCATCGGTTCGGCGCGGATCAAGAATTCCAAACCCTTGTAGTCCCAGATGCGGCCGAAGAAGAGGACGGTATTCGAATCTTTGTGTGCGTCGGACTGGCATTCGTTGCCCTGCCCGATTGCGATGTGAGGCACTACGTGAACCTTGTCGGATTTGAATCCAAGCGATTCGACGACTTGCCGCTTCAACGCTTCACCGTGCACGATCACACGACTAGCGCGGCGATAGCCGTATTCCAAGATGCTTTGGGGGGTCTTTCGCGAATGGGCATCGCCGACGTGTTGGCGCGGGTCGTGGATCGTGACCACCAACGGATACGATCGTAGCCACGGCAGCAGGAAGTTGAACCAGAGGTGCCCGTGCTGAAAATGAATCACGTCGGGTTGGAAGCGACGAATTTGTCGCACCAGTCCCGCGGCGGCCGCCAGTTGACGCGCCGGCTGACGCAGGCGCAGCTTTTCAAAGGGGCGATAGTGGATCGCGGGGTCTAATTGATCCGCGTATTCAGCGGCCTCCGGTCGAGACAAGAGCAGCAGCACTTCGCTTTCGCGGGCCAGTCCATTGGCCAGCTGAATGCAGTACTCTTCAAACGCGTGGGATAGGACGGCAACCTTCATCGATCGACTGGCTGTGTTAAATGAGTTGTCGGAATCGTCAATTGAGTTCTTGCAGCAGCTTGAAGTCGCTGGTAGACACGATGCGGAGTCCGACGAGCAGCGCGGCATACAGCACGGCACATGCCGCCAGCACCGACACAAGTTGCGTATCTCGCATCAAGTGGAGCGCGACGCAGAGCAAGGTTGCTGCTGCCACCTGCCGCAGTAGGATCGAAAGAATCGATCGGCGATCGGTTCCGGCCGAGCAATAAACGATGTAGCAGGCGAGCGCCGTGTAGGACGAGAGCACAGTGGACCAGGCCGCTCCGATGACGCCAAATTTCGGAATCAAAACGAGCGCCACGGCCAGAAACGACGCCAGTCCGATTGCCGAGACGGCCAGCGATCTCCCCTGTTGGCCGCGAGCATAAAGGACTCGGCTGAGAAAGGGGTTGAGGAATTGCGGGATTAGCAGCCAGGCCAGCACCTGGAGGATCGGCGCCGAAGACGCATACTGCTCGCTGTATAGCAACACAACGATTCGATCGGAAAGAATCGTGATACACAGCACGGCAGGCAGGACACACGCCAGAATGTATTTCACCGACTGTTCGCTGATTTGTTGAAACATTTCGCGGGAATTGACATACAATCGCGCGATGAACGGAAAGACCGCGGTGGTAAAGCTATTGGCGACGACCGGCCCAAAGCGAATCAATTTCCAGGCGGCATCGTAGAGACCGACCGCCGCTTCGCCGCAAAAAAACGACAGCAGCACGACGTCGAGGCTCAAATAGAGCGTTGCCAGCCAAGTTTCAGCGGCGAAGACGCGCCATTCGAGCACGAGTGACCAAAGCGTTTTGAGCTCGAGACGCCATTGGATCGGCGGAAGGCGGCGCATCAGGAACAGCATGTAAAGGATCAGCTGAACCCACCGCGCCGCGATCAAAATCACAAACAAACTGAGCAATCCGTGGCCGGTCATGAGCGCCGCGAGCCAGAGCGCGGTTCGCGCCAGGCTTTCCGCTGCCGTGCCGACGGCCACCAATTCGGCCTTTTCGAAGGCAACAAATATGGCTTCGGCGATTGCGCAAAGCGCTGCAGGGATGATTGCCAGAGCCGCAATAAGAATTGCCAGTCGAGTATCCGGCGCGTAGCTGGCGAAGTGGGTGACGAGCGCCAATAGTCCGCCGGCAGCCGCACCCAGCCCCACGATCATGGCGATCGATGGGACGAGGTGCCGAGTGAGCCAGCTGACGTCTTTGGCCACTTCGCGCGTGACCAAAATTCCCAAGCCGGTGGCGGTGAGACTGAGACAGAGCTCGAACCAGCTTTGCGTGAGAGCAAATTTGCCGTAGCCTTCGACGCCCAGATAACGGGCGGCATAGACCACAAATGCAAGCGTAAACACCATGCGCAGCATGGTGCCGAGCAACAACATGCTCGCGTTCTTGGAGATCCGGGTTACTGCAGAGAATCGCATCGTCACAACGGCTCCGTTCACCCGATTCTCTGGAACGCTTGTCGTGCGTCACTTTTTGGGCGGACGTCTTCACTGGTCGATGCCGGAATGGGCTCGTCGATCGCGCTCTTACAATGCAGGGCGGCCGCGGAGATGCACAGCATCCCGAGCAATGGAGCGAAGCCCACCGTGACAAAGTTGGAGTCGAGCACGCCATGAACCAGCGCCAGCACGATCACCGCCACGATGAACAAATAGCCGGAATCGCTTGCCGCTATGAACGAGTGAGCGGCCGACCAGAGCGCGCGGGCCGCGATCAGCAGGCCGAGGGCCAAGCCGATGGCACCGGCGTTTAACATGGTCTCCAGGTAGGCAGAGTGAGCGTGGTTGAATTCCCAATTGAGGAGGCGCGTGTAGCGCACCACTCGTTCAGTCGTCCAGAATGCGCCATAGCCATAACCGGAGATCGGGCGCTCGGCAACATCGCCCAAGACTTTGTCCCAAATGGGGATTCGGCCGGTGAGCGTGGTAACTTCGCCGGTATCCTCTGCCCGCCCCATTTCGACTGCGTCGAGCATGAGTTCGCTGCCGTGGTCGGTAGTGAGCAGATAAGTCGCCAACAAGACAACAACCGGCGCCAGGATTGCGGCGGCCATAAATTTCCTCGAGCGAGGAGCGCCCAGTGCAAAGCAGGCCAGCAAGGCCATCGCGACCGCGATTGCCGAGGTTCGCGATTGCGTAAGCATGAGAAAGGCAAGACCGACGATGAAAGTCAACAGCCAAAATGTGTGTTGCAATCCGCGACGTTCCGTCCCGGACTGTGACCAAAGGCAGATGGATGCCAAACAAAGCGCTGCGCAATTGACGCCCTGGTTGTTCGGATGAAGCGTGCCGGAGAATCGATAATTGCTTCCTAGCAAAAAGCTCCCTTGAGCAATTTCCGCCGCGATTCCCAGCAGCAGGAAACCGCCGGTGAGAATCGCCGTGAACAAGCAAATCTGCCGCGGCTGCAAGTGTTTGGCGATGCCTAGCGCGCCGATGATCAAGAGCACTGGCAGAAGAGAGCGCTTCAGCGACAGAGCCGCGTCCTCGGCCCAAAGTGCGCTTACTATGAGCCACGAGCAAAGCGCTGCGATCAGGAACATTTGTCGCCAATCGACGTTGACTGGCTTTGCGGATAGTTTGAATAGCAACAATCCTCCAAGAGCACCAATCGCGATCACGCCCAGCTCGCGGGCGAGGCTACTGCCCGCGACATCTTTGGCCAAATCAATGCCTTCTTCTCCAAACCGATTGTCGACCGACGAGAATGCCGTGTCGTGCTCTATGCCATAGATCGACACAGCAACTAGTGCCAGTGGAATCCACAGCATCAGCGCGGACGATGTAACCGCACGGAAGCCTACCGCGCCCGGAAGGGCTCGCTGCTGAAATCGAATTGTCGGAGCGTAGGTCGACATGGCTGGCTGACTCAACCTGCTAGGGCAACGGGCGAGAAAGACCGCACGACTTCGCTGACTTGGGCGATCGCGTCATCGGTTATCTCGGGATAAATTGGCAGCGAAAGTATCCGTCGAGCCGCACGGCTGCTGACCGGCGCGCCCTCTGGCACAGTTCGTGCTCCCTGAAAGGCGGGAATCTTGTGAATCGGCGTTGGGTAATGAATACCGCACTGCACGCCGGCCTGTTGCAGATGGGACATCAACTCGTCGCGCTGCGGATGTTGCACGACGTAGAGATGATAGACGTGCGTCACGTCCGGCCGCTCCGTGGGCAGGACTAGGTCGGAATCCTGCAAGAGGCGATTATATGTGGCGGCCGCCGCGCGTCGCTGCTCATTGCCTTGCTCCAGATAGGGAAGCTTGACCGACAAGATGGCCGCCTGCAGCGTATCGAGTCGGCTGTTGTAGCCCAGCATGGTAAATTCGTTTTTCGCCCGCTGGCCGTAGTTGCGGAGCAGTCGGATCCGTTCGGCGAGCTTGGCGGAATTGGTGACCAGGCCGCCGCCATCACCGAAGGCGCCCAGATTCTTGCTGGGATAGAAGCTGAAGCAGGCCGCGGTGCCGAGCGATGCCACCGGCGTATCGCCGATGCGGGCGCCGTGTGCCTGACATGCATCTTGCACGACGGGCAGGCCGTGTCGCTCAGCAATCTCGAGAATTGCGTGCATGTCGACCGGTTGGCCGTATAGGTGAACGGGCAAGATGGCCTTGGTCCGCGGCGTAATTGCGCGCTCGATTAGTTCGACGTCGATCAGATAATCGCTCGGGTCGACGTCGACCAGCACGGGCGTTGCACCGGTGTAGGCGATTGCCAGAGCTGTGGCGACAAATGTATTGGCGGAAGTTATCACTTCATCGCCGGGGCCGACGTCGAGCGCCCGCAGCGTCAGGTGAAGCGCCTCAGTGCCATTGGCCACGCCCACGCAATGCGCGGCGCCGCTGAAATCGGCAAAGGCCTGTTCGAAGTCGGCGACTTGAGAGCCGAGAATATACTGAGCATCGTCGACGGCTTGTTCGATGGCCGCGGATAGCTCGCGACGCAACTTAGGGTCCCTGACTTTCAAATCGAGAAACGGAATCGTCATAGCGCAACAGTCTCCAATTCTGAATGGTGGCAGCGCATCTCCGGAGTTTCGCCACAAGATGCGCAAGTGGCCGCCTGGTAAGATTCATTGAGTTTTTGTCCGCAGCGGCAAAGATCGGCAACCCAGCGGGCAGGCGATCCGATCACCAATGCGAACGGCGGGACATCGGCCGTGACCAACGCGCCGGCGCCGACCATCGCGTATCGCCCGACGCGCAGTCCGGGGAGAATCGTGGCATTGGCGCCGATCGAGGCCCCGCGCTCGATAACCGTCGGCAACATCCAGCGTTCGGTCTGCTCATACCGCCGGCGGACCTGAGGCATTCGCGGCGATCGCGGCACGCGATCGTTAGTAAAGGCGACGCTTGGCCCGATGAATGTGTCGTCTTCGAGCGTTACGCCCAGCCAAACGCAAACGTTGTTTTTGAGCGTCACGTTGTTGCCAATCGATGCGCCCGATTCGATGAATGTGTGATTGCCCAGGTTGCAGTTGGAGCCGACGCGGGCTCCGGACATCACGTGCGCAAAAGCCCAGACACGGGTGCCGGCACCGATCAGCGTCGATTCGACCAATGCGGTCGGATGATAATATCTTTCATTCATTTCAATCGCTCGCGGCGGCAGCTAGCGGCATGCCATTGGAGAGTTGCCCGTTGCGTGGTTGCGGAATTGTCGGTTTGGGACGCTCGATCAGAACATGACCGCCGCTGTCGCGGAGCGAAATATCCGCGGCCTCGATCACCTCGACGACGCGGAGGCCGTTCCAGCCGTCGGTCTTTGCCGGTTTGCCGGAGAGGATCGCCTCAATGAAGCTGCGAGTCTCTGCCCGAAGCGGCTCGACCTCTTTGATCCGCGGGCTGAGGATGTCGCCGTAGCGATAGCTGTAGAGGAACTCGCCAAACGTGCTGGGGCTCGCGGCGGGCTCGACGCCGTTGTCGTAAATGCGGATTTTGTCGAGCGGCTCGATGTCGTCGTAAACTGCCATTTTTTTGCTGCCGACGATCGTCATGACGCGGCGTTTGTGGGGGTCGAGCCAGCTGACGTGCACGATGCCGATTCGATTGTCGGCGAACCGCATCGTCAGGTTGCAAACGTCGTGGATCTCGCGGTCCAAGTAGGCCAGGCCGGAGCAGCTCACGCTGATCGGCGATTTGCCCATCAGTTCGAGGATGATCGACGTATCGTGGGGCGCCAAGTCCCAGAGAGCGTTGACGTCGTGACGGACCGGGCCCAAGTTGAGCCGCGTAGAGCTGATGTAATAAATGTCTCCCAATTCGCCGCGTGAAACAATTTCCTTGAGTTTGGCGACGGCGGCCGAATAGAGAAAAACGTGGCCGACGAACAGCGTGCAATTATTGGCTTCCGCCTGTTCGATCAAGCTCAGGCACTCTCGACCGCTGGTCGCAAGCGGCTTCTCGACGAAGGTGTGAAGCCCCTGGTCGAGCGCACGGCTGGCGAGCCGGTAGTGTGTCTTGGTGGGAGTAGCAATCACGACCGCATCCACCCGCCCGCGACGCAATACGTCCGAGTCTTCGGTGGTGCCGATTACTTCCGGAAAACGCTCGCAGATTTGGCGCAACTTATTCGTGTCGCGATCGCAGATGTACGCCACCTGGCATTCCGGGAAATCCTGAAAACAGCGGACCAAATTGGGACCCCAATATCCCAGGCCAATCACTCCGATTCGAATCATGTCGCATCCTCAACTTGATTTCCGACCCCGCTCGCCGCCCGCGCTGACCACGCATTCGACCGGGATCAAACTTTGCCCTGATTTTTTAGCTGTCTGGCGTTATCCAACGTTGTTATTTCGACAGCACTGTTGGTATTGTCCGCAACAAGATCATCAGATCGAGCAGCAGACTACGTTGACGCACGTAGGCAATATCCAGCCGCATCATCGTGCAAAACGTCGTTTGGTTTTTGCCACTGACTTGCCATAAGCCGGTAATTCCTGGCACAACGTCGAAGCGACGCCGCTGCCAGACGGCATAGTTTTGAAACGGGACCACGTCGGGCCGTGGACCGACCAGACTCATTTCGCCCCTGAGGACGTTGATTAATTGCGGCAGTTCGTCGAGACCCAATCTCCGCAGCAGCGTACCGCCCGGGATGACGGCCAGATTTGAATCGCGCTTTTCAAGCGGTAGGTCGCTGGCCATGAGGTCGATGACGTGAGAGCATTGCGTGCTGGCCGCTTCATCGGTTTCGAGCGAGCGAAACTTCCAGAGCGTGAATGGCCGCCCAGCCAAACCATATCGTCGCTGACGAAAGAACACTGGCCCTCGGGAGACACACTTGATATAGGCGGCGACTGCCAACAAGATCGGCGCCAATAACAGCAATCCGGCGCCGGCTCCGAGGACGTCAAGGATTCGCTTCCAGGGCGGGCAAGCGCAGATCGTGACTTTTTGGATATACGGCGCAATGCGAGAGTCGGCTGTGTGCCAGGTTTGCGGAGGAGTGTCCACGCAGTCGTCGATCAAAACTGCTACCGGCGCGTCGGTCAATACCGAGCAGTTTCCGATTTCGTCTCCGATCGACATTGCCCGAAGCGGTCGCTCGCCGTGAGAAGCGCGGTGCCCTCGCGTTCGCTGGCGTTGCTTGTGGGGATAAACGTCGACGCGCCACGTGGCCGACCGCTTGCCGTCGCCGCCAGCGGTAATTAGGGTCTCGGCAATCGCACGGCCCGCCTCATCACTTGTCGCAGGGAGCACTAGGGCGAGACGTTCGCGGCTGAGCCAGCCCGCACGATTGATGCCGTGATCCGTCTGACCAAGCCACTCTGAGACGACTTTGGCCAACTCGCGTTGTCGCGAAGCGGAATTCACGCGAAATGTCACGACGCAAAGTTCTTCCCGGCCCCGGTCCGCACGCGCGCGTTCGCCGGCGAGCACTCGGCGGAGAACCGCCGGCGGCATAATGTGGCCGGCGCCGCAGGCCGACTTGGAGGTTTTGACGAGTGCGCGCCAAAACCAGGCAATACTTTGTGCCATGGTAAGTTGAACTCCGTCCAACGGCGCTCGGCCGCAGGTGTAAATCAAAGTTGCGTCGATCCGACCACACAACCGTCCGGCGTCCCCCGACAACCGCAATGAATCACAGTCGTTGATAGAGCCAGCGCGGGACGTGCTGGCGGCGATTCGCCAACACGACCCCCGTTAAACGAACGCCTGCACGTTCCAAAACTTCTTTGGCGTGTTGCGCAGACTGCGTCCGCGTCCGCTCGGCTTCGACGACTAGCACCATTTCGTCGAGCCACTCGGCGGCTGCCGAGGGCGCTTCGAGCTCGCGGGCAGGGGGCAAGTCCACCACAATCAAGCCGTAATCCGTCTTGATATCTTCGAGTTGCTGTTGAACGCCGGTCGCCGGCTTCGTCGTCGGCGAGACGCCATTGGTTCCGCCAGCGGTCATCACGGCGAGATTGTCGGACTGCGACCGGTGGACGCAGCTTTCCGCGTCGGCCGTGCCGGCCAATACTTCTTGCCAGCCGGCCGAGCCATTGAGATTAAATCGTTTGGCAACACGCCGGTAGCGGCTGTCGGCATCGATCAGCAGCACCGGCTCTGTTCCAGAGCGTGAAGCGCGAATAGCCAATTCAGCGGCCACGCGACTGCGTTGCTTTGAGGTATCGCAGCCGACGACGCCGACACTCTTGGCATGGCGATGTCCATTGCCGTTGCCATTTCCGTTCGTTGGCAGCAACTCGCGGAGCAGCGGTCCGTAGTTGCCGACGGATTGATGGCCGTTTTGGTCGTGAGCGTCGCCCTTCGATTTGCCATTGCCGTTGTTGTGGCCGTTATTAGCAGTCGCCATCGGTTGCTTGCGCCGCTTGCGATACGGCAAGGAAAGCAACACCGGCAGGCCAAGTTGAGCCTCGACCTGATCACTGGTGCTCAAAGTCTGGTCCAGTCCCTCGGCGAGGAAGGCGCCGCCAAACGCGCCGCAGACGGCAACTATCAAACCGAACGCCAGCAACAACCGCTTATCCGGCCAGGTTGCTTTGGCCACAAAGGTGGCTGGCTGCGCAACCTTGATATTGGTGATCCGTTCGCGGCCCATCGCCTCGTTCACACGCGCCTGCTCGAGCTTTTCCACGTGCATCCGATATTTGCCATCAAGCAGTTGCACGTCACGATCTAATTGGGCAAGTTGCAACTCCTGGTCGTTGAGCTTTTGCACCTCGGCGTACAATTTTCCGTCGGTTCCCGGAGCGGCAGCGGCAGGACTGGTGCTTGCGGTTGCGTCGGTTGTCTCTGAAAGCGTCGCGGGAATCGCGACCAGAGCCGATTCGGCCTCTGCTTTCTGCCGCCGCAGCTCTTTGAGCGGCGGATACTCGTCGGTGTAGCGCGACTTCAAATCACTTTCTTGCGTGGCTAGCTCCGAGACTTTTTCCCGGAGCGCGTCGCGCGACTTCTCCAACATGGAGGGATGGTTGTTTCCAGCGGTCAACTGAAACGTGTTTTTCCGATCGCGCAATTCCGCCTGTTTGGCGATGAGCTCTTGATGCAGCTTGTCGACCTGCTCGGCAAAAAAGTTGACGGAGCCGTCCGCCTCATTTAGTTGCAAATGCTCTTCCAGGAAGGCATCGGTGACGGCCTTAACGATATCATGCGCCAGCTCGGGCGAAGACGCAGCATAGCCGACGGTAATAATCGTCGACTGTTTTGGTGCCCAGACGCGTAAACTGCTGCTGAGCTTGCGAATCGCCAAATCGCCGTCCGGCACGCGGTCAGATATCCGAAGACCGCGTAATATCGTGGTCATCCAGCTGACGTCGTCCGCGGCTGGGGTCGACTGCGCGACCGTCTGATCCGTACCGGAGGACGGAGAATTGTCGACCGAAGACTTACCAAGTATCCGCTGCGCGCCAACCGTATCGACCGCATGTTGCAATACCTCATGGCTACTGAGCATATCGATCGCCAGATTGACTTCAACGTCCTGGGTCGTCTGTAGCGGAATCGTTTGACCGGTCGTTGCCGTCGGGTCCAGTGCCACGCTTTCCCTCCCGACTCGGATGACGAGCTTCGCTTCCGACGTATATGAACGCGGATAGAAGGCAATCGTCAGAAGTGTCAGAGCAAGAACTCCACAGAAGATGAGCGTCATCTTGCGCGAATGACGAAAGAGAACGCGGGCCACTTCACGAGGCGTGATGCGATTCGACTTGGTGGTAGTCATGGGAGTGTGTCCAAGGTGAAAATGTGGTCTCGTCCTCGTGCGTCCATAGGTAAAGACGCGACCAGCGCCAACTTCTCGAAACGAATGCTCCTCGCTCGGTAATTCGTACGAATGCTTGCCGCCAGCGATGCCGTCAACTCAAAGAGACATCAGCAACGCATAGATCGTAGTCGTTTCAATCGAATTACTCTACTCATTCATCGCAAACCAGCCAATACCCTTATTCGTTTTTTAATCACTATTTTTTTTATACCTCTCAGTACGTGCATTCTAGGCATTTTGCGCTGTACGTGTTTACCTAATCTATGTAGACTGCGCAATTTATCATTTGTCCCCGCTATCTGGCGGTCCAATTCTCAGGTGGGAGGTTCCGTCGTTTGCATAAAGGGCTAATAGGGCGTCTTCGCCGCAGTGCGCGTATTCATCGTAATCTATGTATTTTCTGATCGCAGGGCTCGTGCCTCACCACGCATCCTTCCTGTATCGAAAAGTTTATGTAGGCTTTGTATAATTTGCAGACAACGCAAATATTGACCGTCGGGGCGCTTTGCGGCCACCGGCCCGAGTTCTGGCTGCTAAACCGCTTAGGAATTAAGCGATACAGCGGAAGCTGAAGTCGCGTACGGGGCGAGATGTGGCGAGTCGCAGTGAGTGCGATCGTTGCCGAGAGCGAGCTGGGCCGCAGAACAGGCAGAAAGCTTAGGGCCAGGCGGTCCCATATCCCCAGAATTCACGACGCGATGCGGGCTCAAATAGCCGGGGCCACTCGATTCGGGCAGAAGAATCGCAGAACCTCCGCGGCCGGCTCAGACCCCCCGCCTAGCGCTTTAGCGGCGAACTCAATCTTTACGGGATGGGGGTGATCGCGCTTCCGGATGAGAAGTCCTTGACGAATGTGATCGGGAACACGGCGTAGACGCCACGCGTGAAGTAGAGGTTGATCACGTCATCCGCGCAAAGAATGCGTTCCTTGGGCACGATCACCAAGTCGTTGTCGCGTATCCACGTGTCGTTGCAGGGGCAAGGATCCTGGCCATATAGCGGGGCACGAAGATTGATCTTGGTGGCCTTCAGGCACCAATTTTCATCCCGTCGAAACACGACCACTTGTCGTGTATTGCCACCGACATTCCAACCACCGGCGAGCGTAATTGCCTGCATGACGGTGGTCGGTCCCTCGAGGGTATATCGATTCGGGTTTCTCACCTCGCCGCCGACAAAGACGTAGGTGGTGGCCCGATCGGTGAGCGACGGGGAAACGAGCAATCCAGGGCCAAAAGTCGCGGCATAGCGGGCCTCGAGCTCGCTACGTAATTCATCCAGCGTCAGACCCTGCACGAAGACCGAGCCCAGGCCGGGCGCCTGTATCGTTCCTTCGGGAGTCACCCGGAAGTCCTGGGCTTGTCCGTTGGAACCCGAGATCCCCGTAACTGCCCGAATGATATCTTGCAGATCCGTGTTGATTTCGACGGGCGTGATCGTGATTTGCGGTTCCTTCTGATATTTGCTGAAGAGCTTAATGACGTCTTCGCGGAAGGCATCGATGGTCTTTCCAGAGGCGTCCACCTGCCCGACCAGTGGCAAGGTGACCGTGCCGTCCGGCTGGACCAGCATTTCGCGGTCGAGCGAGGCGTCTTTGCCCGATTCGAGCCGCAACCATTCAATCTTCAGGCGATCGCCGACACGAATGCGGTATTGATCGTTAATTCTCGTATGCGAGGTAATGAAGGTCAGCTTGATTAAGTCGTTGACGCGGAGGTAGTAGGTCGAGACGTGTTCGGTTCGTGCCGGCCCGACGTACTCGCCAGGCCCAAATAGGGACCAAGGAATGCATTTGGCGTCACACCACGTCGAGCAGCACGGCGCGCCGCACGCTCCGCAGTTGACGCCGCAAATGACCGGCGACCCGGATTGGCCCGGGCCATATGCGCAGCCAAACCCTGGCGTCGGGCAGCTGTTGCATGAGGAATAGGCGAGTGGTCCCTGACCGTTGTACGGCCCTGGTTGGGGTTCCTGGCCGACGAGCGTTTCGGCACTGGCGGCGGGCATCGACCCATCGTGAGCGATCGCGGATTTGCTGTCCGCATAAAGCATTGATTCGGGCTGTTTGGGCGCCAAAGCGACGTAGCTGGGGCCTCTGGTCGGCGAGATCATGGGCGAATTGTAGCCCGAGCTCAGCGGGCGGGCGGCATCCAAATTTGCCAATATCGGTTCATGACGTTCCTTGGTCGCCGAGGCAACGAGAATTGCAATTGCCGATTGACTTGGCTTGGCGGCAACAAACGCGGAGCTGTTGAGCGACGTTGTGCCCGGCGCCGATACTGGTGGACTTGCCACCGGCTCGGATACTTTCACGTCGGCGTAATGCATCACCGCCTGTGGAGAAACCATCTCCTGTGAAACTGCCGGCGCTTCTTTTCCAACTGGCCCTGGCAGCGACGGCGCGGCGGCCACGGTGGGTTTGCTCGCGTTGGCCGGAGTCGTGGACGGCGCTTGCACAATATTCGTGACAACTGGCAACGCTGGTTGTGGAGTGGCCGGCGGCGACATCGACACGATGGGCTCGACCGACGTTGTCACGCAGCGCGGCGACGGCAATGGCTTAACCGCATTCTTCGCGGTGTCGAATTGTTCTCGGAGCGTGTCTTGCTGTAGCGGATCCGTGGCGACGGGCGACTTGTTTGCGGCTTGCGTGGCGGCGGTGGATGTTGATCCGGCGGAGTTGGCGGGTACGCCGGCGGGCTGCGACTGGGAGGCAACCGAGTTATCCACAACGCCGATCACGCGGACCGACGATTGCGCCGACGCCGCTTCGAGGTTCAGCGCGATCAGCCCGGCGGCAAATACAAATCGACACGCGTGGCTAATCCAGGCGATGTTCCTGAAATAGGATCGTTTGGACATGCAAAGGACCTTCCCTTTAGCTACGTCATTGGCCGGAAACTTCGTTGACATGGGGCACTCGTGCTTAGTGGCGCAGGATGCTCGGCAGCATTGAGGACAGGTTCAGTCGTTCCATCAGGCCGGGTTTCGATTGCGATTTCGCGGGATCAGCAGCACCATCGCTGCCGTCTTTGAATTGATTTGACGTCGCGTCATTGTTGACGAACTGGGTTTGCTTGACGGCGCCCGTTACCGGCGTGGCGTTTGCCACAGTTTCTCCACCTTGTAGCCTTGTCGCCGTCCCTCCCGTCTTTGCCAACGCTTCGCCCGCGGCTCGCGCGGACCGGCTCGACGCTTGGTCGCCCTTGCGAGCGTAGACGACGGCCAAATTGCGCCACGCTTCGGGCGTTGCGTCGGTCGCGACGCATTGCCGAAACATCTTCTCGGCCTCGTCCAATTGGCCGTGCTCGGCCAGCAAGACGCCCAGCTCGTTGCCGGCCAAGACGTTTTGCGGGGCAATCTCGAGCGCGGTCTGCTGGAGGACGGCTGCCTTCGCGACGGAGTTGGCCGTGTGAGAACCTGGATCGACCATGGTTCTGCCCAAACCGTAAAACGCCAAGGAAGCGCCCGGCAATCCTTGGCAGGCGTAGGCCAATTGCTGCTCGGCATAGGTGTACCGGATCTGCACGGCTTGAATTGGGTCGACTGCTTGCGGCGAGTTGGAGTTCCTTTGGCCGGTGCCATCGCCGCCGGCCATCGTAACGGCGTTCGCCAGGTCGCGCCGGTTGAGTTGTGTGACTTCAAAATCGTCGGATTGGTCCAGGGCAGTGAATCCTTGGCGAAGGGCTTCGCGGTGGCGGACGCCTCCCTCGCGCGAGTCCAGCTCGAGCGCGCACAGACCGAGCACCGACCGAAATTCAGAATTAGAAGTGTAGATCGCGCCGCGCTGCGCTAGGTCAAAGGCGTAACTCATCCGCCGCTCAATGTGCGGCGGCAATTTCGCGTCGACGCCCGCGAGCTTGGGAATCCGCGGCACGTCTGGCTGAATGATCCACGAAGTCTGGTCCTCGGCGCCATTGGCCGGCAAGGGCACAGCCTGAACAGCTCGCTTGGACTGCGGGTCGACCGTGGTCGGTTGCGGCTGCGCCAACGTCACGCTGGACACCGTCGCGCAGGCAAACAGCGATGATGCGAGCAACTTGCACGTGCTCCATCGTTTCGACAGACCAAAGGTTAGAACAGATGTTCTCATCAGACTCCGAGTATCGTTCAATTCAGGCAGGGAGAGCTCCAGCGGCGCAAACACCACGGCGTGTCGGATTGCCACAAAGGGAGTATTCCTACATTTGCATGCACTCATTAGCTAGTTCGGCGTCCAAGTGCGCGTTATCTCCCAATTCTGATCGTGTTTACGCGCTCGGCGGGGCGACGTGGGGTCACCGCGCGAAACGTTTGGCACAACCGGTAAGGTCCAGCGATTTTCGCGCGCTTGTGCAAGCATGACGACGACCGCGACGGCGCCGCTGACGCTCTAGATTGCGTTCAAGACCGCACAATTCGTTCAGCGATTCACACGCACGTCGGCGACGCACGGTGATGATGCGAAGATGGTACGCATGGTCGGCTGCTTTTCTTTGCGCCCCCGAAACAACTCAAGCTATCTATGCTTCCAATTCACAAAAAAGCGCTTATTCGCCTTATTCTTCTAAGCCGAATATATACCTCATATATTACTCATTCATCCAATATCACCCATAACGTCTATCGCATGCAGACAACGTAGAGACGTCGGCAAATAGGTAGCTCGGGAATTATGAGTAGAGTGCGTTGACACTAATTGTCAAGCAAGCCGCGTAGACCAATCGGATTGCAAGAAAATTCTTTTTTTGCTTCTCTTAGCCTGGCGTTATGTGTGGTATGTTCGCGCGAAGCTGAACAAATCGTGTCACACGTTGTTAGCTAGCAGCGATTCAACGCCGACCTTTCATCAGAGAGCTACGCGTTGCTCGCCGCAAATTTTGAGCAGACGCTCATCGCGAATTGAGAGAAGCCTTTCGTTCTCCAAGTGGACAGCGTCGAAGTATCGCGGCCGTCGCTCGATGACGGTCCGGCGCATGGCGTTGGTCCGGCCGTTGCCCGACGAGTTGATTTCGGCGGCAAAGGTCTCGCGATCTGAGTGGCCGCCTTGATTCTCAATGTCCTATTAGCAATGCACCTCGGAGTACGAATCATGCGTACGATTTCATCATTGTTGTTTGTGCTGGGCTTGCTTGTGCCGACGGCGAGCGGCGCCGTGCTCAATGGCAACGCCTTTGCGCTCCGCTCCACCGGGAGCGCTTCTGGAACGGCCTGGACACTCGATCGCGACGGATATTTGGGCACCTATATTACATTGGCTGCCCCCGGTGACGTCACAATAGGCGTGAGTGCCGCTGGGACCGCCAGCGGCGGAATCGACCCGAATATGAACATCGTGGTTGCCGACACAAATGCCGGCTTCGACGTAAAACCGGGGACCGGCAGCTACAGCCACACTTATTCGCTGCCAGCCGGAACCTTTTTTGTGCGGACCGAACTTAATAACGACGTAGCCGCCACGTCGCGAGCCCTCAAAATCAACAACATGACCATCACTGGGGCGACGGTCTCGAACACCAACAGCAGTGCCAACGCGCTGGCAGCCTCGGATACTTACATCGCCAACTACCGGAAAGGGTCGGCCACAGTTGCACTTCCGGGCTTGGCGGCCGGAACGCAGGTCGGCGTCAGCCTGACGCGGATTGGCTTTGATTGGGGTGCGGCCATCGACTACACGATGCAGAGCAATCTCACCGGCACGAGCGCGGCCGCGCTGAATTTTCAGGCCAAGGTCAATCAGAATTTCACGGCGCTTGCTACAGGCAACGAGATGTGGAAAGACACGGAGGAGACTCGCGGTGTGCCGACAATGCAGGAAGCTGACCAGCTTGCCGCGTATGCCGCTGCTCATGGCATGACGGCCCGGCTCCACAACATGCTTTGGGACGATCAGCAGCCGAATTGGGTCAACTCGCTCAAAAGCAAGCGCAACACGTCCGATCTGAGGAAGGCGATCAGTTCGCGCATCGGCTACTACATCGGCGGCGAGGCCAATAAGTTCGGCGAAGTCGATGTCTACAACGAGCCGTTTAACGGCGGACAAAACGGGCCGAAGACGAGTTACTGGAACGAGTATGGCGCGAATGGTATTGCGTCGATTTACAGCGAGGCGGCTGCCGCCGTGAAAACGGCCGGCGGGAACATGAAGCTCATGGTGAACGATTACGGCGGCCTGGAAGGATATGCCACGGCAGGATACATGAAAGTCATCGAAGCGATTCAGTCGGGAGGATACGGCTCGGTCATCGGCGGCATCGACCTGGAGGATTACGCCGCCAAAGCGTCGGACCACAGCGCCGCGACCGTGATTTCCGGATTGCAGACCTATAACGTCACTGGGCTGCCAACTCAATTGAGCGAGTTCGGCACGTACACGGCTGTGTCGACGAGCGACTCGGCGCGGATCCTCGGAGAAGAGATGCGGTTGATGTTTGGTAATCCCGGATCGATCGGGTTTTCGAACTGGTACTGGGTCAAGGAGGACAACGGCAGCAGCCAATTCGCGCCGAACGGAGCGCTCTATACAATCTCAAAAGGCAACTGGGCGAATATGACGCTCACTCAGGCCGGCAAGATCTGGCAGGATCAACTTGGAATTCAGGATTGGGACGGCAACGTCAACGATGGTTGGACGACGCAGCTCACCGCGACTGCCGACGCCAACGGGGCGATTAGTTTCAACGGTTATTACGGCGACTATCTGCTCACGGCGGGCGGAAGCACCTACAAGGTGTCGATAGCTAAAGGCACGACCGACTATACTGCCACTTTGTTGGCGTCGAACGTGCCGCCGGCGATGGTGACGGCAGGCGTGCCTGAGCCGACTTCAATCCTGCTCGCGCTGATTGGCGGATGCGGTCTGTTGATGTATGCTCGCAGGAAATGGCTGGCCTTGCCACTATAGGATTTGTTCCATCTTCGCGATGACGACGACGGCCGCAATCACTGCTCGTTTCCGGTCTGTTGTCGACCGAGCCCAATCGCCGGCTGGCGAGCTGTTTACGCGCGAATCGCCTGTTTACGTGGCCCGCGCACCGGGCCGGCTTGATGTGATCGGCGGCATCGCCGACTACAGCGGCTCACTCGTGCTAGAAATGCCGATCGAGGAAGCGGCAACGGTGGCGATGCAGGCCTCGAGCGATCCGGGCGTGACCTTGGTGACTGTTACTGAGCTGGCCGGAGATGCGGCGCGGCAAGTGAAGGTTGCGGCCGATGCTTGGCGGGAACTTCTCGGCGGCGATTATGAGACGGCCCGCAACCGATTGCGCGCCGACCGCGATGCGGCCTGGGCCGCTTATCTGGTCGGGCCCGTCTTGGTGCTCGCGCGTGAGACCGGTGCGCAGATCGCGGCCGGGCTACGAATTCTCGTCGATTCGCGCGTGCCGGAAGGAAAAGGAGTCAGCTCGTCGGCGGCCGTGGAAGTGGCGGCCATGCGGGCGGTCGCGGCGCTCGCGGGTCAGGAACTCAGCGGCGAAGAATTGGGCCGGCTCTGCCAGCTCGCCGAGAATCGGATCGTTGGCGCCCCTTGCGGGATTATGGACCAGATGACGTCGTCGCTGGGCACGAAGAACCAGCTTCTTGCGCTGCTGTGCCAACCGGCGACAGTTGAAGGCTATGTGGCGATTCCCCACGGCGTCACGTTTTGGGGCATCGACTCGGGAATTCGACACGCGGTGTCGGGCTCCGATTACACCTCGGTTCGCATCGGCGCGTTCATGGGCTATCGCATCATCGCCGATGCAGCAGGCCTGAAAGCAAAACCGGCAAGCGGGGGCGCCGCGGGGCAGGTGTCGATTGACGATCCACATTGGCATGGCTATTTGGCAAATATGACGCCCGACGAGTTTCAAAGTCGGTTCGCCGACTTGGTTCCGCGCGAGATGTCGGGCGGCAAATTCTTGAATCGGTACGGCGGCACGACCGATGCGGTGACCCAGGTCGATCGCGAGCGGATCTACGCGGTCCGAGAGCCGACATTTCATCCGATCGGCGAGAATCACCGCGTCCACCGGTTTCGCGAATTGTTGCGGGGAGCGGTCACACATGAGGCGCTCTGCGAGATGGGCGAACTGATGTATGCCGCACATGAAAGCTACTCGGCGTGTGGCCTAGGATCCGACGGCACCGATCTGCTTGTGGAATTGGTTCGCCAACATGGACCGGAGCGCGGCCTGTTTGGAGCAAAGATCACGGGCGGCGGCAGCGGAGGGACGGTCTGTGTGTTGGGCCGGGCCGAGGCCGATCCCTTGATCGACGAAATCGCCCGCGAGTACCGCGGGCGCACCGGTCGCGAGACGTATATTTTCCGAGGCTCGTCGCCGGGGGCATGGGCGACCGACGTATCGCAAGTCATAATCTAGGGGCTTGGGATTTGGGGGCTGGGGGTTGGGGCGCCAACGATTCGGTCACAGAAGCGATACGCCCGCTGCGCCTCGACATCGCCCGATTTGCATTAAACGGAGCCTGGAAAATGCGCATACTTGTCACCGGCGGGGCCGGATACGTCGGCTCGCACGCCGCCAAATCGCTCGCCGCGAGTGGCCACGACGTGTGGGTCGTCGACAATTTGGCCGAAGGGCACCGGGCGGCGGTGGGCAAGTTGCCGCTCGTGGTCGCCGATTTGCTCGACCAAGCGACGATCACCGAGGTGCTCCGGTCGAATCGAATCACCGCGGTGATGCACTTTGCCGCGTTTGCGTACGTGGGCGTCTCGGTCCGCGAGCCGGCGAAATATTATCACAACAACATCGTGGGCACGCTGGCGCTGTTGGACGCGATGCGGGCGGCCGATGTCAGGCGGATCGTGTTCTCCAGCACCTGCGCAACGTACGGGATTCCGACCAAGGTGCCGATTGCCGAAGATCATCCGCAGCACCCCATCAGTCCGTACGGGTTTACAAAACTGGCCATTGAGCATGCGCTCGCCGACTATGCGAATGCCTACGGCCTGGGCTACGCGGCGCTCCGCTACTTCAATGCTTCCGGGGCTGCGGCCGACGGCACCATCGGCGAAGACCACGATCCGGAGACACACCTCATTCCGCTGGTGCTACAGGTGGCGCTGGGCCAGCGGGAGCAGGTCGACGTGTTCGGCACGGATTATCCTACGCCCGACGGCACTTGCGTCCGCGACTATATTCATGTGGACGACTTGGCGGCCGCCCATCTTCTCGCGCTGGAGAAACTGGGCGACGGCACGGCGCTCAAGCTCAATTTGGGCACCGGCCGCGGTGCCAGCGTGCAGGAGGTCGTGGATATTTGCCGGGCGCTGACGGGCCACGCGATTCCGACGCGAGCCGTCGCCCGCCGCGAGGGTGATCCGCCCGAGCTGGTGGCCAATCCGTCCGCGGCCCGGCGTGAGCTGGGTTGGGAGGCCAAGCATCAGGACATGCGGACTCTGATCGAGTCGGCTTGGCGCTGGCATAAGTCTCATCCGCACGGCTACGGCGATTAGCACGATCGTTTGGCAACCCGACTTGGGTTTCGGAATAGATTCCGGCGCCGATCCGGGGCCGGATTCTTCTCAGCCACCTGGCGCTGGGTTAGAATGAAGGCCACGTGCCCCCGATGAGCTTGGATTCGCTCATCGACGCCCTTGCCGGGCCGGGTAAGGCGCAGGATAGACGGGGCGGTTTCAGTCGGCAAATCGTGCGTGGAGAAAGGATGAGCCCATGTCCGTCACTTTGGCCACTGAGTCGAGTCGCCTCCAGAGTGCTGCCGATGTGGCGGCCACCACGGAGTCGATCATGAACGGCGTGTTTGAAGTTCAGCATCCGCTAATTCAATGTCATCTGACGCGGCTCCGCGACAAGTCGACACCGCCGCCCGAGTTTCGGCAATTGGTCCATCGGCTGGCATCGCTCTTGGCCTACGAAGCGACGAAGGACTTGCGGACGAACGTGGTCACCGTGCAAACGCCCTTGACCAAGACCGGCGGCCATCAGCTGGCGCAGCGGATCGGCCTGGTGCCGATTCTGCGAGCGGGGCTCGGCATGGTTGAGCCGGTACTGGAACTAATTCCGTCCGCCGAGGTGTGGCATCTCGGGCTTTACCGCGACGAAGAGACCGCCAAGCCCATCAAATATTACAGCAAATTGCCGGAGGAGCGGCCGGTCGACGTGGCGCTGATTCTCGATCCGATGCTGGCCACGGGCGGGTCAGTGGTGGCGGCGCTCACGACGCTGCGGCAGTGGGGCGTACCGCAAGTGAAACTCTTGTCGCTGATCGCGGCCGAAGAGGGCGTGAAGGCGGTTGAAGCGGAGTTTCCCGATTCGCAGATTTACGTCTGCCAGATCGACCCCGATCTAAACGACAGGAAGTTTATCGTGCCCGGGCTGGGCGATGCCGGCGACCGGATCTTCAATACGGTGCCGGAATAGCACCAGCACCCTCACGTTTACCGTCACCCGACGGGGTGAAGGTCTGGGAGAGGGGTGATCCAATCTCAGGAGAAACCATGAAGGTTTTGCTCAGCAAGGAAGAGTTGCACGACGGCGTGACGCGGATGGCGGACGAGATCGCCGCCTGCTACCAAGGCCGGCCACTGACGATCATCGGCGTGCTCACGGGCAGCATCGTGCTGATGGCCGATTTGATCCGGATGATTGACGTGCCGATGCGGGTTGGCGTGCTGCAGGCCAGCAGCTACCGCGGTGCGACAACTACGCGGAGCGATCTAGTGATCAATTCCGAGCTGATGCTCGACATTTCGGGACGCGATGTGCTGTTGGTGGACGACATTTTCGACACCGGGCACACACTGCTGCGGGTGCTCGAGAAGATGCAGGATTTTCGGCCAGCGTCGCTGCGTTCGGCCGTGCTTCTACGGAAGAAAGCGCGGCAAGAGGTCGATTACAACCCAGACTTCGTGGCCTTCGACATCCCGGATGAGTTCGTGGTTGGATACGGCCTGGACTACGAGGATATGTATCGCAATCTGCCCTATCTTGCCTCGCTAGAAGCGGTCGATGTCGCCCGCCATACTCAGGCGGCCAGTCAGAACTTGGTTTGATGGCCGCAGGCGATTGAAGAGGAGCAAAATGACTCAACCAAGGATTCTGGCGTTTGCCGGCAGCGCCCGGCGCGACTCGTTTAACAAGAAGCTGGTAGCGATCGCGGCCGGCGGTGCAAAACAGGCGGGCGCGGACGTCACGCTCATTGATTTGGCCGATTACGAACTGCCGCTTTTCAATCAAGACCTGGAAGCGGAAAAGGGATTGCCGGAGAAGGCCATCGCCCTGAAGAAGCTGTTTATCGAACACCAGGGGCTGCTAGTCTCGTGTCCGGAGTACAACAGCTCGATCACGCCGCTACTGAAGAACACGATTGATTGGGTGTCGCGCCAAGCGCCCGGCGAAGGTGGTCTCGCGGCCTACAAAGGTAAGGTGGCGACGCTGATAAGTGCGTCACCGGGAGCGTTGGGCGGAATACGGGGATTGGTTACGGTTCGCTCGATTCTGGGCAACATCGGCGTCGTGGTGTTGCCGGCGCAGATCGCGGTGCCGACAGCGCATCAAGCGATTGGAGAAAATGGCCGTCTGAAGGACGAAAAGATGCAGGCCTCGATCGAAGGGCTTGGCCGCGGCTTGGCGGAGTTTCTTAGGAAAACGACCGCTCCTTAGCTCATGTGCTGCGATCCAGTCCCGCTCCATCAAACCGGCCGGGTAGGAGTTGGTCGAGTGTCGCCTCGTGAATGACGTCCGGCTGGAGCGAGTCGACCATCACGATCGGCACATTGGGGCTAAATTCGGCCAGGAATTGCCGGCAAGCCCCGCAGGGCGAAACCCCGCCGCGGCTCGCCACCGCAACGGCCACGAATTCTCGTTCGCCGGCGGCCACGGCCGTCCCCGCCGCGACGCGCTCGGCGCAGTTAGTAAGGCCGAACGAGGCGTTTTCGACGTTGCAGCCCAGATAGATCTTGCCGCTGGCCGCGCGGATAGCCGCCCCAACCGGAAAGTTGGAATACGGTGCATAGAATCGCTTTTGCGCCTCGAGCGCTGCTTCGATCAGTTCTTTGCGGTCGCGCTGGTTCATGAGATTCGCTCGGCGATAAGTGGCGGCGGCTTAACTGGATTGTCGCCGATCGTGATGGCCGCGAGCAAGTCTTCCTCCACGCGGGCGGCAGCGTTCGGTTTCGCAAAAATGCGGGCCAGCGGCTGGCCGGACTCGACGCGGTCGCCGAGTCGAGCAAGCATTTCGATGCCAACCGAGAGATCGAGGGCGTCGCCCAGCTTTTTGCGACCACCGCCCAGTTCGATAATCACAATGCCGATCGCCTCGGTATTGATCGCCGAAACGAACCCGGAACACGGGCTCGCGACGTCGTGAGCCGGCGCGACGGGCCGCATCGCGTCGAGATTGCCGCCTTGCGCCGCAACCATTTCGCGAAACTTCTCTAAACCCTTGCCGGATGCAATCAGGCTCTCCAAGCGTTTGCGGGCGGCCGCGGTCGACGCTTCGCGTTTGGTAAGCACGAGCAATTCGGCCCCCAATTCGAGCGTGACTTCCACGAGATCAGCTGGCCCCGCCGCTTTCAGCACGGCCACCGACTCGTCGACTTCGACGGTGTTTCCCGCCGTCCGGCCGAGCGGCTGGTTCATGTCCGTAAGGAGTGCCACGGTCGGCACACCCATTCGCTTTCCCGTGTCGACCATCGAACGCGCGAGCGCGCGGGCCAAGTCAAGCGTCTTCATGAATGCGCCGCTCCCGAATTTCACGTCCAGCACGAGCGCATCGAGCCCTTCGGCCAGTTTCTTACTCATGATGCTGGCCGTGATCAGCGGTATCGAGGGGACCGTGCCCGTGACATCGCGCAGGGCATAGAGCTTGCGGTCGGCTGGCACGAGGTCGGCAGTTGCCCCGCTGATGACGCAGCCGACTCTGCGCGTGATGGTCTGCATCTCGGCGGTCGAGAGATTGGTGCGAAAGCCCGAGATCGATTCGAGCTTGTCGAGCGTGCCGCCCGTGGCGCCCAGGCCGCGGCCCGAGATCATTGGCACCTGCAAGTCGCAGCAGGCGAGTAGCGGCGCGAGCGGCAGCGAAACTTTGTCGCCGATGCCGCCGGTCGAATGCTTGTCAACTTTGGGCGCTTCGCCGGTGGGCCACTTGAAGGTCGCGCCGGAGTGGAGCATGTGTTCGGTGAGGGCGGCGATTTCCGCGACGTTCATGCCGCGAAGGAAGACTGCCATCGCCCAGGCGGCCATCTGATAGTCGGGGACGTCGCCGCTGACGTAGCCTTCGATCAGCGCGCCGATCTCATCGGACGTGAGCTCGCCGCCGTCGCGCTTTTTCGAGATAAGTTGGACGACGTTCATTGCGAATCGCGAAAAGTGCTGGGCAAGCCCCGCCGCTAACTTAGGCAAATTCCTGAGTAATCACGCCGGCGACGATTGCCTTTAGTTTATCGCGGGCGGCGCTGGCCGTGGCGACGACTTCATCGCCGCTGGTGGCGTGCGGCGCGTCGGGCGAGCAGACGTTGGTGATCGTCGAAAGGCCCAGCACGCGCAGCCCAGCGTGGGCGGCCACAATCGCCTCGGGAACGGTCGACATGCCCACAACATCCCCGCCGATATATCGTAACATACGGATCTCGGCCCGCGTCTCGTACGTCGGCCCGAGCATCGCGATATATACTCCCCGATGGCAGGCAAAATCTGCTCGGCGAGCAATTGCCAGCGCCTGATCGCTATGCCGGCGATCGTATGGCGACGACATGTCCGGGAACCGCGGACCAAGATTGTCGTCGTTGACGCCTACCAGCGGGTTGCGGTTGAGCAGATTGATATGGTCGTCGATGACCATCACGTCGCCGGCCGCATAGTTTGGATTCAGCCCACCAGCCGCATTTGAGACGATTAGGAGTTCGATGCCGAGGGCCTTCATCACGCGGACCGGGAACGTGGCCCGCTCGGCAGAATAACCTTCGTAGCAATGAAAGCGGCCCTGCATGGCGACGATCGGCACGCCAGCGAGCTGCCCGCAAAGCAGTCGTCCTTTGTGACCGACCGCCGTCGACCGCAAGAAATTCGGAATCTCACCGTAATCGATCGCCGCTTCGGTCTCGATTTCGTCAGCGACTGCGCCTAAACCGGAGCCCAAGATGATGCCCGCCTTTGGTGAGCCGTTCCATCGGCCGCGAACAAACTTGGCGGACTCATCAATTTGAGCGGCAACGTGGAGCATAACGCACAGTGTTTCGACAGGATAACAGGATTTTCAGGATCGACAGGATGAATGCACGATGATTAGGTTCGCGTGAATCAATAATCAAACTCGACAGAACAAGAATTGAATCCTGTAAATCCTGCCAATCTCGTTATCCCGTCAAATCTTCTTGGTGGCGTCGTACTTGAGGATGCCGCAGACCATGGCTCGCAGTTTCGGCGCGGCGGCGTTGGCGGTGGCAATGATCTGTTCGACGTTGATCG
>DASYDU010000217.1:0-15543 GCA_036499445.1 Lacipirellulaceae bacterium
TCGCCACGGCCGCTGATGAGCGTCGGCCACTGGTTCTCTTCCGCGGCGCTTCTCGTGGGGCTCGGTCCGGCCGAATTCAGACCGATGCTATTCTGGGACACAGCGCGGTTGCCGGCGCGGTCGTACGCGGTGGCGCGAACCGCGGCCGTTCGACAAGCGGCCGGCAAGTGCCAGTTTGCAGTTCCCTCCACGATGCCGTCGCGAATGGGCGCGGAATTGGGCTGCGGAACAGCTTGCCAAGGGCCCGCGCCATCAGGCTGCACTTCCAGCTTGCAGGAGCTGCCGTCCAAGTTCGCATCGGCCACTTGCCAGTGAATGTCGAGCGTGTCGCCGTCGTGAATCGCTCCCGATAGATCGCCGAATCGCGGAATCGTGGTGTCGACGATCACCTTTAGCTCGGCCTGCATCGGAGCGTCGGGCCATGACCGGCCACGCGTGTCGATTGTGCGAATCGCAAACCAGAATTCGCCGTCGGCCTCGGCATGGTAATTAAACGCGCGGACCTGAGGCCGGGCCTCGCTAATCTTTTGCCAGTTTGCGCCGCGGTCCTTCGACACATAGAGCCAGACGGCCTCCGCGGAACTGGGGTCCGTGGTCGAGCTCCACTGGTAAGGGATCAAGAACAGGTTTTGCCGCCAATAAATCGGTTCTGGCGCCTGCGCTGTCGGCGTGGCAGCCGGCTTGGTCGCGTCGGTTTGTGTGGCAGACTGTCCATCGGCGGACGCAGCCGCCAGCACTGCGGCGACGCCGACAAAACAAAGTCGCCATCGATAAGTTTTGTACACGGCCGGCAGTTCCTCGGGCCACTTTGCTTGCGTGCCGCACGCGCACACCTCGGCGCGCACCGCCCCAACAACGTTATCGGAGGGGCCGCAACTTCGGCTGCAAAGAGAAAACCGACAGGATTCCCCCACTTCAACAGGCAAGCATCGAGAACGTGCGTCGAGGCCAGATTTCAACGCTACAGGCCGCCCAACTCAACAGTTCTGGACGCAACTTTGCCGGGCGCGCATAATGTAAGGGTTGGGTTGCCGGGGCCAGCTAGGGTAGGCGTGCCCCGGCCAGCGGCCCGTGTCATGACCGACCTATTCCGTCAACCGTTGTTCACGGCCGCACTGTGGTTTGCGGCAATTTTCGCCCTATTGGCGCTAGCCATCGCCATATTGCGAAGGTTTCGCGGTGGTGCCGCCGACGACCGTCCCACGGCCAATGAATTGCTGACGAAATTCAGAGATTTGCACGCGCGGGGTGGCCTGAGCGACGACGAATACCGAACAATTAAGACGAAGCTAGCAACGCAACTCGAGACCGAGTTAACTAGTAGCGACGAGACGAGTTAGGACCAGCCAGAACACCTCACACCGTACGCGACACCTGGCGCGGTTGTGCCGCGACAGCGGTGCTCTCTGGCCAGGGACTGTGTGACGTCGAACGAAGAGCATCGGTCTTGCGTAATGTTGACTTAGCTTCCCACGAACGACTGGGGACAAGGAAGCTCCTCCGGACGCATCGATACGAACGGTCCGAGAACTGGCAGGAATGCCAGTGTCCGCTGCGACAGGGGATGAACGTCGACAGCGAACAACGTATTTCGGACAGCATCGCTCGTATCTGGCGAATGACATCTTAGGATCTAACGGCGACCTGGGCTCCAGTTGGGAGCGGCGTCGCCAACCGAGAAGGAGTTTTTCATGCCCTCAAGTAGGGACGTTACCAGTACACGACGCGGCGGCACCACGAAGAAGAACGCTTTTTGTTCGTTCTGCCGCAAGAGCTACCGCGATGTGGGGCCGCTGGTCGAAGGACCGGGCGACGTTTACATTTGCGGCGAGTGCATCGAGCTTTGTCAGTCGATCCTCGATCAAGAGCGAAAGCGCCGCGGCAGCAGCAAGCAGCTCTTCACCCGTGTTCCCTCGCCGCGGGAAATCGTCACGCAGCTCGACGAATACGTGATCGGTCAAGAAGCGGCCAAGCGCGTGCTGGCAGTCGCCGTGCACAGCCATTACAAGCGTTTGATGGCTGCCGAGGACGAGTCAGACGTCGAAATTGATAAATCGAACATTTTGCTCGTTGGCCCGACCGGCTGCGGCAAGACACTGCTCGCCCGGACACTGGCCCGCAGCCTCAACGTACCATTCGCCATTGGCGACGCGACGACGCTGACCGAAGCCGGCTACGTCGGCGAAGACGTCGAGAACTTGCTGCTCAAGCTGCTGCACGCGGCCGACTTCGACGTGGAAGCGGCCCAGCGCGGCATCGTGTACATCGACGAGATCGACAAGATCGGCAAGACCAGCCAGAACGTCTCGATCACTCGCGACGTATCGGGCGAAGGCGTGCAACAGGCGCTCTTGAAGATGCTCGAAGGCACGCAAGCCAATGTGCCACCGCAAGGCGGCCGCAAGCATCCTGAGCAACAGTATATCCAGATCGACACGTCGCATATCCTATTCATCTGCGGCGGCACGTTCACCGGTCTGGACGACATCATTCGCAAGCGGCTCGGGAAGCGATCAATCGGCTTCACGCAGACGGCGACCTCGGCGAGCAACGACAAGAATCTCGCCGAAACGCTGCCGCACGTCGCGCCCGACGATTTGATCGAGTTCGGCATGATTCCCGAGCTCGTCGGCCGGCTGCCAGTGGTGAGCGCGCTTACGCCACTCGACGAGCAGGCTATGATTCGCGTGTTGACGGAGCCCAAGAACGCGCTCACCAAGCAATATGAGCGACTGTTCTCGATGGAAGAAGCCGACCTGCGGTTTACCGACGAAGCCCTCCGCTCGATCGCTCGCAAGGCCCAAGCCCGTGAAACGGGCGCTCGCGGTCTGCGATCGATCATCGAGAACGTGATGCTCGACATCATGTTTGAGCTGCCCGACCAGCCGCGCGGCAATCGCTACGTGATCAACGAAGACGTGGTGGAAGGTCGCCAACGGATCTTTGAGCAGCCGCAGACGAAGAGCGCTTAAGTAACTGCCCCACAATCATTTCGACTCTCAGCCCCCGGCCCAGCCGGGGGTTTTTTATTGCGCGTGACAAAATGCCGTCCCGGCGGGGCGCAAATTCTTTTCAAAAACTACAGAGATAGCACTTGACCGGCAGGTTTAGTCCGGTAAATTGCCTGTAACCGTCGCGGGCCAGTTGAATCTTGCAACTGGGGCTTACTCGAGACGGGAGATATAGGATGGTCCGTTCTTATTGCTGGATTGGGAGCTCGATTGTTGCCGCACTCGCCGCCTTGCTCCCACCTAAACCTGGCGCCGCGTCAGGCTATCGTGTTGACAATCTGGTATCGGATGTAGCTGGGGCGGCCGACCACACGGACGCCGATTCGCTGAACGCTTGGGGAATGGCGTTTTCGCCGACGAGTCCCATTTGGGTGGCCAACAACCACAGCGGTAAAGCCACGCTTTACGACGGGCTCGGCAACAAGCAGGGGCTCGTCGTGACGATCCCCGATCCGACTGGTACGCAGGGCTCCGGCGCGCCGACCGGCATCGTGTTTAGCGGCGGCAGCGATTTCACCCTGCCGCCGATCGTGGGCACGGTGCCCGCGCGCTTCATCTTTGCGGGGGAAGACGGTGTGATCTCGGCTTGGGCTTCGACGATACCGGCGGCCGGTTCGACAACCGCGCAAGTTGTAGCCAATCGGTCGGCCAATAATGCAATCTACAAAGGGCTGGCGCTCGGCGTGAGCGGCGGAAATGACTTTCTCTACGCTACCGATTTCCACAACGGCCACATCGACGTCTTTAACAGTGGCTTTGGCTTTACGTCGCTCGCGGGCAATTTCACCGATCCCAATTTGCCGGCGGGTTTCGCGCCGTTTGGCATTCAAAACATCGGCGGACAGCTTTTCGTTACTTACGCCAAGCAAGATGCCACCGCCGAGGACGACGATCCCGCCGCTGGCAACGGCTATGTCGATATCTTTGACACCAGCGGCAACTTCGTGAAGCGGCTCGTCTCGCAGGGCAATCTCAATTCGCCCTGGGGTCTGGCCAAAGCGCCCGCAAATTTTGGCGACCTAAGTAATGCGCTCTTGGTGGGCAACTTCGGGGACGGTCGTATCAATGCGTACGATCCATCTACGGGCGCACCATTGGGCACGCTGTCGGACAAGAACAGCAGCCCGATTTTAATTGGTGGACTGTGGGGCATGCAGTTTGGCAACGGCGCCACGAATCAACCGACGAACACGCTGTTCTTTTCCGCCGGACCTGGCGGCGAAGCCCATGGCCTGTTTGGCCGAATTGACGCTGTGCCGGAGCCGACGGCTCTGCGGCTGGCCGTCGTTGCCGCTTGCGCCATTGCGATGTTCCGCGTCATGCCGGGACGCCGATCCGGCTGCGATCAATAAGACGGCGGCGCCTTTAGCCGACTCAGTCAAAAATCGAATTGCCAATGAACCCCTGGGCCAACCGGGGGTTTTTTTATGGCTCGCGCCGATAGTCGAATCGGCACCGGCGCTAGGTGCAGCCTGGCGAGGTCATGCAGTCGCGAATTTGTGCCCGCACGCACACTTCGTCAGACGGACGTGCACGAAGATGCCGCAGCCGGGGCATTTCTTGTTCCAGGCCCGTTGCCGAGGTTTTTCGATTTTGGCGGCCTTCTTGCGATCGGCTCGAAGGCGAATCGTGCGGGGTTCGTCCGCCTGTTGGATCGCACATTGAGGATGGATACCGCCACGCGAATAGGTCGACTCGCCGCAAATGGGGCAACGAATTTTGACAGGTTGCGGGATGACTGGGACCGGCTTGAGAATGCTCATGCGGCTCCAAACGGGGGAAATTGATGACAACTGCCGGTCGGACAAAAGCGGGACGCCAACCTCCATTGTAGCAGAACCAGTGGCGGCTGTGGCCGGAATTATAGCCGGAGCGACCTGATTTATCGCGGCTTTATTTCTTTGCCCGCATCTTCTGTATTTCCGCCAGCTCGGTCGACAGCCGCACCCGCAACGGACTTTCCGGACTCAAGTCGTCGAGCAACTCTTCCGCCTCGTTGAGCGATTTCTCGGTGACTTCTTTGCCATGAAATAGATTCCGCCACATGGTGGTTACATCACGTTCATTTAACACGGGCGGTCCTCGAGAAGTTGGGCGTTTTCGCGGCCGGAACTCGCAAGTGCGGTCATTTACATCCGGGCTTTATTATACCGCATTTATGCTCCGTAGCGATATGGCCCCGAGTCGCGAATCCGCCGCTAGCGAGCCGTTTTATGTACACGGCTAATTCGTTTTGGCCGCCGGAATGAGGCCCGGGCGCGGAGTGCGACTGGGAAATGGCACACCCGCTAGGCCGGCCGCTCGGCGCCAGATACTGAGCTGTCCGATGTGCAGGCTTTCGTGGTGCAGCAAGAGATCGGGCAACATGAAACCGACCGATGGATAGGCGGGCGCCCAGCGGGCGAGCGACGGCGGCCGATTAAAGGCCTCGGGCGGCGCTTTGAGAATTGCTTGAGCGACCTCTTCGTGACCTCTCTCGAAGCGTGAGACGATTGACTGTTTGCTGCCGTAGGTGGCGATATCGGGTTGTGGACCCATGCCAGCAAAGCCGAAGAGTTCGTCGTTTTTCGGATCGGCAAACGACTTGCCGGTCAGCATTGCTACCGTAACGGGGTGATAGATCGAGGCATGCCCTAGGATCCAGGCAGGATGGTTCATATTGCCGCCCGGTCGCAGGACCATCTGAGCGTCAGTTAAATCCTCGACGAGCGCCAGCGCATAGGCGAGCTGATTGTCCCAGGCATAGACGAACGACTCGACGCTGAACATGGTGCTCTCCGAAACGGGTTTCGAGGATGGCCAATCGACAGCAGCCGAGACACGCGCTGGCCGCTAAGGTTCGCCAGTGCATTTCTAGCACTGCGCTAAAGGTCACTCGCGAATCAACGACTTTAACACCTTGAGACCTCGTTCGATTGTCGCCTCGCTGGCCGCGTAGGAAATGCGGAAGTGGGTGTCGCGGGCGCTGAAGACATTGCCGGGAATTATCAAGAGCTCGTTGGCGATCGCGCGGGCGACGAATTCGCTGCCGGAGCCGCCGCCATCTGGAACCTTTGGGAATACATAGAATGCGCCGCCGGGATTGGCCACGTCGTAGCCGGCGCCTTCGAGGCCGGCGACGACGATGTCGCGGCGATGCTTGTAGTCGGCCACGTGCTTAGTCATGTCGACGTCGAGCGCCGCGAGTGCCGCCCATTGCAACGGATGGGGCGCACAGACAAACGTGTACTGCTGTAGCATCGTCATCTTGTCGATGATTTCCGCTGGGCCGTGAACGAAGCCGAGCCGCCAGCCGGTGACGGCGTACGTCTTACTGAATCCGTCGATGACGATCGTCTGGTCGTTCCAGGCGGTTGGGCTGGCGAACGGAGCGTCATAGCAAAACTCGCGATAGATTTCGTCGCTAATTAGTACAATGTTGTGTTTGGCCGACAACTCGGCGAGCGATTGCACTTCCTCTGCCGAGGCCACGGCGCCAGTCGGATTGGCGGGGCTGTTGAGCAAGATCATCTTCGTTCTCGGCGTGATCGCGGCGGCAACTCGCTTCACGTCAATCTTGAAATCGGGATACGTGCCGACCATCACCGGAATGCCGCCGACCATGCCCACCAGGGCTGGATACATCACGAAGTACGGATCGAACACAATGACTTCGTCGCCGGGGTTGACCATCGAGAGAATGGCCAGGACGAGCGCGCCGCTGGTTCCGGAGGTGATCAGCACTCGACGATCAGCGTGGCCCAGTTCGGCATCGACCCGCGCTTGCAGCCGCTCACGCAGTTCGGGAATTCCCTGCGTGACGCTGTACCCATTGCGATCACCGGCGACGGCCGCCATGGCGGCTTCCTTAATCGCCTCGGGCACGGGGAAATCGGGCTGGCCGATCGAGAGACTGATCGGATTCTTGAGCTTGGCCGCCAGGTCGAACACCTTGCGGATGCCCGAGCTATCGAATTTCGCCGTGCGGTCGGCAAGCCAAGGATGGGACGACATGGCACTGAGTGCTTGGGACTACGGGCTGGGGACTGAAGACTGACATTCTGCCGATTCGAATACGGATGCCGAAACGGGCCGAGAGACGCCAAATTGTACCAGCGCGACCATGGCGAGCACACCGGCCATCGCCGCAACTTCCCGCAGCGTGATCAGTTCGTGATCGTAGCGGCCCCACAGGAGACTGAGCACGGGCAGGACATATGTGACCATGCCAGCAAAAAGCGGACCTTCGTCGAGCACCAATTTGAAATTGAGCAGGATGGCGATGCAGGTGCCAAACAGGACGAACGTGGCGAGCGCGGCTGTGGCCCAAAACCAATCGTGCGGCACTGCCGGCCCACTGACTCCGAGCCCATCACGCAGCGGCGCGATCACCTGAAATGGCAGCAGGAGGAGCCCGCACCAGAACAGCAGCAGTGACGAAAGGGGTAGGGCGGGAATATGGGTCAGCCATTTATTGATCAGCGTGTTGCCAATCGCCGAACAAATTGGCACCAGCATGAAGACGGCGACGTAGTGCGGTGCGATACCGCGGAATGAGCCGTCGGCCATGATCGTCCACATGCAAGCGAGCCCGCCAATTACACCGGCAAGCTGCCGACCCGTGGGCCAAGTTCCCAACAGCGGCACCGACACGACGAGCGTCATCAGCGGTAGAAACGACACCAGGATGCCGAAATAGCTGTGGCCGAATCCCTGGCTCACGCAATAGGGCTGCACGATGAATGGAATCGCCGTGCTGAACGTTCCGGAGAAGGCGATTCGCGATAAATCTCCTAGCGTGACTTTGTAGCGCGTGCCATGCCACCACCAGAGAGCGCCGAGCACCGCCGCGCCGATGAACGATCGAAACAGTCCGATTTCTACTGGGCCAAACGCGTGCGACGCCCGCTCCATGAGGATAAAGCTTGCGCCCCAGATCAGGCAGATCAGCGAAAAATAGAGGTGGGCCACGCGGAGGGTTCAGGGTTCTGGGTTCAGGGCTCTCAAGCTGCTTCGCGCGGGCCGAGGGCGGGTTCGATGGTCGGCTGCACACTGATAGCGAGCGTTGGCTGTTGGGTGTTGCCAAATTGAACAAGCGCGACCATTAAGAGGACTCCCGTCATGGCGATCAATTGGCGAGGGGTGATTGCTTCATGATCGTACCGGCCCCAGAGGAGGCCCACAATCGGCACAATGTAGGTCGACATGCTCGGAAAGAGTGGCCCACGGCGAATGACTAACCACATGAACGCAGCAGTCGAAAGGGCGGTGCCAACGACCGTCAGAAACAACATCGCGCAAATAACCACCGGCAAATCGTGCGGCGCGGGCGGTCCATCCAGACCGAACTTCGTTAGTGCGGTGGGAAACAACTCCATCGGCACGAGCATCAGCCCGGCACAGCCCAGCGAAGCCGCCGTGAGGGGCAGGGCGGGCGCGTGCGATAGCGAGCGCTTGATTAAAGGGTTTCCGAGCGCGGAACTCAGCGGGATCAAGAGTGCCAAACCGATGAGGCCCAGTGACATTCCGCGATTGAAACCGTCGGAGAGCAACAACACAATGCAAACGAGTCCGCCGACGACACCGAGGATCTCTCGCCCCGTTGGCCGAACGTTGAGAATCGGCAGCGATGTGACAATCGTCATCAGCGGAATCAAGGCGACCATGGCCGAGAAAAAACTATGCCCAAAGCCTTGTTCCAACACATACGGCTGAATGATGTACGCCACCGCGACGGTCACCGTGTAAACGAGCAGCAACGGCCAGTCGCGCCGCGCCACCCGATAGTTTCGGTGGTGGATCACCCAGAGAACTGCCAGCACAGCCGTGCCGCCGAGCAGCCGCCAGACGCCAATGCCGATTGGGCCCAGCGCGTGGGACGCCCGTTCCGTGGCAATGAAGCTCGAACCCCAGACAATGCAAATGAACGCGAAGGCAAGCAGATCCATGGCGGGAGAATTCGGGGGTCAGGGGCCGGAGGTCAGAGGTGCGAATTCAGGGATTGAGTGGCGGCCGCATTGCACGCAGTACCTGTCAGCATGGTCGTGTTCGCGGTCCGCAGCGATCACCGAAGTAGGAAGGTGCGCCAAATACTGAGACACCGGAAACGCGATCGGGTTCGTACGCAACAGCTCCGCGGCGGCCGCCCAAGATTTTAACAGCCGTGAGCCAGTGCCGGCAGGTCAGAAAAGTGCCGAGAATCACCGCACGCGGCAAGTGAACTGCAGAATGCCGCCATCGGCCGGCTTGACGGGGTCTTTAATCTCCCAACGGAGCACGGTTGAGCCCTCGCCGTTGGGGACGGCGGAGAAGCCCGCCGCGGTGCTGCTCTTGGCCGACTGCGACTCATACTCGAGCCGCGTCGCCAGGTTGTCGACGATCGTGACGTTGCCGATCACCTGGTCGCCGATGTTGTCGAAACGCAGCGTGAACTCGACCTCTTCGCCTGGCAAAGCATGGTTCGTCGAAGCGATTTTCACCAGCCGCAGTCGCGGACTGCTCGGTTCGCCATTTTCGTAGACTATGCCTGGCTGCTTCACGCCCACCGCGGCGATGGCCTGCTTGTTTTCAAACACCACTTGAACCGCTTGATCGCCGGACCAGGTCACGGCATTTTGCACCGAGCGCTCGAGCTTCGATTTTTCGCTTCCGACGACTTCCCCCGTGCGGATAATTTGCAGTGCGGCATAAGCGGCCAGCGTGCTCTTAACGTCAATCGTGGCCAGCAGGTCTTCCAAACCACCGGCTTGCTGCCGACTGCGAAACAAATTGGCCGGTTGCTCGCCCAAGTCGATCGCGACGGCGTGCCGCTGCGTGAGATGCGCGACAGGTTGGGCCTTACGAGCATTGGCAAGGTTGAGGTCATCTTCAGCGACGCCAATCAAAAGCCGCCGTTCCTCGGCCGCCACACTTTCCACCCGTCGCACTGCCGCAAATCGCGGAGCATAAATGCAGACGCGATTGCTGGGCGTCACGATCACGTTGCCACTCACGGTGTCGTAGTGGGCAACCGTGTCCTCCTGCTCGACACCGTCGACCGTCCAGTCCGCCCGCACACCCGCCGGCAACCCAAAGTCGCCGCCGTCGCAGAGATACTCATCGCCGGGGCCAATCCACGATGGCCGGCCGCACGAATTACACGCGCAGTTGCATTGAGCAGTCGACTCATCACCGACAGCCGGCTGAATCGTTTGGCCGATCACAACGTTCGGAGGACGGAAGGAAAAAGTCGGTGTGATCTCTTGGGCGCTTAGTTCGCGGGTCTCGGTTAGTTCCATTGTCGCGACCGGCGCGTTCTGAGGGGAGCTGTCGGACACGACGACGGGCGACTCGGATGTTGTGGCATCGGCCGCTGCCGATTGCCCATCCTGAGGCGGCAGCGGCAAAGGCGGCAGCGCCTGGCAGGAACAGAGTATCAATGTCGCCGCCGCTACCAACACATAACGCCACCAAACGGGTAAGGCGGCCGCGCTATTGCGGATTTCGGATTGCGGATTGCGAGTTGGAGAAGTCCGCAACCCGCAATCCGAAATCCAAAATCCGAAATTGGCTCCGCTCGTATTCATAATCGCTGATAATGACGCTCGGCTCAACGCGACTGATAACTGCTGGGTACAACGGCGGCGTCGACATTCGCTTCGTCGTAACGAATGACGGGCGGCGCCGATTGGCCGCAACCGGAATCGTTGGCCGTCGGCACTCGGCCGCCTATCCGCAAGATCGCGACAGGCCGGCCCAACTCGTCGGCAACCACCAGCGGATCTGCGCCCTGCGGTGCTTCGGCCCAAGGCTGCTCGCCGTTCTTTTGACTCGTGGGGAGAGCCTGGTTCGGATCCTCGAGATAGATCACGCGCGTGACAAAGTTGCCCCGCGCCGCGAGCTCGAGTTCCTCGGCCGTGAGCTCAACCGGAATCGGATAACGGAGAGCTAGTCCCGCTGGCGGGTAGAGACGGTCGATGACTTCGACCGTGGGAAAGACTTCCTGGCCCGGCTCGCTCCCGAACTCGGTCACGCGAAAACGATAGACGCCGGCGATCTGCATGCCGAGCAGCAGGCTGTCTGGTTGCGGAGCGCCAAAGCCGCCTTCCTCGGCCAGTGAGATCCGAGCCCCTTTCGGAGCTCGGACCCGCACTGGCTGGAAGTACCCTGACAACGGACCGTCGCGGAGTAGCCGCTGGCTACCAATCGCTCCCGGAGGCATGGCACCGGCGTGGAGCCAGTGTACGGGCGGACCTTGTGCGTCGGCGGTGAGGCCGGACGTAAGGCACACCAGTACTGCCAATCGCAGTAGGCCTGCAGCTTGCGCGCGATCCAAGATCGGACGCTCGCCGCGCGAATCCGTTGTCATGGAGAAGATCACTCAAATACACCGTTCCCGACTCGAAGTCTCACTGGTTTTCTCTGCGCGATGGCGCTCGTTCGTTTTGTTCCGGGTTGTTCCTGACTCAGTTGTCGCACGGCGGTCCGCATTCGCCTTGCAGCCGGCGCGGCGGTCCGGTGCCCGTATTGCTGAACAGCCCACAAATCCTTTCAAACAATCCGCCCGGTTCACGATGCACCTCGTCGACCGAGACGTGGTTCACCGGACGTGGGTAGTTCAGACCAGGTCGCTCCTTAACCGAGATATCCATTCTGGAAACGACTGGTGGAATATCCATCCGCGTATGGTTCGTCATGACATGGGCCTGCAAACCGGCCGGCGCACCGAGCGGAATGTGGGGCGGACCCGGCAGACCGATCGGCGTGCCGGTAATTGGCATACCGTATGTCGGGCCACCGACCATCATGTTGGGCGGCAAAGGTTGCGGAGCAAATCCAGCGGTCGGCACGCCCATTGGCATCTGACCACTTCCGTCGTAATAACCTCCGCCACCACCGCCGTAACATGGGCCGCCGCCGTTGTAGCAACCGCCATTTGGACAGTAGTCGGCCGGAGCCGCTCCACCGTATTGCTGTGGACCGCCATCCGCTTGATAGGAGGCATGCACGACGCCGCTCGAGTGGTAGTTTGCCATGCCGGACGACGATCGCAGGTCCTTGTTACCGATTCGCACGATTGCCAGGATCGAGCCGCGACGATCGGCTTCGGCGATCGGGTCAACGCCGGGATCCAGACGTGTGCTCACCAGCGTTTCCACGCCGGAGAGCGCCAATTCTTGAAACTCAGGATCGGGCAAGTAGATCACCTTGGTCACAAAGTTGCCGCTCAGCACCTGGTCGAAATCCTCTTCGGTGAATTGCACAGGAATTGGCGCGTGAGCCAGGAAGGCATCGGTCCGCGGTGTAACCGGCGCGACTTCTAGCGTCGGGAACAGTTCAACACCGGCCCGACCGGGTATGTTGGAAAGGCGTAAACGATAAATGGCACCTTGCGGGAAATCCTGGCGAGCCGGCGTTATGATCGGCGCTGAATCAAATTGACCTTCGCTGCTGACGTCCCAACCGATTTGAATACCTTCTTCGCCCAAGAAAGCGATTTGTGAGGTGCCCATGCCGGACATTCCGCCACCAGGACCACCACCACACGAGCAGCCGCCAGGTCCGTATCCTCCGCCGGCGAAGCTGGCCGGCATCACAGAGCCGTCGGTCATCATTCCACCCATACTTCCATCCACTGGCGGGATTACACCCGGTCCGGGTCCGCCCACGCCTGGCCCTGGCTCCATCAGCCGCTGGGCCGGCGGCAGGTTGTATGCCCTTCGTCCCAAACAGCAGCCATCGTCGCAGCCATTTACTGGCGCTCTGGGCGTCAACCAACCGCTGCAACTACAGCCGGCCGCTACGAGGACTGTCGGCACCAATAGCTTTACGAGCGAATTCTGAACTCGCATCTCTTCCCCCCTTTTACGGACCGCGCGCACGAAACCAATCCGTAGTTCGTGCAACGCGCGGTGCCGCGCAACGTTCGCAATGTCGTGATGCCGGCCATTCCGCAACGACGGCGGACCGCTAGCACCGATGTTTTCCGCTGCTCCAATTGGCGTGGACCAGCGCGGAGAGCGACCTCTACAATCGGCCACTCCCGCGACGAGCGCGGCACGCACAATGAAGTGCTGGCGGAGAAGGCACGCCAAAAGCGTCGGCGCGCGTTTCCCGCCCCATATTGGTCGGCCCCGCAGAACCCGTTTCTTTGGCAAAACCGTCAAAACCGATACATGAAGAGCATCTTGCCCGGTTTATCGGTTTGGATTTGCGCGATGGCTGCAGCCGTCGCGATAGCAGAGGATGCGCGTCCGCCGACGACAGACGTCCCGCCTGGTGACCAGCTCCTGATGCAAGTCATCGCCCAGCTGGAACGCCGCGATAGCGTCGTTGCGCATCTGCGGCATCAGGCATCTTTGGACGGTCGACAGATCGCTGGCACCGGAGGCTACTGGCAGCAAGGGAGCGGCGACGACCTGCGGGTCCGATTGGAGTTACAAGTTTCGGCTGCGCAGGAAACCAGTCTGCTAGAGGTTTCGAACGGTCGATTCCTCTGGTCCGACGTGAAGCTGCCGACGGGTCGCAGTGTTACCCGGCTCGACCTGCGTCAACTTCGCATCGATTCGCAGCAGGCAGCAACCGAGCTGGCCGCGATCCAACCCGGACAAGCAACCTGGTCGCCAGTGCGTCCGGAACTGACGGCGTGCGCGGGCGGCCTGCCGACGCTATTGGCCGCATTTGCAGATTCGTTCTGGTTCATGCCGCCGCAGGCAATGCGACTTAAACTCGACCCGCCGCTGGTGAAGGAACCGGTAAGCTTGCCGGTTTTCGCCACGCTCGGACACTGGCGGCCGGCCCGACTCGCCGAAATCACTGCCAAAGCCGCGGGAAGCAAACCGGGCGGAGGAGGTAAATCGCGAAGAGGCGAGGGTCTACCGTCTCGCGTGCCGCAAGAGGTGCTGCTCATTGTGGGACAAGCGGACCTGTTTCCGTATCGCATCGAGTATCGGCCTGTCGCGGTCCCATCGTCGCCGTCGGCCGGAGATGCCACTCCCTATCAACTCAGCGCAGCACCGTTATTGCAGATGGAGTTTTCTGAAGTTTCATTCAATACATCAATTGCCGCGAGCCAGTTTGACTATTCGCCGGGCGATCTGCAGTGGAATGATCGCACAACCGAGCAATTGCAGAAGCTCCGCCACCAGCGGCAGGAAGGCGTCGCCGCGAGCGCAGGCACCGCGACGATTGCAGCGCCAACGAAGCAGCGCTGAACACATGCGGCTTTTGCATGCGCTGCGGGCCCCGGCGGCTACTGCCGCCGATGGGCCGCCAATTGCCCAGCGGTCAGCATTGCCGCCACCATTCCCTTGGATTCCGCCGTGCCTTGCCAAGCTCGGTCGAAGGCCGTGCCATGAGCAACGCTGGTGCGAACGATCGGCAGGCCCAGCGTCACGTTCACCGCGGCATGCATCCCTAGCAGCTTGAGCGCAATGTGTCCCTGATCGTGATACATGGCCACGACTGCGTCGAATTCACCATCGCGGGCGCGAACCATCAACGTATCGGTGGGGAAGGGCCCCGACACTTCGAGGCCGGCGTCGCGCGCCGCTTCGACGGCCGGACCAATAATTGATTGCTCTTCGTCGCCAAAGAGTCCCTCTTCGCCGGCGTGCGGATTGAGCGCGGCCACCGCGATCCGCGGCCGCCGAACGCCCAGAGAGCGCATTGCATTGTCCGCCAACCGACACTTGGCGACGATGGCCACCGTCGTCAGATCATCAAACACGCTACGGAGCGATTGATGCAGTGTGACGTGGACTACGCCGAGACCGGTCGGCGCGCGGACGGCGTCGCCCGGCGGTAAGTAGAGCATCATCGCGAAGTCCTTAACGCCGCACATTTCGGCCAACAGTTCCGTATGGCCGGGATAATGATGCCCGGCCGCATGAAGTGCGGATTTGCTCAGCGGGGCCGTCACAATCGCATCGACTTGCCCATCAATGGCCAGTTTCGCAGCGGCTCGCACGGCTTGATATGCGGCCTCGCCAGCGCGGGCATCGACGCGCCCAGCCAGCACTTCGAGCACGCCGTCGTCGCTCGTTCGCAAGCATGAAAGTGACTGCTCATCGGCTGTCCATTGGCCGCGCTGCAATGATGGCCCGTCAATTTCCGTAACTTCGATGCGGGTCTTTAGCAATTTGACAGCACGCCGCAGGATCTCCGGGTGTCCGAGCACCACTGGGATCTGCGCATGGACAGAAGGGTTGCCCCAAGCCGCAACAATCACCTCCGGTCCAATCCCGGCCGGGTCGCCCATCGTTACGGCAATACGTGGTTTGTTTGCAGCGAACATTACCTGTGGAGCAGGGCAGGGGGGTGCATCGGATAGCGGTTCTAGCTACGCTGGTTGGATTCTATCCTGCCGCATTGCCTCAACATAGCCGCCGATTTTGGGCCACTCGTAATCTATGAATCGCATTCTGCTCACGCTCGCTTCGCTATCGGTTCTGCTGCTGGCGGCGGCGCTTGTCGTTGGGCTCTCGATCGGCGACTTGTACCACGATCCGACGCAGGCCACTTTGCATTCGGCAACCGTCCACCGGCTCACGGGCATGGCGGCGGCCTTGGGCGT
>DASYDU010000218.1:0-2742 GCA_036499445.1 Lacipirellulaceae bacterium
GTCAGATGCTCCCAAAACGTCATCCCGCTCACGTCGGCCTCAGGCACCTTGATCGATTTGAGCCAGATGCGGATCTCATCGGCATACAGGCTCCGCAGCCACTTGCTCGGCGGCCGACCGTGTCGGCCCTTACACTCGGCCGTCGGCAAATGCGGTTCAGGCACAGCCAAGGGGCCACTGCTGGCTTGCGCAGCAGTGCTTAATTTGTCCTCGCCTTGCTCACGATCCGCATGTCCCTCCCCGCTCTCATTGCTCGCCCGCAAATCCGCTGGCAGTAAAGCTTCGTCGACATACCCGCCATGCTCCGTCTTGCGCTCACCGCTCTTCTTATTGATCGGCGTCGTGATCCCCGTCGACACCCATTGGCCGTCGATCAAGTTCTCGCGCTCATACCACCGCCAGGTGTCGTCGCCGCTGGCCGACCAATGCGTCGGCAGCGACGAGTCGCTTGACTGCGACACTTGTCCGCCGCCTCCCTTGGAATCCACGCTCCGCATCGCGGCCGCGGCCAGCTTATCGAACGTCTCAGCCCGCACCCACTCCGACAAATTGAACAACCCAAACCCAATCCAAAACGCAAATCGGCGCCGGCTCATCATGATGTTTTGGCCCTCGTCAGGGTAAACTCGCCTGCTAGCAATCCGTTAATTCTAGCACGGCGCTCCACCCCCATGCTTTAACCCCCCATTTTCCCGGTCCGTTTACCAGCCAACCTAAGCCCGTCCGCCGACCAACACCGCTTCCATATCGCGAGCGCCCGCCACAATTTGCCCGCGGGCGTGCCATTTGCCACGCTTGCCGCCGCGATCGGCCGGAATGGTTCCGGCCCCAATCCGGCATCAGGAAACCAGCAATGGCGAGTCAAGAAAAGCAGGACGCCAGCCAACGCAAAAAGAACCAAGGCGCGCAGCGCAGCGAGCAACGCAAACAAAACTAAAACGCAGTTTCAAAACCCACATTCGGGAGGGCGAAGCTCCTGCTGAGCCTTGATGTACCAGCGTTCGGCCGGCGGACTTCGGCGACCTCATTCGAGCACGAGCCACCTATCTACTGCGTATTCGCGATTGATAGCCCCGACCGAAAAGATTCGCTTAACAATAGGTTGAGCAGGAAATTTGCGCTCGCTCGCTTTCACAAACTTTTTGCAAAATGGGGGTGATGACACGATGGTGGTCTGTTGCCGATTAGCGCAATACTGCGGGTCTTTGAGGTGCACGGCCGCTCCTACTTCTTTCGCGAGGACACACGCTCATGATAGCGAACCGCCCGCTAGCGACAGAAAGTCGCTCCCCCATCGTCTGGCTGCTTGGTCTCGGGCTGCTTTGTCTCGGGCTACTTGGCGCAGCGGCGCCCTACGCTGCCGCCGACACAAATCCCGGCCTGAGTCAGCTCGGAGGCTGGGTTTACATCGATCGGGACAATGACGGCCATCTCGCCTTTTCCAACGAGCCGGATCCTGAATTCGCAATCGGCGGCATCGACGTCAGCCTGTTCTCAATAACGGGCAGCGTCGAAACCCTCGTCACAACTATTCAGAGCGACGACTTCGGTCGCTACCTGTTCGATAACATCAATCCTGGCACCTACACATTGCGCGAGACCCAGTCCCCGGACTTCGTCGATGGACTCGATACACTCGGAATTCTCTATAGCCTCAATGCTCAGCCGATACCCGGTAGCGCGTCATCCGGCACGGGCGACAACGACGTCTTCTCCAATATCGTGTTGACGGCCGACGTGGCCGGCGAGTTCTACAACTTTGGAGAACGCGGATTGACCGCCGGAGCCGCGTCGAAGCGATTCCTATTTGCGACGGCGCCTCCGAATGCACCGCCGCCGCCCGGAGGGCCTCCGCCAGGCAGCCCTCCGAATGGTCCAGAACCGACGTCGCTCCTGCTGGCGACCGTCGCCGCCGGCGGTGCCTGCTTCGCGTCACGCCGCCCGCGTCGCCGTTAATGCACGTGAAGGGCCAGCGCAAGATTTCCTCACCATTGGCACATCGCGCCGGCGTCCAGCCCGTGCGCCACTAGCTGCGATCCCCGGATGCCGGGGAACTCAGGTGCAGCGCCGCCGCCGGCTTGAGGCGGCGGCAGATTGCGGCCATCAACACCCAGGTCTGACGGCAAGCTCGAGCCAGCCCGGGCCACATCGTCCCACAGGATCAGGTTGTAGCCCACGTGTACCGCGAGCCACGGTGTGATTTTCGCGCCGGCGCCGAGGCGGAATTCTGGAATGAGCACGAAGTTGGCATCGTCGTAGTTACCGATGTTCGTGCTCTCTGCCGTTAGCAGCCCGCCCGCTCCCGTGAACGTGCCGCCGCCCGGCACATCGATCGTTGTCTCGCCGTCGATCGTTACCGACCGCTGCTGCATCCCCATTGCGAGCTTCGCCATTCCATCGACCCACCACCAGTGGCGCCAACTGTAGGCTTGCAGACCGACTTCGCCGCCGTTGAATTCATTCCGCGTTCGGAAGCTGTCTTGCAGCTCGAACGTCGTGCCAGGCACCAACGGCGTCAAAGTGCCGGGCAACACCGTCAGGTCCTCGCCCACGCTCAAATTGCTGTCGTACTTGTAAAAGCGATAGCCGCCCAGCAGCGATACTTCCGCGGCCGTTTCGCCGCAGCAAGGATCGCACCACCGCCGCAAGCAGCGATTCATCGTCACGCCGGCCCCTTGAAAACTGTCGCTCGATTTAACTTCGGCCGTGCCGTCTAGTTCGTTGGGCGCAGAGATCAGCTGC
>DASYDU010000219.1:0-11392 GCA_036499445.1 Lacipirellulaceae bacterium
CGATCAACGTCACGGTGACGCCGGTCAACGACAACAATCCCCAGTTCACGTCTCCCGAGACGGCCAGCGTAGCTGAGAACATGACGGCCGTGCTGACGGTGACGGCGACGGATGCCGACCTGCCGGCTCAAACAGTGACGTTCTCGATTGTGGACGGAACGGACCAGTCCCAGTTCACAATCACCGTTGACGGCCAGCTATCGTTTAGCACGGCTCCGGACTTCGAGCTGCCGGCGGACGCTGATGGCGACAACGTTTATACGGTAATCGTCCAGGCCGACGATGGCGATGGCGGGATCAGCACGCAAACGATCAACGTCACGGTAACGCCGGTCAACGACAATAGTCCCGAGTTCACGTCTCCTGAGACGGCCAGCGTAGCTGAGAACATGACGGCCATACTGATGAAGGCAGCTGCGGCGCCAATCGAAGTTACGACTTCCCGACCGCCGATACCTGCAGCATTTGACCTTGCGCTCGTCGATTGGCCGACTTCGCGCGTTATTCGGGCGACTAGTCGTGCTGCTACGGCGGACTCGTCGTGGCCGGCTAGCGACTTTAGCTCGGACGTGTCTGACCAAGCACTCGTGAGCGACGTCGCAGCATTGGAGCAAGGTTTGGTCGATTCTGCCGTAGGGCGAGACTAGCGCGAATCGCGATGGAAATCGATCCCGCGAAGTCGCCGATCAGGTCGCGTCTGAACCTCTAACCTTTCATTGTCCCTTGTGCCGCGACCATCGATGGTCGAAAGTCAGGGCGTGAAGTTCTGGCTGCCTTGGCAATCTATGGACAAACGCTCGCGTCTGTTAAGATGGGCGGCCTGCCGGCGTTCGGCAGAACGGTTGCGGCATGTTCCCTAACCCGGCGAGCAATTCATGGCGGAAACGAAGCGGCTGTCTTTCGTGCAATGGGCGATCTGCTTGGTCGCAGTGATTGGATTTGCGTTCGACACGTATGAACTTCTAATGCTGCCGCTGGTGGTGCGGCCGGCGCTGGCCGAGCTCGGTAAAATCGCGCCCGGCACCCCCGAGTTCGCCCACTGGTTTGGATTATTGTTTTATGTGCCGGCCATCTGCGGCGGCATCTTTGGATTATTGGGCGGCTATCTTACCGATCGCTTCGGTCGTCGACGAGTGCTCACCTGGAGCATTCTGCTCTATGCAGTTTCGGCCTTCTTTTCCGGTTACTCGACGAACCTGTGGATGCTCTTGGTGCTCCGCTCGACGACGTTCATCGGCGTATGCGTCGAGTTCGTGGCGGCGGTGGCCTGGCTCGCCGAACTTTTCGACGACCCGCTACAGCGCGAAAAAGTCCTCGGCTACACGCAGGCGTTTTCGTCAATCGGCGGCATTCTCGTGGCGATCGTTAACGGTCTGATCGTGGAGCACGGGGCCGGCTTACCGGCGATTATGATGCCGAAGTTTTTGGAACCGGTGTTCGGAACGATTGCGGCGGCCGCCGAGCACGCCGATTGGCGCTATACGCTGATGAGCGGTCTGATTCCGGCCATTCCGCTGATCGTGATTCGCCCGTTCCTTCCCGAATCACCGCAGTGGGCGGCGAAGAAGGCCGGCGGCACATTGCGTCGCCCGAGTATCGCCGAGCTTTTTGCTCCCGAGTGGCGTCGCACGACGGTCGTCACCACGATCATGGTGGCCTGCAGTTATGGCGTAGCGTTTGGCGCGATTCAACAACTGCAGCAAATCGTGCCCGGCATCGACACAGTTCAGGCCAAGATCAAAACGGCCACCGCCGACAAGGCCGACGCCGACGCGAAGCGGATTTCCGGTCAGACTTTGCAAGCGACGACCGCGAATTACACGAAGGCCCAGGAGACCGGCGGGCTATTTGGCCGCTTCGCATTGGCGATTCTGGTGGCGCAGATCGCCACTCGCCGCAAGTTGCTCCGCGTGTTTCTGCTGCCCGGCCTGATTGTGTTGCCGCTCGTGTTCTGGGGATTTGCCCAAGGACATGAAACCGTGTTCTGGAGCGCGGATTTGAGCTGGCTGCCCGGCATCCATCACGTCAGCCTGTCGCTGCTGGGGATTGGGATTTTCTTGGCTGGTTTCTTTACGGTGGCGCAATTCAGCTTTTGGGGCAACTATTTGCCGCACGCCTATCCGATCCATCTACGCGGCACGGGCGAGAGCTTTGCCGCGAACATCGGCGGCCGGATGATCGGAACTCCCTTCGCGTATTTGACTCAAGCGATCGCGCTTGCCTCGTTTGTGCCGGGCGCGACCCCAGCCGCGAAGACTGCAATCGTAGCCGCGGCCGTCGCGTTTGTCCTATTTCTGATCAACCTGGTGATGTGCTGGTTCCTGCCGGAGCAGTCGGCCGAATTGCCGCAGGATCCATAGCAGCGTTTCCTTCCGCACGATTTCCAACGCCAATGACCCGCCGCGCATGACGGACGACCGGCAACTTCCTTGGTATCGCCAGCTCACGGCCTATCATTGGTTCGTCTTCAGTGTGGCGAGCGCGGCGTGGTTCTTCGACTGCCTCGATCAACGGCTCTTTTCGCTGGCACGGAATCCGGCGCTCGCGGCGCTGATGCCGGCGGGCACGCCGGCGGGCGATGTGCAGGCCACGGGCAAAGTCGTCACCGCGATGTTCCTGGTCGGCTGGGGCGTCGGCGGACTAGTCTTCGGCGCGCTGGGCGATCGGCACGGACGTGCCAAGATGCTGACGCTGACGGTCCTCATCTACTCTTGCTTCACCGGGCTCACATTTTTTAGCCGATCTTGGTTCGACTTTACTCTTTTCCGATTTCTGACTGGCGTCGGGATCGGCGGCGTTTTTGGACTCTCCTGCTCGCTAATTGCCGAAACTGTTCCAGACACGGCCCGTGCCGCGGCCCTCGGCATGTTGCAAGTACTTTCAACCATCGGCAACATTTCGGCCGCGCTCTGCAAAATCCTCATCGACTATTGCGATCAGCACGGCATCATTGAGTCGGGCAACGGCTGGCGGTGGATGTTTCTGGTGGGCGCGCTGCCGGCACTGCTCGTAATCTTCACCGGCAAATATCTCCGCGAGCCCGACGCCTGGCTCCACGCGCGCGAGGCTGGCCAATTGCCGATCGGCAACATTTTCCGGCCTTACGTAGATTTGGTCTCCGACCTGCGCTGGCGAAAGAATCTTATCGTCGGCGCCCTTATCGCTTCGACCGGCGTCATCGGTTTATGGGCGATCGGTGAGTATGCGGTGGATTTGCAACGCTTCATCTTTCACAAATACTACGTCGACGCCGGGCAGTCGCCCGACGAAGTCAACCAACACGTGGCTCAAGCAATCACGCTGGCCTACGTCTTTCAAATGTTAGGCGGCGCGGTCGGAATGTGGATACTTACGCGGCTGGCGATCTCGATCGGACGACGCGCGGCATTCCTGGTCGGATTCACCGCCGCGCTCGTGATCACACTGGGTGTCTACTGGAAGATGAACTCGCCTGCTGACGCCTACTGGATGATGCCGCTGATGGGCGGCGCGCAATTGGCCGTGTTTGCCGGATTTGCGATCTATTTGCCGGAGCTGTTTCCGAGCCGGTTGCGGAGCACCGGGGTCTCGTTCTGTTACAACCTGGGGCGATTCGCGGCCGCGGCCGGCAGTATGTTTTCTGCCAAATTGGCGACTGGATTCTATGGCCAATTCGGCTCTCCGCTAATGGAACGCTACTCGGCGATGACCATGTGCGCGATCTTCCTCGTCGGCTTGGCGACGCTGCCGTTTGCGCCGGAAACGAAAGGTCAGCCATTGCCGGAATGAGCGGGTGAATGGAAACTGCCGTAATGACGGAGGGCCCACAAAAACATACGCATCGCGTTGTCATCGTTGGCGGCGGCTTTGGCGGTCTGACGGCTGCGCGGACGCTACGGAGGGCGCCGGTGCAATTGACGCTCGTCGACCGGCGTAATTTTCATCTCTTCCAGCCGCTGCTGTATCAAGTGGCTACCGGAGCTCTTTCGCCCGCCAATATCGCGGCGCCGTTGCGGTCGATTCTCGAGCGACAAGTCAATTGCGAAGTGCTGATGGGCGATGTGCAGGGCTTCGACGTCGCCGGCCGGCGCGTGCTGTTGGCCGACGGTGAGCTTCCGTACGACACACTTATCGTGGCCGCTGGCGCGCGGCATAGCTACTTCGCCCATCCGGAGTGGGAGCCGCTCGCGCCCGGCCTCAAGACGATTGAAGATGCCACCGAGATTCGACGCCGCGTCCTGATCGCGTTTGAGGCAGCCGAGCGAGAAACGGATCCCGAGCGGCGACGGACGCTGCTCAATTTCGTGATCGTTGGCGGCGGACCGACAGGCGTCGAGCTGGCCGGTGCGCTGGCCGAGATTTCGCGACACACCTTGGCCGAGGAGTTTCGGCACATCAATCCTAACGAAGCGCATGTGATCTTGGTGGAAGCAACCGAGCATATACTTGGAACCTATCCCGTCGAGCTATCGCTAAAAGCACGGGCATCGCTGGAATCGCTCGGCGTGACCGTTCGCAACAACACGAAGGTCATCAACATCGCTGCCGACCATGTGATGTTGGAGTCGGCCGGCACGACCGAATGCGTGCCAACTCAGACCATTCTTTGGGCCGCCGGTGTCGAAGCATCTTCGCTCGCCAAAAATCTGGCTGAGGCAACGGGCGCTGCGATCGATCGCGCGGGCCGCGTCACGGTCGAGCGCGATCTCTCGCTGCTCGGTCATCCAGAGATCTTCGTGCTCGGCGACATGGCAAACTATCCGCATACACCTGGCAAGCCGCTGCCGGGTGTGGCGCCGGTGGCGATTCAGCAGGGAAAGTATGTGGCGAAACTGATTGCCTGTCGTCTTGTCGGTCGACCGCTGCCAGAATTTCGCTATCACGATTTGGGAAATCTGGCCACGATCGGCCGATCGGCTGCGGTGGCCGACTTCGGACGCGTTCGCCTCTCAGGCTTTATTGCGTGGGTTCTTTGGCTCTTGATCCATCTGATGAATCTGGTGAACTTTCGCAATCGCGTGTTGGTTTTTCTGCAATGGGGTTGGAATTATCTCTCCTATGATCGCTCGGCCCGGCTAATTACCGGAGCGAGTGGGGAGATTAAGGGGGAAGGGCGAGGGAGGAAGGCCGAGGGCGGAAACCCAACTGCGCGAGTATGAAATCAATGCCATCCGAACCACTCAAAACCTGCCTTCGTACCAAACGAGGGAGACGCTCTATCGAACTGAGTGCCAGCTTCGGCACCGAAGAGGAGGGGGTCAAAAGGACTCCGGGATGTCATTCGGATCAGAAGAATTGTCCGTCTGCGAAATGGACCAGGCCTCTCAGCATTGGACAAACAGGGTCGAACAAGCCGCCTATGAAATTGTCGCCAGTCACTGCTGCTTTCACGGCCGGGCGCGGGGATTCGAATTTGAGCGAAATGGTGACGTGCTCACGGTCCGCGGAAGCGTGCCGTCTTTCTATTTGAAGCAGGTGCTCCAGGGGCTGCTCAAGAATCTGGACGGTGTCCAGCGGATTGAGAATCGGGTCGACGTGGTGAGCCCCGCCGGCTTAAGCAGCGTGAAATGCGACTAGGGCAGGCACCTGGTTGACATCCTCCGCACCTCCATCGGACAATATGCGATGGATTCGCAACACGGGCAAAGAACGGCGATTTGGCACCGCAAGTATTCCCGTCGGGTGCAGGCAGCGTGGGAGGAATTGGAGGGATGGACAAGCAGGCCTTGGTCGATGCGCTTCGCGAAGTGCGGTTCTTGCATGACATTGATAACGAGCACCTATCGCAGATTGCCGAATTGACTCGGCTTAGGGACGCGCCGGAGGGCGAGGTTCTATTTCGCGAGGGCGATACACCGGAGGACGTGTTTTTGGTCGTCAACGGACGAGTCGGGCTCGACATCAATGCTCCGGGGATGGGATCGCGACGGATTATGGAGGTGGGGCCGGGCGAGATCTTGGGCTGGTCGGCCTTGCTCGAGCAAACGCAAATGACTGCCACCGCCAGGACACTTTGTCCTACTTCCGTCGCGCAAATTAATACCGGGCAACTGCTGCGAATCTGTAAACGGAATCCGCGATTTGGTTACGAATTGTTGCGGCGGACTTCGCTGGCGCTGGCTTCGCGGCTGAGCGCGACCCGGCATCAGCTTTTGGACTCGTTTGGGTCGCAGATGCCGCCGGGCATGTAAGTCAGGCTGCGGAGCCTGACACAGATGCACTTTCACTTTCAAGGAGAATTCACATGCGTTACTTCAACAGGCGGTTGTCAATGATCGCGGGCTGCGGGATCGCGCTCTTCGCACTCTTGAACCAGGCCAAGACGCCGGCCGCAGACGACAAGATGGCCGCTGGAGCCAGCGGGTTGACGAAAGCTGTCTGCAATATCCAGCCGCTGAGCGGCAGTAAGGTGATGGGCAAAGTGACGTTCACGCAGCAAGCAGACGGTGTGGAAGTCGATGCCGAGCTGACGGGCCTGACACCGGGGAAGCACGGGTTCCACGTTCATGAGTTCGGCGATTGCTCGAAGATGGACGGAAGCTGCGCCGGCGGACACTTCAATCCGGAAAAGAAGCCCCACGGTGCTCCGGAGGCCGAGGAGCGACACGTCGGCGATCTCGGCAACATCGAAGCCGACGCGGACGGCAAGGCCACATATAAGCGCGTGGACAAGTTGATTAGTCTCAGCGGCCCGCATTCGATCATGGGCCGCGCGATCATCGTCCATGCCAATCCGGACGATTTCTCGCAACCGACGGGCAATGCCGGTGGTCGCATTGGCTGCGGCGTCATCGGCTTTGCCGATCCGAAAATGTAGGCCGACGCGTCGTGCCGCTTCGCAAGTCGAGTCCTTTGCGGACGCCGCAACACTGCGGACGTTTTCGGGTCGGCGTTTGTGGATTTGTGCACGTCTCGCACTCGGCGCGATGCTAGCACGGCATCTGTCTTTGTCGAGGGGAGCGTAAGGGATAGAATCGCCGGACTCCATAATTGAGGCCTGCCATAGGCGCTGGCTTCGGAGGGTCGCGCGATGAGATCCCATGAACCAATTTTCCATTCGGCCAGTTGCACTGATTCGCGCGGCAAAGTGGCGATGACCGGCATGACCGTATTGGAGCTGCTGGTGGTGATGGCGGTCATCACGACTTTGGCCGGAATCCTGTTGCCGGCGATTCAGGCCGCGCGCGAGGCGGCTCGCAACGCGCAGTGTCAGGACCATCTTCGCCAGATCGGTGTCGCACTCCACACGCATCACGACAAACAACGGGGACTGCCGGCCGGTTGGCACGCGAATGCCGACGGCCAGACGGCATTTGGCTGGGCACCCTATCTGCTCCCCGAGTTGGAGGAAACGAGTTTGTTTTCTCTGATTAATTTTCGCGAGCCGACGTCGTCGCCCTCGGCCATCTTGTCGATTACGCCGGCGGTGTTTATCTGTCCTTCGGATGAGGCGGAGCCCATGTTTGACCTGTTTGAAGAGCTCGGCGTGGACGGGGACTTCGGCCAAGACTCACAACACTTGTTGGTGACATTGCCGCAGGCCAACTTTGTCGGCGTGTTCGGAATCGCCGACCCAGATCGGTCGCCAACGGGGCTGGGCGAGGGACCTTTCATCAAAAATCGCACGATTCGCTTCGCAGAAATTGTTCGCGGCTTGGGAAAGGTCATGTTCATCGGCGAGCGAACCGCCCGAAAACTACCATCAACTTGGCTGGGTGTTTATTTGAACGGCGAGGACGCTCAGAACCGCATTGTTGGTTGGGCCTTTCAAGGGCCCAATCGGCCGGATGCCGACGAAGGCGAATTTGACAGCCGCCATCCGGGGCACACGAACTTTCTTTGGGGAGATGGTCGCGTGCAAGCAGTCGCGGATGAAGTAGAACCGAGTGTCTATCAGGGCTCGGCGCGACGCGACTATTAGGCGAAACCGTCAGTTATCCCCAGCGCAGACACCTACTAATCGTCTGCGCCCTCGAACTCCACTTGACGCACATCGCCGAATCACTGAGAACAACTATAATTATCGTAGCAATCGCCGAGGAGTTTTTCCGCATGGTTTCACTGGATGCGCGAGATCGGCAGCCGGAGTTGATGGACCAGCCGGGCCTCGACGATGGGGTTCATCGTCGGGCCCTGGCAGGTTTGCGAACGGTGAACATGTTCAGCCGCACCGCGAAATCGCTTTGGCAAGGTTTGGCGGACGTCGGCGTGCTCGGCAGTGGACCTATCCGCGTGCTCGATATTGCAGCGGGCGGCGGCGACAACGCACTTCGGCTTGCCGCCCGAGCACAGCAAGCCGGCGTAAATCTCACGTCGCATGGCTGCGATATCAGCCCCACAGCCGTCGCCCACGCGCAGGCGGTCGCCACACGATCAGGAATGGCCGACATCCAGTATTTTCAACTCAATGCGCTCCGCGATCCGCTGCCGGACGGCTACGACGTGCTGATGTGTACGCTCTTCATGCACCATCTCGAGGAGGACGACGCGGTCGAGCTGCTACGCCGCATGGCGGAGGCGGCTAATCGCGCCGTGCTCGTCGACGACATTGTTCGGTCGCGGTTTGGATACGTGCTGGCCTGGGCTGGTGGTCGACTGCTCACGCGATCGCCGATTATCCACGTCGATGGGCCGCTTTCGGTTCGGGCCGCGTTCAGTTTGGACGAAGCTCGAGCGATCGTGGAGCGGGCCGGGCTACACGGGGCGCAGTTTCGTCGTCATTGGCCCGAGCGATTTCTGATGTCGTGGAGGAAGCCATGACGGCAGCCCCCACTTCAAATTCGTTGCTGACGATCGACGATGCGGCGGGTCGACACTGGGATGTCCTGGTGATCGGTGCCGGTCCAGCCGGGGCGCTCTCGGCGCAACAGGCGGCGCGAGCCGGACTCCAAACGCTACTCGTCGAAGCCAAGCCCTGGCCACGGGACAAAGTTTGCGGCTGCTGTTTGAATCAGCGCGCGATGGCGGTGCTTGGGCAACTGGGGTTAGCGAGCGAGCTGCGGCGCTGCGGAGGCGTGGAGATCGATGAAATGCGGCTGGTTGTGGGCGGCCGCTCGACTCGTTTCGCGCTGCCGCGGGGGCTGGCCATTTCGCGCTCGATGCTGGATGCCCAGTTGGTTCAAGCGGCCATTCATGCTGGCGCCAAGTTTCTGCCGGAGACTAGCGCCGTCGTCGAGCCGGACATTGCCGACAATTGGCGATTCGTTTCGATCGGTCGTTCCGACCAGAGCTCGAGAATTGCGGCCCGCGTCGTGGTCGCTGCCGATGGGTTGACTCGTTCGAGCCTCAAACGAATGCCGGAATTCGCGACGCGCGCCGCTCCCGATTCGCGCGTTGGCGTGGGGGCGATTGTCGAGCACGGCTCGCTGGAATACCCGGACGGCCAAATCGTGATGGCCGTTTCGCGATCGGGGTACGTGGGTTTGACGCGGATTGAAGGTGGTCGACTCAATATCGCGGCCGCGCTCGATGCGAACTTATTGCAGCAGTCGCCATCGGTCGGCGAGGCGATCACGTCAATTCTGTTGGCCGCAGGATTGCCGGTTCCGGCCAACGCCTGCCAAGCGACGTGGCGGGGCAGGCCACCGCTCACGAGTCGGCCGGGCCGGGTTGCGGCTGAGCGGCTGTTGGTCATCGGCGACGCCGGAGGATATATCGAGCCGTTTACGGGCGAGGGCATCGCGGCGGCCTTCGAGAGTGCTCTGGCCGTGTCGCCGCAGGTGACGCAAGGATGTTTGGATTGGGATGCTTCGCTTGCGACGACGTGGGAGCGAGAACATCAGTTGTTGGTGCACGAACAACAGATGGCGTGCCGCGTGTTGGCATGGACTTTGCGGCGGCCCTGGAGTGTTTCGGCGGCGCTCGGCGTCTGCCGCGCATTTCCGCCGGCCGCCAACTACTTGATCCGGAGGATTAATCGGCCATTGGAACCGCTGGGGCGAACAGAGATCGGGGCAACATGAGCTTTCAAATTGTTGGGTTGGGAACTGCAGTACCCAAGGAGCTGGTCACGCAGGAAGATGCCGCGCGCCTGGCCGTGGAGTTGTGGGGCTCTCAGACTTCGCGCGTGGCGACGATTCCGGCCTTGTATCGGCGCGCGGGTGTGCGGACGCGGCATAGCGTCGTGCTCGCGTCTTCGACCAACGGCGTTCCGGCGACGCAGACGTTCTATGTGGCGGCCGAAGATCGCGGCGACCGCGGCCCGTCGACAGGTGACCGCATGCGGCGCTACGAAACTGAGGCGCTCGAGCTTGCCACCCGCGCGGCTGATGACGCGCTCGATGATGCGGGTTGGGACACGGCGAGCATTTCGCATTTGGTGACGGTTTCGTGCAGCGGTTTCAGTGCGCCGGGTGTTGACATCGGACTCATCGAGCGACTGGGGCTGCGGCGCGATGTGTCGCGGACGCACATTGGATTTATGGGCTGCCACGGGGCGCTCAACGGCCTGCGTGTGGCCGGGGCGCTCGGTGCGGCGAATCCTGGCCAGCGGGTGCTCGTCGTCTGCGTGGAATTGTGCAGCTTGCATCAGCAATATACGAACGACGCGCAGCAGATCGTGGCTAACGCGCTGTTCAGCGATGGGGCGGCGGCGGTGGTGGGTACGACTACTGACGTGCAAGATGGCGGCTGGACCGTGGTTGACCAGCGTTCTTGTTTGCTGCCGGGCACAACCGAGCTGATGAGCTGGCGGATCGGCGATCATGGCTTCGAGATGAGCCTTTCGCCGCGGGTGCCGGAGTTGATTCGAGAGTCGCTGCGGGAGTGGATGACCGAATGGCTGGCCGCAAACCGGCTGGCGATCGATGACATTCGGGGCTGGGCAATTCACCCTGGCGGCCCGCGGATCTTGACGGCCTGCGCCGACGCTTTGGGTCTCGATCATTCGCAGCTCGGCCCGTCGCAGTCGATCCTGTCGACGTACGGCAACATGTCGTCTCCGACGGTGCTGTTCATTTTGGAGCAGCTGCGCGAAGACGGCGGGTCGCCGCCGTGCGTGGTGCTGGCCTTTGGCCCAGGGCTGACGGTCGAGGGGGCGCTCATTTGCTGACGCGGTTGGTTGGCAATTAGTCGTTTGGGCCATAGTTCGCGCCATAGATCGCCTAAATGTATGTGTGTTATAACTGGGCGTTTTCCGCGGGTTTTCTCCATAGATCGCCAAAATAGGGTGCAAATGGTGATCATCTATGGACGGCCGATGCCGTAAGCGCAGACCGCGATCTTTGCCCGCGCCGGTCGGCGGCGAGAATTCTTTTTCCTCTGTATCGGACTGAAAACCAAATCTCGGGCCGAATATAGGGGGTACATATACGTTTGTCCACAACTATTTTTGGTAACAATATACTTGACTCAGTGTCCGAGGGTTGGTAAAATTGGGGTATGAAGACCAACGGAAACCTTCCGACCACGTTAT
>DASYDU010000220.1:0-3228 GCA_036499445.1 Lacipirellulaceae bacterium
ACGCCGACAAATGTCACTTACAGCTCGGCGCGATCTACAAATCATTTGAAGAGGGCTTTGACACCGCCGATCTCGTCAGAGCGAAAGCAAGGCTGGGAAACAGGAAATAGAGTTTCAGTCGTAATTCAATCGATGCGGGACGGCACATCACGCGACCAAGTTTACGAACTCATTGTTGATTGTCTCGCGAATGTACTGGCCGTCCTCCGCCATCAAAAAATGCGAACCTTTGCGCACGTGGTTTCTGAACCCACCGCACGTGTATGTGCCCCAGCCAGCGGAGTCCCCTTCCGATACCCAAGGATCCGCGTCGCCGACGAAGCTGCTGATCGGGAAGGAAAATGGTTCGACTGGCTGATACTCATATTTATAGGCCATTTCAAACTCAGCGCGGATCGTGGGCAACAATACGTTCCGCAGTCTCGGTATCTCCAACATCCTGTTGGCAGCCGGGGTGTCGAATTGCCGTATGATGTCCACGAAGATTTCGTCGGTCTGAGCATACAGGGGGAGTTCCATATCGAACTCCCTATTCAGCATCATGTCGTAGACCACGTTGTCCTCAAACTCTCCCTTCCGCTTCAACAGGTGTGGTGGCCGTACTCCACAGGCAAATGCATGCTTGATGAAGTTCGAGCGCGCGTCTGGTAGCGCGCGAAGCATCGCAAACATCGTCAATCCACCCAGGCAGTGGCCAAAAAAAGCAGACGGCCTGTCCAGCCAATCCGCCATCTCCGGCAGCAGACGCTCGACAAAAGTATCGAGGTCATCGACGGGCGTTTCATTGATACGGGTTCCGCGTCCCGGCGCCTCGACCGCCACGACCTCCACGGTGTCACCGAAGAGTTCTGCCCAGGCCCGAAACGACACAAGACCGCCGCCCGCGTAGGGGAAACAGAACAAACGGGCCTTGGCATTCGGATTGGGCTGCGGGGCAATCAACCACTTTCCAGCGTGGCGCGACGCGACCTCGCCGGTGGACCGAACTACCACGACACCGGAATTGTCTGTTCGGGCCCCGTTGTCCGATCTTCCGGTGAGGGGCATCTTTCCATTTGTTCCGGCATCAAAATAAACCAGCGAGCCGTTTCCATTTCTATTTTCGGCAGAACCTATTGCAGTCTCCTCCGGACCGTAAACATTGGCGACTTGCAATTCCTCTCCGCCTGGGACTCGACCGTTCGCAATCCCGGTTGCCGATGTCGGCACATGCAGAATTTCGTGTGCTGAAAGCGCTAACTCTGAATCGACCTGTTCGACAGCGATGGGCGAGTGTTTAGCCAATACCCTGATAGCCGCCACCGGGGGCATCGTCGAATGAAACTCAACGGCATCGTCCTTTGAGCGTCGCGCAAGCAAACCCGACAGGTGGTCCGACAGCTGGTTGATCGTCGGTCCGCTGATGAGTTCCGAGATCGAAACCAGAATTCCAAATTCGTCTTCCAGGTTATTCGCGAGTGTCACCGACCGCAGCGAATCCAGGCCAATTTCATTCAAGGGGCGGTCTGGATCGATCGGCTCTGCAAAGCCAAGTTCAGTCATGATGCGTTGCTGCAATCTGCCAAAAATCTGTTGGCGTGCTTCGCCGTTTACCAGCGCGGGAGAAGCGGCCGGGCCGCCCATTTTCCGCGCGGCTTTCGACGATCCGTTTCCCTTGCTGGCGTTCACCAGCTCCGCAAGGAATGGAGGCTTTCCCACTTTGCCGGCGTAAGTGGACCAATCAGCAATGGCGACCGCAATCTGGTCCACATCGCGCTGCATCAGTCTGTCGAACCCTTGCATTGCAAGATCGGGCGAAACAAATTTTACGCCTAGCGACGACCACATCGCCTCTCCGCGCGCGCCTGAACGGGTGGCCAAGCCACCCTCCGACCAGGCAGACCAGTTGATCGCCGTGGCCGGCAAGCCGACGGAGCGGCGGTGAGTCGCCAAAGAATCAAGAAAACTGTTGCCGGCGCTGTAATTTGCCTGGCCGGCAGAGCCCAACAGGCTCAACAAAGACGATTGCAAGACAAAGAAATCCAGCTTGAGCGATTTCGTGCATTCGTGCAGTAGCCAGCTTCCATAAACTTTTGGCTCGAAGACGTGCGTAAATCGATCCCAGTCGAGTTGCGCCAGTATTCCATCATCCAGGACGCCAGCAGAATGAACGACGCCTTTTAACGGTGGGCATTCGTTGCCGATTGTCCGGATGAGACGGCTGACATCCTTTTGGCGGCTGATGTCGGCGGCAACGATCTTGATCGATACGCCGCTATTGTGAGCCGTACTGATCAGTTCCTGTGCCGCTTCGGTGCTCGCATTTCGGCCCGTGAGCACAAGGTGTCTCGCGCCACTGCTCATGAGCCATGTGACGACACTGCGCCCCAACATTCCCAGACCGCCGGTCACGAGATAGGTGGCGTCACCGCGCACCCGCGGTCGCTGTGCCGGCAGCTGGTCAAGCGATTGCGTGACAAATCTTTGGATATAGCGCTCGCCGCTGGCGGCGATGGCAATCTGGGTCTCGCCGTCTGGCTGGAGCAACTCCACCGCTAATAAATCCACGTCCGGCGTACAGTCAGCATTCAGTTGCAGATCAATCAGCCCGCCCCAAATGCCCGGGTATTCGATGGCAGCGGTTCGCCCCAATCCCCACAGAGTGGCCTGGACTGGATCAACATGCTGGCTCTGACCTTCTATCTTCTGGGTGTTTGCCGTTACCAACCAGAGGCGCCGGCCAGCCGGATTCGTCGAGCGTGTTTCGGCAAGGGCCTGCAAGATTGCCAATGCCCCGCGGCACATCATCTCGCTGCCGCTCTTCAATGCCGCCAGGGTCAGATCTTCTATGGATGGAGCATCCAGCCCCCATAGATAGATCACGCCATCGCAGCTTAGCGCCTCGCTGTCGGTAAATTGCTCCAGCAATCGGCGAAAATCGCGGGGTTGCCGTTCATTGACGGTCCAGGTTCTGTGTCCCCGTTGTGCAAACGCATGGTTCCTGTAGACGAGGTGGCAATGATGGCCGGTGGCTTCCAGGCGGCGCGCCAGCGCTACACCGACACCTTTTGCATCGGCAAATATCAGCCAGCTTGCAGCGGAGCGAGTCTTCTCAGGGTTGGTAACGTTTCTGACGCTCTTTCGCCAAACCGGCCGATAGAACAAGTCGTCCGTACGAGTGCGAGAGGAGTGCACTTTGGCAAGGGGCAGCAGCCGTACGGTCAGTCCCTGCAGATCTGCGATCGGCTG
>DASYDU010000221.1:0-5040 GCA_036499445.1 Lacipirellulaceae bacterium
CTGTTTTGGTTAACCACCATGACTTACCACGGCACTGTACAAAACGGCGTAATCCGAATCGATGACGGCGCGTGCTTGCCAGAAGGCGCTGTCGTTCGGATCGTGCTGATAAACAGCGCCGTGCCAGAGGCTTCGGGTGTGACCGAACCCAGCATCGGCCAAAAACTTGCTGAATTAGGTCGTTGGGCCGAAACACAGCCATGTGACCTGCCGGAAGATTTGGCGGTCAATCATGATCATTACCTTCACGGTGTCCCAAAACGCCAATGAAGCGAATCTTCGCCGACTCTTTCTTCTTCTTGGCCTTGATGAATAAGCACGACGGATTGCATCCGAAAGCCGTCGAGTTCATCAGCGGTCTCTCTGGACCGATTGTCACGACGCAATGGATTCTCACTGAGGTGGCGGACGCGTTTTGCGAGCCTCGAGATCGTCCATTGTTTGTTAAGTTACTGGAGCTAATTGCCGCGGACAATCGAATTGAGGTGGTTTCTGCTTCTGACACATCGTTCCAACGAGGCACCAACTTGTTTACTCGACGCCCAGATAAGTCGTGGTCGCTTACTGATTGCATAAGTTTTGACGTGATGGAATCTGCCGGTATAACCGAAGCCCTCACCGGTGACAGGCACTTTGTCCAAGCGGGCTATTCGCCACTGTTCGCTAGCCCGGTATGATGGTGCCATGATCAAGTGGATGATTACCGCAGGGTTAGCTTTCGCGGTTGCGTTAACGGGGAGAGCAATGGCACAGCAGCTCGGAACCGGCCGCATGGTTGACCTTTCTCACTCCTTCGACGCCGAAACAATCTATTGGCCCACCGAGGATGGATTCAAGCTCATTCCGGAGACAGCGGGCGTTACGGACCAAGGCTATTTTTACGCTGCCAATCGCTTCGTGTGTGCCGAACATGGTGGCACCCATCTCGACGCGCCGCGGCATTTCTCGGAACAAGGCCAGACCGTCGACCAGGTGCCGCTCAAGCGACTCATCGGTCCGGCGGCGTGTATTGATATCTCGCAACAGTGCACCACCGATCCAGACTATCAGGCGACGGTCGAAGACTTTGAAGGTTGGGAGCTTCTTCAAGGCAGCTCGCTCGAAGATCGGATCGTCCTCATTCGCACCGGCTTCAGCCGCTTTTGGCCCGATCGCGCGACCTATCTCGGCACGGCCGAGCAAGGCAAGGAAGCGGTGGCCAAGCTCCGTTTTCCTGGCCTCGATCCGTCAGCTGCCGAGTGGCTAGTGTCAAAACGCCATATCCGCCTTGTCGGCATCGACACCGCGAGCATCGACCACGGTCAGACCCGCGACTTCCCGACCCATCGGCGATTGTTTCAAGACAATGTGCCCGCGCTCGAAAATCTAGCCAATCTGGCCCAATTGCCCGCCGAAGACTTTTCGATCGTGGCGCTGCCGATGAAGATCGCCGGTGGCAGCGGCGCGCCTTGCCGAGTCGTCGCAGTCCTCAATAAGTAGGACTTCGTTTCAACCGGCGGCCGGCCACATCGCGGCGAAGATTGCGCCTGTTATCAAACCATAGGCGATTCCGTCAATGATGTCGGCGACCATTTTTCGGCCAAACCAAATGCCATTGAGAATATTCGCCGTGCCGTAAGTCAGGATGCCGGCCGTGCCGACGAATTGAAACACCTTCATCTTATCGGTGCCTGGCGCGATGACCTGCCCCGCCAAGTACGCGATCACGAGATTCGCGACCACAAAGAACAACACCGTGCAGAGCATGTTCACGCCCATATTGGGCGCACCGCTCCAGACGGTGAGCGTACCATTCGGGCCCGCCTTGACCTTGGACTGAAACGCCTCGCTCTTGTAGTCGGCCGAGGTCTTGGGATGCGGAAACATGTATTGTCCCGGCGGCACGCCGACATGCTTCAGGGCCGCCGAAAACGCGTCCTCATTGGGCAAACCTTTCCACTCGGCTTTGTGGTGCGGCAAAAACATCCAGGCGATCCAGCTGGCGAAAAACAATGCGACTCCCGAAACAACGACCGGCATCCAGAGAGCGATCAATGGCGTTAACATGACTTCCGGCTCCTGTAGTGTTAGTGAAACTAAGCTGCGCCATTCGGCGGCGCCAGCGCACAGGCGCTGCGTCACTCGATGATTAGCCGCCGTAACTGGGCCGCACCCGATGAGTCGATCAGCACTTCGGCCGACAACTTGTGGTCACGCACCGCCTGTTCGTAATCGTGCCCCTTCCCTTCCTCAACGAAGTACGACTCGATGCCATATTGAACGGTTCCGCCGGGCGTGACAACGCCCCGAATAAACTTTCCGCTCGACGGTGGCTCCAACTCGTAACCGACGGACCGCCAATGCTTGCCATCCTCTTCCGTCTCGAGTCGGACGTAGAGAGTCTTTCCACGCAGTTCGGCGAGGCGGTTCCAAGTCACGGCCGTCGGTGCGCTGCCATCCGCCGACGGACGACTAAACTCATAGCCGAGGATGACGTAGTCACCGCGAAATAAGTCCCGAGGATCGACCGGCACCACGCGCAACAGCACCGGTTCGCCGGTCATCAGCGTGGCAAGCGGCGAAACGATCATGGTCAGGAGGACCATCAATTGGAGGATCGCGCCGACTGCGAGCACTGTGAGTGCGTGCATGCTGAGCCAATCGAGGCCGCTCGCGAGCCAGGGAATCTCGAATGGCCGGTCGTAGCTGCGCCGTTGTGATGTGTCAGCCATGGACCACTTCCTTCCGATGGCGCCAGAACCAGGCGACGCCGAACAGCGCCAGGCCGCACAGGAAGAAAATGGCCGCGGCGCCAAGCATGCCGCCGACGTCGCCGAACAGGTCGATATATCGCATCACGGTCCACGTGAGCAAACAAATCACGCCCGCCGCAAACGTGCGGCCGCTATCCTGATCGAGTCCTTGGCCGACCAGCCAGAGACCAATCACAATGACGGCCACGTTCGCCAGAATCGTCGGCAGTATGGGTTCCGCGCGCTCAGTCCAACAAACGATGAAGAACACCATGAGTAACACAGTGCCCACCGGCAGCCAGTGTCGTCGCGCCGATTGCCCGATTAGAACGACGGGCGACGTCGCACCCGATGTTTCGCGAGGCGCTTTGTCCGTCAAGTAAAGCAAGAATACCGTCAGCGCGAGTGCCAACACCGCAAACACGATCGGCGTCGCGTATCCAAACAGGGCCTTCGTATCGTGGCGGAAAAGATCGTGGCGAAATATCTCTTTGCTGGCTTCATAGAAGCTGAGCACGAACACCGGAATCAACGCGAGCACGACACCCATTTCGCGATATGGCCGTGCAAACGGACTGTCGTGCACATGGCTGTCGGCTAAGATCAAAAGCAGCCCGGCCACGATCCCGCAATAGAATAAACCCAGCTCACCCGCCTGCCAAGCAAAGGGCTGCAGGATGGCCCACCACGCGAGCAACGGCACGTAAAGCCAGATGGCGGCGACCGATCCACGGCGATAGGCCCAGCCCAGTCCGAGCAGCACGAACAATGGTAACGAATAGGCCCCGTTGGGCACGTGCCGCCATCGTCCAAAGAACCACGCACCGAGCTCATCAAAGCCGATGATCTCCATGCCGCACCAGATCGCCAAGAGCGCCGCCAACAACACATGCAGCAAGACGCTGTCGAGACAGAGCGCAAACGGCAACACGCCCACAGCCCACCACCAGACGGCATCAGGCGTGTGCCCGCTGAGATGAAATATCTGGGCGACCAGAAAAATTGCTGCGCCGTAGATCAACGAGGCGAGCAGAAACGCGACCTCGGAGCCGAGCGGCATCTGCCGACGAAAGCGCAGCTCGAACGCCAATGCATGAGTGGCCGCGAGCGCGCCGAAGATGATCAGCAGCTTGATGGCCGCGGGCATCGCCTGCCAGTTGTAGCCGATGAGCAGCAACAGGGCCAAACCGATGAGGAAAGCGGCGACACCCATCAATGTGACGAGCAGTTTGGAGCGACCGCGCTCGGCCAGCTCGGCCGGCGATTCGTACAGGCCTAAAACTTGCGTGGCTTGGTCGGCCGAGACGAAATGCTGGGACTGCCAACGCTCCAGTTGCTCGACGAGCCAGGCCCGCTGTTTTGTGGAGATGCTCCATTTCGACATGCTGCGCCCTCAGAGCGTTCAATTCCGCGACAACCTCGCGTTGAACGCTCGCACCGAAAGATGAGACGGGGCAAGTGCCCGACATCGTATGCCAACTTGTCCCTAGCAGCAAGCTGGGAAAACCCATTCGAGGTCGCCGCTAAAGAGCCAAACTGAATCTGCTCGTAGTCTCTGCGATCACAAGATGCCATGGACGAACAATACGCCCGACGTCGAACCACACAACGCTCACTGCGTCCGCCAACGCACCGTTCGCGGTGACCCGTTTTGCAGAATAGACGCCGCCGATCAATGCCGAGGACTTGAAAAGCGGAGATGTGTTAATTGTCACTAGGAGATCAGCTTGGCGAAAATATGCCGCCCGGCAACCCTAACGGGACCTCCCCTCTACAACCATTCGAAAAGTCCTCCAGGGCAAAACTGCTAGGGAGCTCGCCCCTAAATTGAAGGATCTGAACCCCTCGTCGCGGCCGGTCGATCCAGCGAATCTTTCGGCACGAAACGGAGGTCAGACTGGTGCTCGCTGCCCGGGACCCCAGCCACGACGCGCCATATCGCCCGTGAGCAATGCCGAGGTTGCCGCAAAAGGCCGGGATGGGTCAAAGTGAAGGCTGGAGTGCCGGAATAGCGTACCCCCGGCGTCAATTGGGCCTACCGGCCGATACGCACGGCCGCCTGCTTCCAATAAGCCGACTTTCGCCGCCCAGCCTGCGAGGTGGCGGCCCAAAAATGGAGGTGCCGGCTGGGTTTTTAAATACGCCTCGTTTTGGCCGCCGAGGGCCGAAAATGGCCCTAAAATCGGCATTTTTGGGTGTCTTTTTGCACGGTTGTGCGGACGCTATCGGCGGTACATGCAATGTCTGCACAAACTGAGTGATTTTTTATGAATGAGTAGTTGACGTATTTCGGGATAGCTGCCTAGGA
>DASYDU010000222.1:0-5154 GCA_036499445.1 Lacipirellulaceae bacterium
CAGCGGCGGCTCGGCATCGATTGATGCGCCGGCGCTTTCGGCCGTCGATCATGCCATCACGGCGCTCTATGACACCGATAGTCCTGCGTATGCGAACTCCAACAACGGCCTGACGCAGCACATCAGTCGCGCGCTGCTAACTGTCACCGCGCAAGACAAAGGCAAAGTCTACGGGGCGGATCTGCCGGCGCTAACCGCCGGGATTACTGGCTTTGTGAATAGCGAAACGTCGGCCGTACTTGCCACGCTGCCGATGCTGTCGACAACCGCTACCGCGGCGAGCAAAGTGGGGCAATACTCGATCAAAGCGAGCGGTGCCGCCGCGGCGAACTACACGTTCAAATATGTCGATGGCAAACTTAATGTCACGGCGGCCCCGCTGACGATCAAGGCAGACGACAAGACAAAGCCTTCCGGAGCAGCCAATCCGTCGCTCACTTTCACGGCCACCGGGCTAGTGAATGGTGATACGCCGGCGAGCCTCACGAAGCAGCCGGTGCTGTCGACCACCGCCAGCAACAACAGCCCCCCAGGCACGTACACGATTACAGCCAGCGGCGCGGCGATCCCGAACTATGCGATCAGCTACGCGGCCGGAACACTGAAGGTAACCCCGAACCAATCGCCGATCACGGGCAACGATTCGGCCACGACCTCGAAAAACACGGCCATAAGCATCAATGTCTTGTCGAACGACAACGATTCGGACGGTGCGATCGATGTGAAGACCGTCGCAGTTGTCGCCAAACCGCAGCATGGATCGGTTAGCGTCGATTCGAAGACGGGCCTCGTCACGTACACGCCGGCCAAGAATTACACCGGGCACGACTCCTTCACCTATAAAGTCAAGGACAGCTCGGGAGCGTACTCCAATGTGGCCACGGTCAGCCTGACCATCGTGCAGCCGAATTCGCCACCGGTAGCATACGACGATGCCGCCACGACCTTGAAGAATTCGCCGGTTACGATTGCGGTTCTTGCCAACGACAAGGATTCCGACGGGTCAGTCGATCCGAAGACGGTTGTGATCGTGGGCGCAGCGCAGCATGGCACGACGAGCATCAATTCCACGACGGGGGCCGTTACCTACACGCCGGCGGCGAACTTCACCGGAACAGAAACGTTCACCTACAAGGTGAAGGACAACCAAGGGGCGTACTCCAACGTGGCTACCGTTCGTGTGACCGTTACGGCGCCGAATCAACCGCCCCAAGCTCACGATGACTCGGCCACAACGAAAAAGAACAAGTCGGTGGCCATCAGCGTCCTGACCAACGACCACGACTCCGACGGCTCGATCAATAAGAACACGCTCTTGATCGTGGCCGGACCACGCCACGGCACGCTTAAGATCGATTCAAAGACCGGCGTCGTCACGTACACGCCAGCCAAGAACTACACCGGCTCGGATAGCTTCACTTACCAGGTAAAGGACAACTTGGGAGCACTCTCGAACGTAGCCAGCGTCAAATTGACGGTGAACGGCTAGGCGAGACGTACGCACCGGGCAGCGGCATACGATCGATCGCAGTATTCCAGAGCCGCCAAAGAGGCCGAAGCAGAGTCGTTGGCGCTGGCGGTCGCCGGACTGCTTGACCAATATATTCAGCAGCCAGGGCGCTCGGCAGGACTCGAACCTGCAATCCCTGGTTCCGAAGGTCAGACCTGCGTGAAATCAGGATGTATGGCTGTGATGCGTAAAGCTGCGTGAACGCGCGACATGCATCGAATCGCAAAGGACTTCGACGTGTCAACGATTTCTACAACTTAATGCGATTTGCATGGAAGTGGAAGAATTCTGTGCCCGATTCGAAGCGCGGCAAGAAAGCCTCTCGTAAAACGGTCTGTTCCTGGCTTGTCTCACTCACGAGTGGGCTAACGGGTTGATGACACATTTCAAGCGGACGTGCGTCCCGTGTCATTTCGTCGAAACGGGATTCGGCGTGTCTCAAATCAGCATGATGTGAGTAGCTAGAACGCGGTTTGACATGTTGAGCCGATGCGAGCTTGGGTCGACTATGCCCTCCAAGGGCGCGGGGCTACAACGCCGAACGACCTAGCCAACCTGCGGGGCGCTCATGTGAGATTTAGGTCCCGGAAGTGCTATGTGTAACCCCGGTCAGACGCAGCGTTTGGTTCGGCCACCGGCTTATTTTGCCTTGCCGGAGCGCAGGAACTCGATGATCGCGGACGCGAACTCCGGTTTGGTGAGCGTGGTAATGTGGTCCGCACCTTCGACAATTTTGAGCTCGCCACGGCCTAGCAGCTTTCGGACATTTGCAACGTTCTGCTTCACGTCATCAGATTCGTTCCCGCCGTGGATGAACAGGATCGGAGCCTGGCACGACCTTAATTGCTCCGCCGTCACTGCCAGGTCCATGAAGCTACGGCCGGCTGAGGCGAACGCTTTCACGTCTTTGCCGTCGTACAATAACTTCGCAATCGCGTTGGCCTGGTCCTCGGTAGGCTTCGGCTTGCCCGGCGGTGTCACCGCGATGATGTAGGACCCCAGGCCTTTGCCTTCGTCGACCGCCTTAGCAAAGATCTGGACTTCGGAGGCAGCCGACGAGTTCGGCCCCGCGATGATCGGCGCTTGCCCAACGTAGACGATGCTGAGGACGCGCTCGGGGTAGTTCGCAGCCACATTGCCGGCGATGAATGCCCCGCTCGAGTAGCCGATCAAGTGCGCCTTCTCGATCTTAAGGTGGTCGAGCAGACGCACCACGTCGTCCGCCATTTTGGGGCCGTACTGGGCCGGGTCGTGCGGCTTATCGCTCTTTCCGTGCCCGCGGCAATCCAGGGCAATCAACTGGAACCCGTCTGCGCCTTTGAGTTTCGTGTTGCCGAACGGATCCTGGCCCCACATGCTGGAATCGGCCATCCAGCCGTGGATGAGGACGACGGGCTCGCCCTTTCCTTCCGTGACATACCGAATCTTAACGCCGTTCGAGTCGAACACGTCGTCGGCCGCATCAACGGGCATGGGCACGAGACAGCACACGACGAACACCATCAGCAAATGCCGGTACTTCATAACTGGCGTCTCCATTAGAAGTGGTTCACCCTATTGTTCAGGGCATCGAACACGGGGGCATTCGCCCCGACGACTCGTAGTAATTCGTCGCCCGGCGTGAGATCTTCAACGAGCGTCGATTTGCGTCCGAACTAAAACTCGTCAACGCTGCCGACGCTTGCTACCAGGCACGCCTTAGCCGAGCTGCTCGGCAAGCGCGACAATGATGCCCTCTGGCCCGCGGATGTAGGCTAGCCGGTACGTGTCCTCGTACTGCATTTCGCCAATGAGTTCGGCCCCGTGGGCGCGCATGCGCGCTACGACAGTGTCGATGTCGTCGACGGCGAACATGACACGACGGAAGCCCAGCGTGTTCACGGGCGCGTCCACGGGCCCAAACCTGATCGCGTTGGGCGTGTGGAACTTGTCTAGCTCAATGCCCTGCCCATCGGGAGTCCGCATCATCGCGAGGGTGGCCCGGACATCCTTAAGCCCGATCAGGCTCCCGACCAAAGGCCCTTCGACTGTCGTCTCGCCCTCGAGCTTGAGGCCCAATTCGATGAAGAACGCCTTGGCGGCTTCGAGATCGTCGACAACGATGAGGACGTTGTCCATCCGTTTAAGCGTCATGTCCTTCGTTGCCTCGCTTCACTGCTGATGCCCGTACTTGCCGCACGTGGCGCATAACTTGTCATTAGACAAATCGTGTATCGACACGAATAGTTCCAAAAACCTTTGGTTTGCCGAAGCGTTATTCGGCAGGAAGGACCGCCGAGTGTCATACCGAGCGCGCAGATGAGTTTTCGACACTATATATGTCAGAAATTGGTGCTATTACTGCAGGTCCGAAAAACCTAAAGAGATTATGACACCATCCGGTCGGTAGCCGCAGGACCTGGCTCCTCGCCCGGTCGCATTTATTTTGACATGCGGGAGCTTCGTCTTTACCGGCTGGAATCGTTTGCTCATCATGCACTTCGCCCCCCGTGAACTCAGCAGATAACATTCATTTCGACGGTAGTGACTAGCGGACCTCCAGCACAAAGTAGAGCTGCGGGCTCTCCGTTGTTTTTGCATCTGTATTGGCGGACGCGATCTGATCGACGTCGTTTGGTCCCACCGGGCCGGGCACGTAGGTTAGACCACCGACCAATACGGGTTTCCCCAATGGCATACGAAGGGTGGTTGCGAACTCCTGAGTTTCAATTGCGATCCGATCCACTCTGGGCGTTATAGAATTCAGCTCGCTGGCGCCATCTATATGCGTCGGCTGTGTTCCGAGTGCTGTGAGCGTCGATTTAAGATCGACAACCGCGGTGCCATCGCCGCGCATCAATGTGGGGCGTAATTCGAGCAGCGCCCCAAGGTTTGGCTTTTCAACGATTGGCTGGTATCCGACTCGCGGCTCTTTTACACCGCTTACCGCCTCGGTGTCCGACACAAGTCGAATCAGCGATTGGCGTCGCCCGGAACTAAGCTGCTCGATCGCGGCGTTATCAAGACTACCCACCACCGGAATGTAACTGGAGACAAAATTCCGCCGTATGCCGCTCACGAGATATACCAATTGGCTGCTAAAGCAATTCGTTATGCCGCGGATGCTGCCGGGGCGCCGTGTGAATTCGTCGAGCAATTTGTGATCGACCACGGGAACGCCCGTCTGATCGGGAAGAATAAGGCGATTCAGATCGTCCGAGTCGAGGAGCAGCCAACGGGCGTCAATCGTCACCGTTTTGCGATCACCCGAGCCCTGGCGTATTTGATTCAAAAGCTCCCGAATCTTTTCGTGAATCGCTGGCGTTTGCCAGACGACCAAGGCAGTCCCAATTGGTTCTATGCGACCTTCGCCGGTCCCGTTAATTGCCCAAGTGTCCGAAGCAACAGTGTTAAGTAAGACGCGCGTAAGATCGTTCATAGTGATGGCCGCTGCCGCAGGCGGGGGATTTGTCAGACCGAGGCGCCCGTCGCTTCCTGGTACGCTGAAGAAGCCTCCCCCACCCCCACCCCCACCTCCACCGCTGCCGCCGAAACCTTTGGGGCCACCGTCAAGTGACTCGCTGTATGGATGGTCCTGAATGTTAACAACGAGATCGCTGACCTCGTAGGTCCGCAGCACGTAATCGTTCTTTGCCGGTGCTGTG
>DASYDU010000223.1:0-10639 GCA_036499445.1 Lacipirellulaceae bacterium
GTCATCGCGCTGGCGAATGACTTGGCCAAGCAGTTGGCCACCGGTCCCGGTGCCAAGACACCCGACGAGCTCTGGAAGCAGCCGGCCCCTAGCCGCAAGGGCACGACCCTTGGGCAGTGGAAAGATGAACTCGAAGGAAAGATGCGAGAGGTCTTCCGATTGACGCGAATTGAACGTGTGAACTCAGCCAGCGGCGGCTATGTGCATCACGACGCCAAAAGTGGAGTCTTGATCGAAGTTGAGGGGGGGAACGACGACTTGGCCAAAAACGTCGCCATGCACGTGGCGGCGATGAAGCCGAAGTCGACAACGACCGCCGATCTCGACCCGTCCCTCGTAAAGAAAGAACGCGAAATCCTCAGCGAGCAGGCCCGCAAAGAGGGGAAACCGGAAAACATCATCGAAAAAATGATCGAGGGCCGGATGCGGAACTTTTATGCCGAGCACGTCCTTTCCGAGCAACCGTTCATCAGGGATGACAAGCAAACGGTCGGCAAGCTGGCCGAGGCCGGCGGGATGAAGCTCAAGCGTTTTATCCGCTGGCAGCTTGGCGAAACGAGCAAAGCGGCAGCGGAATAAGCCTGGCCGGCAGACAGCCCTGGGAAACTTTCCAGGGCTTTTTTATGATAGAATTAGTCGTCCATGAAAACTCTGCCGCTCGCGTCGCTGCCATGTCTCACTCGACTCCCGCCAGCCCGTATCATCGCATCCTGCTAAAACTCTCCGGCGAAAGCTTTGCCGCGCCCGGTCAACGCGGCATTGCCATGCAGGAGGTCGTCGACATCGCCGGTCAGACCTATCGGGCGGCGCAGCTCGGTGTCCAGATCGGCATAGTGATCGGCGGCGGCAACATCTTGCGCGGGGCCCAGTTCACCTCCGGCAACTCCAGCATCCAGGAAGCCACCGCCCACTACATGGGCATGATCGCCACGGTGATCAATGGGCTCGCGCTGCAGGACGCGCTCGAGTCGCTCGGCTGTGCGACGCGGCTGATGTCGGCCATTCGCATGGACGGCGTCGCCGAGCCGTTCATTCGCCGCCGGGCAAAACGACACCTCGAAAAAGGCCGCATCGTGATCCTGGCCGGCGGCACCGGCGCGCCCTTTGTCACCACCGACACCGCGGCCGCCCAAAAGGCGATGGAGCTCGAAGCCGAAATCCTGATGAAGGCTACGCGCGTCGACGGCGTTTACGATGCCGATCCAGAAAAGGATTCGACCGCCACCATGTTTCACCAGCTCACCTACCGCGAGGTCCGTGATCGCAACCTGCGGATCATGGACCCGACCGCCATCGCCCACTGCATGGAGCACGATTTGCCGATTCTGGTGTTCAACTATCGCAAGGACGGCAACATCGAGCGCGCCGTCCGCGGCGAAGACATCGGCACGTTGGTCTCGAGTCAAGTCGAGGCGAAGAAATAGGACTCACCACAGAGACACAGAGGTCACGGAGGGAAGAATCATGAGTAAACGAAATGTGTCCGCATCAAGAGTTGACCAAAGAAATTATTGGAGCGGCGATTGAGGTCCATCGTGCATTGGGGCCAGGACTGCTCGAATCAGCGTATGAAGCCTGTCTGTGTCGTGAATTGAAGTTCAGGAATATTCTGCATGAGTCACAGGTTCCCTTGCAGGTAATGTACAAGGACGTTCGATTGGATTGTGGTTATCGCATCGATATATGTGTAGACAACAAGGTCATTGTGGAACTTAAGAGCGTTGACGTAGTCTCGGATTTGCATAGAGCGCAGTTACTAACATACCTTCGTCTGAGCGGCATAAAAGTGGGACTCCTAATGAACTTTAATATTCCACTTTTGAAAGATGGAATCGATCGTTTGGTTCTCTAAGACTGTTAAGTTTAATTCACTATCTTCTCCGTGCCCTCTGTGTCTCTGTGGTGAATCGGATTGGTATTTTTCATGAGCGTTGAAGAAATATTGCTGGATGCTGAAGAGCGGATGGAGAAAGCCCTCTCGAAGCTCAAACAGGACCTCACGGGCATTCGCACCGGGCGGGCCAATCCGGGCATGGTCGACAGCCTGCGCGTCGAGGCCTATGGCTCGCCGGTGCCGATCAAGACCGTGGCCAGCGTCAGCGCGCCCGAGCCGCAGCAGATCGTGATTCGCCCGTTCGATCCGTCGATTATCAAGGACATCGAAAAGGGGATCATCGCCAGCGACCTGGGCCTGGCGCCGCAGAGCGACGGCAAGGTGATCCGGCTCAATATCCCGCCGCTCTCGGGCGACGTCCGCCGCAAAATGGTCGCCCGCACCAAAGAGCTGGCTGAGGAGATGAAGGTGGCGGTCCGCAACGTCCGCCGCGACGGCAACAAACAGGCCGACCAAGAAAAGAAGGACAAAACGCTCACTGAGGATGAGTGTAAAGAGACTCAGGACGAGATCCAAAAACTCACGAAGAAATTCGAGGACCGCGCCAACGAGCTGGCCAAGTCGAAGGAAGCGGAAGTGATGGGCGATTAATGTAGTAGTCGGCGAGCTACGTCTCGCCTGACCTTCGTCGGCATTAACCGTTTGATGCGATTCAAGCTCAGCGCACTGTTGCTTCTGCTCACCGCCGCCGGTTTTCTTCTGGCCGCGTACTTGCCACTCGTCAGAGCGGCGCCCGATCATCTCTACGAAATCTGTATCGCATTCGTCGGCTCGATCGTGGCGGCGACCCTGCTTGTGCTGCTGCTCGCTTCTGACGAGCAAGTCACTCACAGAACAGACACCGAACGCCGCGACATGATCGAGCGCGACGCCGAAGAGTGCTAGCACTCCGACCCCTTCTATTGCCTGTCGCCGCCAGCCCTGCTATCCTTCGCGACCCGTTTTGGCCGCCGGCTCCGTCCATGCACCTTGCATGGTGAGCGTCCGCGACCGATCCACTCTCGCACTCCCGCCCGGTTTACGGAGAAACCGCCATGGCCCGCAAGGAAGCTCGACCCATTCCCGAAACGTCAACAACCGTCGATCGCGCGCGCCGCGAAAAGATGAAGCAGCGCTGGCTGATCGTTGCCAGCGGCGTGGTCGTCTTGGCAGTGTGCGTCTTAGCCAAGAGCTACCTGGTGACCGACGCCGCCCAGGCGCAGACTTTTGGCAGCCGGGCGTCACAGCCAGCGGATAACTCCAAGCCACAAACAGTTGCCGCGCCCCAAGCCGCAAATAAAGGCGGTGCTAAAGACGCCGACGCGCTCCCGAAAGTCGACGCGCCAAAGCACGACGTGATGGCGATCGTCAATGGCGCGGACATCCGCCGCGAGGCGCTCGCCGCCGCGTGCGTCGACCGCTACGGCAAGGACACCCTCGAAAGCCTAGTGAACAAGCGGCTCATCGAACATCATTGTCGCAATCGCGGCGTCACCGTAACCGACCAGGACATCGATGCCGAAATCGACCGCATGGCGGCCCGCTTCAAGATTCCCCGCCAGCAATGGCTGGAAATGCTCGAAAAGGAGCGCGGCATCAACGAACAAGAGTACAAGCGCGACATCCTCTGGCCAACCCTGGCCCTGCGAAAGCTGGCCAACGACCAGCTCACAGTGAGCGACCAGCAATTGCACGACGCCTACGAAACGCAATTTGGCGAGTCGATCAAGGCCCGATTGATCGTCGTTGGCTCGCGCGAAGCGGGCGAGCAATTGCACCAACAACTGATCGACCACCCGGATGAGTTCGCCAGACTGGCCATGCAGAACTCCCAGGACGTCAACAGCGCAAGCATCGGCGGTCTGATCCAGCCGATCCGGCATCATGTTGGCGATCCGGCCATCGAAAAAGAGGTGTTCGCACTGGCACCCAATCAGATTTCGCCGATCATCCCGGTCGGCAATCAATTCGCCATCCTTAAGTGTGAGGCGCATATCCCGCCGCGCAATGTACCGCTGGAGAGCGTCCGCGACGAGCTCGTCGATCGCATCAAGGAAGACAAGCTCCGCGGCGTGGCTGCCGATTTGTTCAAAAAGCTGCAGGACTCGGCCACGATCCAAAATATCTGGAACGATCCGGCCCTGCGTCAGCAGATGCCGGGCATCGTCGCGACCGTCAATGGCGAGCAGATCGAGTACAAGGAGCTCGCGGATGAGTGCATGTTGCGGCACGGCAAGGAGGTGCTGGAAGTCGAGATCTCGCATTTGCTCCTGCAACAAGCTCTGGCCAAGACGAAAGAAACGGTGACGAAAGACGATCTGGATGCCGAAATCGCTCATGCGGCCCAATTGGCTGGTGTGGTCGACGGCCAGGGCAAGCCTGACTTCGACAAGTGGTTCAAAATGGCGACCGAAGAGCAGGGGATCACCCAAGAGCAATACATGCGCGATTCAGTTTGGCCGTCGGCAGCGCTTAAGAAACTGACCCACGGCTCGATTCAAGTCACCGACGACGATCTGCAAAAAGGCTACTCGGCCAACTACGGCGAACGGATCCGCTGTCGAGCGATCGTACTAGGCAACATGCGACGGGCGCAGGAAGTCTGGGCCAAGGCCCGACAGAATCCTTCGATGGACTTTTTTGGCGACCTGGCCGAGCAGTATTCGATCGAGCCACAAAGCAAAGCCCTGCGGGGCGAAGTGCCGCCCATTCGCAAGTATGGGGGCCAACCGCAACTGGAAGACGTGGCTTTCGAGCTGGCAAAAGACGAGCTGTCCGGAATCATCCAGATGGGCGATAAATTCGTGATCCTCAAGTGCGAAGGCCACACAGACCCGGTCGACGTCAAGCCGCAGGATGTCCACGAGGTGCTCTATCAGGATATCCTGGAGAAAAAGATGCGAGTCGCGATGAGCGACAAGTTTGCCGCGATTCGTTCCCAGGCGCGGATCGACAACTATCTGGCCAATACATCGCAGTCGCCAGACCGCCTCAAACCGGACGCTCCCGGCGAAGTGACGACCCGGCACCTCGATTCGGCGGTCCGGCCGACGGCAGGAGCGGAATCACGCTGATTGGAAAGCCGGGATTTCGGCCCGTGAAAGTTGTCCGCGGAATGGCTTCGGCTTCTGCTGTGCCACCGTTGCGCCGCGAACCGCCGCGGGGTATACTTGGTCTAGTATTTGGCCCTATCCCGGCCCATTTTGGGAGGCCGCTCCGAGGCCGATTTCGGGATGATACGCCAACGCGAAATCGGCGTCGGAGACGCCTCCCACACCGACATCTGCTCCCCATGTCCAAACCATCTGAAACTTTGTCGCCAACCGCGCCGTTTCGCGTCCAGGTGGCCGAGCGCGTAACTCGGCTGCCGCCCTACCTCTTTGGCCGGATCAATACTCTCCTCTACAACAAGCGCCGGGCTGGCGACGACGTCATCGACCTCGGCATGGGCAATCCCTCCGATCCGCCGGAAGACTTTGTCATCGAGAAGCTGGCCGAGGCCGCCCACGATCCAAATAACCACGGATACAGCAAGTCCAACGGCATCGTCAATCTTCGCCGCGAGGTCACTTCAAAGTACCTCAAACGGTTCGGCGCCCGGCTCGACCCCGACGAAGAGGTGATCGTCTGCCTCGGCTCGAAGGAAGGCTTCAGCCACATGTGTCTGGCGATGATGGGCCCGGGCGACACGGCCATCGTGCCGGCGCCGTTCTTTCCGATCCACGTTTACTCGGTCGCCCTCGCTTCAGGCAACGTAATCGCGCTTGAGGTCCGCGACCACGAAAAATATCTGTCGAACATCGCATACACGTGCGAGCACCTCTATCCGAAGCCAAAGTTGTTGATTCTCAATTATCCACACAATCCCTCGACGGCCTGCGTCGAGCAGCCGTTTTACGATGAAGTGGTCCGGCTGGCGAAACGCTACGGCTTCATGGTGATCAGCGATTTTGCCTATGCCGACGTGGCCTTCGACGGCTACAAGCCGCCCAGCTTTTTGGCGTCGCCCGGGGCGATCGATGTCGGCGTCGAATTCACCACGATGAGCAAGGGCTATAACATGGCCGGCTGGCGCGTCGGCTTTTGCGCCGGCAACCGTGAGATGATCAAGGCGCTCGCAACCATCAAAGGCTATTACGACTACGGCATGTTTCAGGCGGTGCAGATCGCGGCCATCATGGCGATGCGCAACGGCGACGCGGGGATGGAGCACCAGGCCGGCATTTACCAGAATCGCCGCAACGCGCTATGTGAAAGCTTACAGCGGATCGGTTGGGACGTGACGCCGCCCAAGGCCAGCATGTTCTGCTGGGTGCCCATCCCCGAGCCTTGGCGTTCGCGGATGAGCACGATGGACTTCGGCATGATGCTGTTGGAAAAGGGGAACGTCGCGGTCAGCCCGGGCAGCGGCTTTGGACCGGCCGGCGAAGGCTTCTTGCGAATGTCGCTGGTGGAAAACGAAGCCCGGCTGCGCCAGGCCGTGCGGCAGATCAAGAATTGCCTACGCGATGCCGAATCGCAGTTCTCTGGCGTTTCAAGCCCATCCGACGCGACGGTCTCAAATTCTTCCCCGCCTGCCGCTACGACTAGCTCAGCATAGCGACTTTTTCTCGCTGGTACTTCGTGTTACACGCGTGACAAAAGTACGCTGCGCGCGGGAAAATCGATCTCAAGTCGATAACTCTCCAGGAGCCGCGTTCCCAATAGAATTTCGTTCCCGGGAGCAAACGTCGCGGTTGCCAATACTCGCTCTCCGTCAAACGGAATTTCGACTTCAAACACGTCTTCAACGATTACATGTCCGCCTGCCAAGAACGACTCGCCACGCCCAACGAATTCGCAGTGTAACAGCGTTTTCAGTTCCTGCGGCAATTCAAGGTAGCCGTTGAAACCCGTATCGATAACGGCTTTCCACTTTCGGCCAGCCAACTCGATCTCTATTACCGGCACGCGCTCGGAAGTCACCGCGCCAACGATAAACGTCGGCCTCCCTTCCGCAAGTAGGTGTCATAGCCGATGCGAAAGAAGAAGAGGGGCACAAAGACACCAGCGATCTTCATCTGATTCACGATATCAACGACCGTAGAGCCGAGCCAGATTTGCCCGCTCGAAGGATCGACACCTGCAACTTCCCCTTTTCGAGCTCCAAGGTCATGGGTCGAGTTGTACTCGACCCAAATTTGCTTGGCCCGTTCGGTGTCAGAGTCTGTCCAGTTAGCGGTCGACATAGAATTGGTCCAGAACAAACGCTTCCACGGCGAGATGAGCGTGTTTCCTACGGCTATTGGTATTGTATCGCCAATTCTCGGACCGTCGCCAAAAGTTATTGACAAGTCTGCTGACTACTGTTATACTTCTGTGGTCACTAGCTGTTTTGCAGGTGTTTTCCGCATGTTTCTACGTATTGAAAAAGGTTCGGCCGTTCCCATTTCGCGGCAGATTGCCGATCAGATCGCGTCGCATTGCGCATCCGGGAGCGTGCGGCCTGGCGACCGGATGCCTTCCGTTCGCGAGCTGGCGCGGGAGCTGGCCGTTAATCAAAACACAATCCTCCGCGTCTATGAGCGGCTCTGTGGCGAGGGGCTGCTCGAAATGCGGCACGGCCAGGGGACATTCGTCGCCGCCCGGGCCAAACGCGGGCAGCTTGCCGTACACCGCGAGCGACTCGTCGACGAGCTGCGGCAAATTGCCCGCCAGGCCGTGGGGCTCGGGCTATCGGCCGACGAGCTGCACGAACTTCTGTCCGAGGCCGTCGACAGCCTGGAGAATTTGCACGTTGTAACCGCCGACAAGGGAACCTCCACATGAACGAACCTGCGATCGATCTCCAAGCGGTCTACAAATCATTTCGTCGCACGGAAGTTCTCCGCGGCGTAACGCTACGCGTCGAGCGCGGCAAAACGTTTGCCTTCCTGGGCCGCAATGCCGCCGGCAAGACGACGACAATCCGCATGCTCTTGGGGCTCTTGAAACGCGACGACGGCGCGATCCGCGTGCTCGGCCTCGATCCGTCGCGCGAGCCGCTGGAGCTGCGGCGTCGCGTCGGCTACCTAGCCGAGGACCAGACGATGTGGGGCTGGATGAAAGTGGAGGAAATCTTGCGATTTGTCGCACCTTTCTACCCGACGTGGGACCATGACCTTGCCCTGAAGTACGTCCGCGATTTCGAGCTCCCGCCCAGCACCAAAATCAAGCACCTGTCCAAGGGCCAAAACGTGCGGCTTGGACTGGTGCTGGCGCTTGCTCATCGGCCCGAACTGGTGATCCTCGACGACCCCGCCCTCGGTCTCGACCCCATCATGCGCAAACAATTCAATCGAGACCTGATCACGCATCTACAAGGCGAAGGCCGAACTGTGTTTTATAGCTCGCATTTGCTGTATGAAGTCGAGCCGGTGGCCGACGAAGTCGCGATCCTCGACCAGGGCCGCGTCGTGCGCCAGGCCGACACCGAATCGCTCCGCCGCGACGTCAAGCAATTAATTCTGGGTCGCGACGCGCTGGCAGCCGTCCGTGGCGATCTGAAGATCCTCGACGAGCGCGACGACGGCGAGCAGATTGCCGTCGTCGTCGAAGGCGCTGCCCGCGCATTAGATACACTCGGTCGCGAAGGCGTCGAGCATCGCGTCGTCGACCTAAATCTCGACGAGATCTTCGAGGCCTACGTCACTGGCCGACGCGACGAACAAGCGTCAACTACTAAACCACAACCAGAATTGCAGCCACTACCCTAATCGATCATGCGAACCATCTGGCACAGTCTGGCCTGGAAAGAGTGGCACGAGCACAAATGGAAGCTCGCTGCCGTCAATGCAGTTGTGATCGCGATCACTGCCGGCATGTATTGTGCCTTTAAGAGTCCCGATCTATTCGAACTGACGGCGGCAATGGCTTTCGGCTGCCTCATCCCGCTCACGATCTACGTGGCGGCCTCGGACGCTACCGCCGAACGCTCTCGGCATACCGCGCCCCTCTTAGCCGCGCTGTCAGTCCCAAGCTGGAAAGCCGGGATTGCCAAGCTCGTGTTCGGCTCGATCACCTGTATCTCACCGTTGCTCCCCGCGCTCTTTATTGTGACGTGGATGCGGCCGCTCCCTCGGCCTTTCGCCGGCAACCTCGTTGAAGACACGCTCACCTTCATCTGGCGCGGCCAACAGTTGAAAGTTGCCCCATGGATCTGGTGTATACTGTCCGCACTTCTCGACGCCTCCGTTGTAGCTAGTGTCTATTTTTGGACCGCAGCCACTGCGGCCCGGCGAAAGGATGAAGTGAGCGGTACCGCGGTGGCGATCGCAACGGTCGGCTCGCTTTGGACAATATGCATGTTTGTAGCCAATCTGCTTCGTCAGCTTGCGCTAGGGTCGTGGAGAGGACCCGCAATGATAATCTCGAGCGCGTTGCCCGGCGGATTGACGTACGTAGTGACCGAGCATTTGCCAATGCCCATCTTGATCGCAGCGGCCATTTCCGGCATCAGCGCTCACTACGCGTTAGCGGTCTGGTTCATCCGACATTTCACTAGCGCTGTCCAGGAACGCGAATGGCCATCACTTTGGCATCGAACACATTCCAATTCCGCTTGGCTCGCGCCGCCACGGCGTTCGAAGTTTTCAGCAATCGCTTGGAAGCAGTTTCGCGAAATCGGCCCGCCCCTGACCGCGGGCATTACGGCAGTCACTTGCGTCATCGTGGCGATCGTCCTTTGCAATCGCGTAGAATACAGTGAACCGCGCCGTTTCCTGGAATTGATCGCTTGCGCCGCCGTGTATGTCGGGTTCATTGTCGCGATCACGGTCGGCATCGGACTGCTCTTGAATGATCTTGGCCCTCAACTCAACACGTTTTGGCGATCGCGTCCCATTAATTCCGACCTCTGGTTTTGGACGCGTTTTTGCTTAGTTCCACTCGCTCTCTTTTTCCTGACCGCGCTGCCCATGGCACTCGTAGCCTGGTGGGCTTTGCCGTCACTCGACGAAATCGGCAATTGGATTCAGCCCGAATTCATCGTCATCGTTTCGGTCTTGCTTTGCCTGTACGCCTCGGCGGTCGCGATGACGTGTCTGTTGCGCAATGCGATCTACGCCGCAGTCCTGAGCATTGCCCTGCTAGTTGCGCCCTTTGTCGTCTTATGGCTGATCTGGCTCTTGGTCGCTCCACTGGGATTTGTCCCCGCGCCACGGAGCGGTGCGATGGGATCATTTTCGAATTCTGCTGCTTTCGCCATTCTCGTCGTCACAACCACCGCCGCGACGATCCTTAGCTGGCTCGCCGTGCGTAACGACTGGGGCAGGAAGAATGTTTGATTGCTAATCGATAATTGTCGATCTGAAGCACAGGAAGCGCTGTGATGTTATCTCTACTCATCAATCAAGAATCAAAAATCATCAATCTCCCTTTGCCGGTAGCTTGCCGGTCAACATGTCCTTGTGCAAGCCGTTGCCGAAACTGTCCGGCGGCGGGCCAGCTGCGAACTGACGCGAATTACCGCGTCAGTCGCTCGGCCGCCCACAATCGCGCGGCGAGGCCGGAAATGATCGCCAAAACAACAATCGTGTAGCTGACGGAGTCCTCGTCGCCAAACTAGTTCAAATGAATTCGTCCCCCGTCACCAACGGCACGAAGCCGAAGCAACCTAGCTTGTCGCCATACCATTGGTCGCCCTTCCGCGTGAAGCGATACATCTGCTGATGACCGGACGGACCGATCGGAATCACCAGCCGACCGCCATCCGCAAGTTGCTCTTGAAATGCCACGGGCAGTTCTTCC
>DASYDU010000224.1:0-7809 GCA_036499445.1 Lacipirellulaceae bacterium
GCTCGCAAAGTGTCCGGCGAGAACGAGACCCATTCCACAGGCCTCGGCTTCGAGACAGGCGTGAAAATTGGCCTCGCCTGTGATGAGACATTCGCAGCCGCTGTCACGGGCAGCGGCCAGAAAAGTGCCGCCGCTACCACAGGCAATGGCAATACGCTGCACGGGCCGCGCGTCTTCTCCAATCAGACTTACCAGTGTCGTCGCCAAAGTTGACTTAACGCACTCGGCGAATCCGGCCAAAGGAAGCGGGCGATCGAACACGCCGCGGCGGCCACTTCCCAACTCCGGATGTTTGCCGGACGCTGGTCGCGGCAAGAGCGGCGAGATATGCGTGAGGCCGAGTTTTTCAGCCAGTTGCTGGTTGATTCCCGTCCGGGCCGAATCGAATGCGGTGTGTGCGCTGAAGACGGCCACGCGGGCGCCGATTAAGTCCCACAGCAGTCGGCCGGTGGTGGCGTCGGTCGTGACCTGCGCCAACGGCCGAAATGGCAGCGGGTGGTGTACTACGATCAAATCGGCCCTGCGCTCAATGGCCTCGGCGGCGGTCGCGGGCGTCACCGTCAGACAAGTCATCACGCGCTCGGCCGCGGCGGCGCGATCGCCGACCAAAAGGCCGACGTTGTCCCACTCTTCGGCCAGCTCGAGCGGCGCGATTTCTTCGAGCCAGGCAATGACGCTACTTAAAGAAAGGGCGGACATAACCAATCGCAAAAAAGACTAAGAGCGGCCGCATCATCTTACACGGCGCGTGAGCGCCTGGCGACAGCACCGAATCAACCGGTCGCCCTCCGGACGGCTAGGGGTTAACGGCGAGAGGCTTTGGTGGTGCTGTGCCTTCGCTGCCCGGTTTGGCGGGTTCGACCTCGCGTGACCTTGTCGGCGCGTCGGTCGCGCGGATCGGCGATTCGTTGACGTTTGGTTTGGCGCCGTCATTGGGTTTGGCCGCGTCGGTTCCATCCTGCTTGGCGGCCTGGTTCGCCTTTGTCTCGTCAGTCTCTTTGGAGTCGGTGACGACAAAGCTGTACTTGAGCACGCGTAGGCCACCGATTTCCTCCGCCTCCAAGAGCAGCGTCTTGCCGACCAATTCGGCCCCGCCGGGGTAGCGATATACCTTGCGGTCTGGCGTCGCGCCGAGACGATAGACCTGCGCCCGTTGCCGGCGAAATCCGTTGGCATAGAGATAGCATTTGAAGTCGACCAGTTGGTCGGACTTGTTGGTCATTAGCTGCTTGACCACGAGCGTGCCGTCCTTGTCGACGTGCGTTTTGATATCGATCGTCACATCGCCGGTGCCAACGGACATCGTCTTGTAGACGCTGAACTTATACTGTTCGTCCGCGCTAATATCAAAATCGATTCGCATCGGTTGCTTGCCAAAGATGGCATTCTTAAGTCGGATTTCAAAAGGAAAGTGGAAGTCATCACCGGCCGCCAGACTGAAGGAACCGCGCGGCGGCTCGATCGACCAGGGATCGGTTTCCAGGCCATGAGATTTGACGCCGTCCTTGTCGGCGTCCTGATGCTCTTGGGCAGATTGAGGCGCCACGATCGAAATCGTGCCGCCCACGCCTTGGCCGAAGCAATTTTTGAAATGGATTTTGTTTTTCTGAGCCACGGCGAAGATGCTGTCGATTTGATCTTGGTCAAAGCGGAGCGCCATCCGCCATCGCGCGATCGGCTCACTCAAGCCGGCGACGAACGTGGGAAGCGGACCGACGTCGATGACTTGCTGATTGTCCTGCTGCAGCGGCGTGGTCGTGCGGCCCCAAAGGTCGATTTCGCGCACGTCCTTGCCGAGGTAGAGGATTTCTTGCGTGGGTTTGGCGTTCCAAACGACCATCACGGCCTGGCCATCTGGCCGAACGAAGACGCGGTTGTCGCTACCGCCCGGAAGCTGAATCGTGCCGAGAAACTTGGCGCCGCTGAGCATCGAAGCGGCCGCACGCCAGGGGAGAAGCAGCTCGGCCGGCATCCCGTTGGTTCGCATCAATCCGACGCGATCGTCAAATGGTTTGGAAACGAAGATGCCGTCGATGCCGTGCTCCTTGGCTACGACAATCTTTCGCACGAAATCCGCTGCGCGAGTTTCGAGCTCCGCAGGAGTGATCTGAGCCGAGTCTTCAGGCCGGGGCAGCGGCTCGATCGTGACCCAACGCTGTGGCCCGTCTTGCGCCGGATGAGCGGCAAACTCCTCAAATTTGGGCAGCGTCATTGTCGGATCGGGAGTCAGCTGTTCAAAATCCCAGGTGGCGTCGCCGGAGGAATGCTTGGCAGATTCCGCGGCCCAAGAGAGCCCCAATTTCACCTCCTGCCCAAACCGAAATAGCCGCTGGCGAAATTCGCCGATCCGCTGACCGAGATTGGGAAACCCGACCAGACTGGCATCGCTATCCTGACCAAGCTGCCACCACCGCAGCCGCATCGAAACCCGGGACATCACCGGATCGAGGGCCGGAATCCACACGGCCGGATCCATCGTGAGCAGGTCTGCAACCGAAGTGTCGCGTCCCATCCGCTGGGCGAGCTCCGAGCCAGCCGGCGGCCGGTCGATCACGCCAACGACTTCGATGTTCGACGCGCCGAGCATTTCGACAAAGCGAATGATGTCGTCGCCGCGCTGCGTGTCGGCCGCGTTGTACCAAGCGGGAACCTTGAGCCAGTTGATGCCCACCAAGGGCAATAGTTGCGTCAGTTCTTGAAACGACAGCGGGTGGTCGCCCTCGGGAAGCGACCAGCCGAAATCGCCCTGTGCCGGCATGGCCAGCGGCGGCACGACCGCAATCCAGATCACGCGGCTATCCATTTCGCGCTCTTCGTCGGTATGTTTTCCACCGGTGTCCGAGCTGAGCATTTTCACGTTGACGCTGTAGAAGCCGTAGCCGGGAATTTTCGGCCGCCACTGGGTACTTCCCTCGTAGCCGGCGGGTGTATTGCCGATGCCATCCACGATGTCGGACGCCTTCTTGGTGTCTTCGACGATCAATCGTCCGTTCAGATGAATGCGATCTCCGTGAAGCTCTCGACTCGATGTGTCCAAGAGCTGAAAGCGGATTTCCGGGTCGCGCTCGCGGATGCCCGACAATTCGCAGTTCACAACCACTTCCTTCGGATCTTTGTAGACGTTGAACGGACAATTGGTCGAGACACTGATTCGCGGCAGCCTCGCAAACCAGACATCGCTCAGGGCCACCTTCCCCTGGAGATCGCCTTTGCTTCCGCGGCGAACGCTCAGCCCGATCACGGCGCGATCGATCGACGGGTCCTTGGGGTCGATCGAGGTAATTTTGATCTGGTGCCAGCCGTCGCTGCGGGAGGTGAGCTGGCTACGCTGTGTTTGTAGGAGCTTGCCGGCCGAGTCGTAGAAATCGATCGTCAGTGTGACGTCGCTATGCACGACCGACGTCAGCTTGATCTTCGCCATGAGCAGGTAGCTGAATCGCGAGATTACGCGGATCGGCGGACTCGCGACCGCGGCCGAAGCGCCGTCCAGGTCGATCTCGAGAACGCGTCCGCCAATTGCCTTGGCATCGTCGTCATCGCGGATTTGTACGCCGACGTAACGCGGATAGTCGGGACCACTTTGCCGGACCCAGCGGTCGGGCCAGAGGTCGTAGTTGGCGTCCCAACTTTCGTCGAATGTGCAGCGAAAGACCTCAATGGTGTCCGGCGGGTGGTCGTCGTTGGCGTCCGCGCAAAAGGCGACGGGCGACACCGCTGCCACGATTCCGAAAGCAAGGGCGCACGACCAGAGGATTCGGCAGAGAAAACACTGTCGTACGACTCGGCGTCCGCGCGGGAAGGCGAACGGCTTCGGTGGGGCGTCGACTGGGCCGTGACAGGCCGCCGGCAATGGTTGATACTGATTCATCTTGAAATCTACCGCACTGCCAAAGCGTCGCCGGCCGGTGGGCGGTTGTGCGGCCGTTTTGACGTGGGGCAAGGTGGCAATTTGGGGCCTGCTGTCGCGCACCAGCACAAAGCTTCATCAGCGCGGAGCGCGCAACCGTGACAAACGTCAAAATCGGAATTCAAACATGTAGTCTGCGGCAGCCGTTGAAACAGGCGATCGAGACGGCTGCGCGGCTTGGGGCCGAAGGGATTGAAGTCGATGCCCGCACGGAATTGCTGCCGGCTCAGATGTCGCAGACGGCAATCCGGCAATTTCGCAAGCTGCTGGGTGACCTAAACCTGCGGGTGTCGGCCGTTTCGTTTATCACGCGGCGGGGCTACGACGTGCCCGACGACTTGGAGCGCCGCGTTCTGGCCACCCAGGCGGCCATGAAGATGGCCCAGGCAATTGGTGCAGGCGTGGTGATCAACCGAATCGGCCACGCAGCGAGCAACTCAATTGCGGGCGCTTCATTTGCTTCCGGCCAGCGAAGTCGATTGATTGACGCGCTGACGGCGCTCGGCGCCTATGGCGACCGTGTCGGGGCGCGGCTGGCGGCGCAAACGGGCAGCGAAAGCGGCGAGCATTTGGCTGAATTGCTGGCGGACGTGCCGAGCCAGACGGTTGGTGTCGATCTTCATCCGAGCGGGCTGATCTTTAACGGCCACGATCCACAAGCAGCAGTCGCCGCGCTCGGGACGCGAATCATTCATGTCCACGCCTGCGATGCGGTTCGCGACTTGTCTCGCGGACAGGCTTTTGCGGTTGAACTGGGTCGCGGCTCGGCCGACTTGCCTGGCTTATTAGGCCGCCTCACGGAATTCGACTACGGCGGCTGGGTGACGATTGAACAGCGCGATTCAACCGATCCGATTAGCGAGATAGCGAACGCCGTGGCCTACCTGCAGTCGTTGTAACCGTTGGCTGCACGGCATTCTTCGAAGTGCCTGCTTAAGTTCCGTAGGCGTCGCGAACCAGAGCGCGGTACAATAGAGGAATCCAATGACCGGCCTAATCGGGGTCGGGTTTACGGCCGATCGATGCTCGCGAAGCCACCGTCCTATGGGTGATTCCAACACTGAACTGAGCACGCACGGGACTCCGGTCGGCAACGCGGAGTTTTACTCGCCTGCTTATCTGGAATGGCGTCGCTCGGCAATCGAGGCGGTTGAACGGGCAGCGGGATTCACAGGCGCTGACGAGTTTGATCCCAAGCTGCCGGCGGGCCACGCCTACGCTGTTCGCAAGAGCACTCAACTGACAAGTTATACGAAGCTTCACCAGCGGAAAGCCGCCATGGACATCACTCCGCAGGAAGTTGTTGACGTCTTGAATGGGGCCGGCGTGAAGGATTGGGTGCTGATGGGGCTGCACGGCTACGTCGGTTACATGCCCAACCCGCGGGCCACCCAGGACGTGGACATCTTGGTTCCCTACAGCAGCCGAACCCGTGCGCAGAAAGCCATTGCCACGCACTGGCCAGCGCTTGTTGTCCGCGAGCTTTCGCAAGTGACACGGTTCTTGGATCCACTCGATTTGGATTCTGACGGGAAACCGAAGCCGGTGGTTGATCTGATGCATCCCTGGTCGCCGTTTCAGGAGTTGATCCTCAAGGAGTACGTGATCGTCGACGACGAAACACAACATCGAATTCCAACATTGGAGGCGGCGCTCGTTTCAAAGTACGCGGCAATCATCTCGCCCTATCGCGACCGGGAGAAAAAGGAATATGACGCCGGTGATTTTCGCGGCTTGGTGCGAGCGAATCGCGACCGCATTCAAAGCGGCGACCTGCATCGATTGGCAGCGCTCATCTGGGAAGGCGGCAGCGAGGATATCGAGCGTTTTGTCCAGGTCGCTCGCACCGATCAGCCGTTTCCGATCTAATCACGTTATTGACCGCTGGCGGCCTTCGGCTGGCAATAAGAGAGCGTCATCAGGGAATATGCAGTGACGAGATTCGGGTCGCCCTCAAGCCAGCGCTTGGCCGAATTGACCCAACTGCCGTCCTTGCTTTGCGTGGCGGCGAGTTGGCCGGCGAGCTCCTTGCGCCAGTCATGCTTCGCGCCGTCCTTGTCGGCGACATAGTCGACGCCGGCCGCATCGAGGGCCTTGGCAAACGTGTGGTAGTAATAGAACAGACCGTTGCCGCCCATGCCTGGGTTTTCGGTCACTGTGTAATTCTGTTCGATCCAGTGATTCGCCGCTTTGACACGCGGGTCGTCCGATTTGACGCCGGCGAAGATCATGCTTTTGAGGCCGGCGTAGGTCATCGAACCGTAGCTGCGGAGACCGCCATCCTCGGACTGTCCGGCGGGACTCGATCCACCCGCGGCAACGGTGTAGAAAAATCCGCCGTCGTTCACTTTCGCGGCCAGTGGCGTCGTGTTGTATTCGGACTCAAGGTTTTGACAGCGGGAAACGAAAACGAGCGCCTTCTTTAGCGCGGGGTCGTTTGCGTCGCTGCCCGCGGCATGGAGCGCGTCGATCAGGAAGCTAGTGTTCGAGAGGTCGGGCCGATTATTGTTTTCCCCGTAGCCGGCGCCGCCATAGTTCGGGTTCGACTCATCAATGCCTTCGGTTTCGTCCCACTGCAGTCCTTTGACGTATTGTTCCGCGTGTTTCAGGATGTCGTTGTAGTGGCCGTCCTTGTTGGCCGCGCTAAAGCATTGGATTGCAAGGCAGGTGTCATAAATGCGATGTTTGCTCCCCTCGGTGTAAACTCCGCCGTCGTCGCGGACCTGACCCTCAATAAACTTGAGCGATTTTGCCACGAGAGGGTCCGTGGGCGTGCGTCCAACGCGCATCAGCCCGGTGGCCACGAGAGCCGTGACGCCGATGCCATTCTGCTTGCTGTACGAACCGTCGTCGCCCTGAGCTTGCTCGAAGTATTCGATCGCGCGGCCGACCGCTTGATGGTAGGACGCGGGGTCCGGGCCGACTTGCTGGCCGGCGGCCGATGCGGCAGAACTGAGTGCGTTTGCCAAGCAACCGATCACGCCGATTACTGCCGCCTTGCGTGCCAAACCGCTGGTCATCCACCGGCGCGAACTCTTAAGACAAAGGCTGAGCATAGATCACCATCCAGAGCAAAAAGGCGTTCCACGCGAGCACCAGCAGGCCCGCTACCAGTAGTTGCCAATGGCCCGACTTCACGGCCGTCGCTCCTTGCCCGAATCGGAGGCTAGCGGACCAAACACGTCGCGAAATCCTTCGTCGAAATCGAAGACTTTCTCGAAATCCTCGCGGCGATCGTTGTCGGTCTTTCGCATTTGGCCGATCGCAATCAAGTTAAATACGATTTCGCCGAAGTCGCTCGTTGAATGGACGCCCCAGTGTGCCAGCACGCTTTTGGCCAGACCGCCATATTGTTCGACGGCGTATTGCCGGATCGCTTCGCAAAGTTGCTGTCCCGTGATGTGCCGCTCTTCCTCGGGATCGCTTGATTCGGGGTCTTCGCCGCTGGAGCGCGCCAAGCCAAGTTGTTGCTGGGCAAATTGCAACGAATCGTAGACAAACACGTAGGCGCCAAGGCGATAACGCTTGTCTCGACGGAGGAGATCGGCCAACGGGTGAGCTGGATCGAGCATATTGTTATTGTCGGTGCTATTGGTATTTTACGCAACCAGTCATCGAAGGACCTCGCCACTGGATCGATGATAGGCGCAATTCGCGGAGCCATCAGAAGTTTTTTGCCAAATGTGCTGGCATGGACCGCGACACCTGTTCGCCGTGGCGCGCTATGCGCCGCCGCCCGTTGGATCGTCGGATAAGCCGTGGGGGTCGTCGTCGAGCGGGTCAGCGTCAATTGTTCCCCCCAGCGGATCCTCATCCAGCTCTTCGATCGCGACGTTCGTGTCCTCGAGCTTGGCGATCGACGGGTCAAGAGCCGGCTGCTGCACGTCGCGCTGCTTCTTGGC
>DASYDU010000225.1:0-9783 GCA_036499445.1 Lacipirellulaceae bacterium
CGGCTTCGCGTCCGGCTTCACCTTTGGCTTCCTCAGCGGCAAGCCGCCCCAAGAATGCGTCGAACTTGGCGTCGCCCATGGCGCGCTCCTGATGACCACCCGCGGCGACAGCAGCCAAGTCACGCTCGACGAGCTCCAGCACGTAGCCGCCGGCGGCTCCGCCCGCATCAAACGCTAGAACTTCACCACAAAGGCACGAAGGACACGAAGAAAGAATCAGACAGGATCGACAAGATTTACGGGATCGAATCATGAATCGGTCCATCATAATTGACCGAACTTAATTCGATCCTGTCCATCCTGTTAATTCCGTCAAAAGCCTTCTCTTCCTTTTTGTCCTTCGTGCCTTTGTGGTTAACACATTTTCAGAATTGCTTAGAAAGATTGAAATACTATGAGCAGTGTTAAAAAAATCGCAGTCATCGGCGGCGACGGCACGGGCCCGGAAGTGGCGGCCGAGGGCGTCAAGGTCCTCAAGGTCGTCGCCAAGCTGGAGAACATCAAGTTCGAGCTCACCGATCTCGACTGGGGCGGCGACCGTTACCTCAAAACCGGCGAAGCACTTCCCGCCGACGGCCTCGATCAGCTCCGCAAGTTCGACGCGATCCTCCTCGGCGCGGTCGGCCACCCCGACGTCGCCCCCGGCATCCTCGAGCGCAAGCTGCTGCTTGACCTCCGCTTCGGCCTCGATCAATACATCAACCTCCGTCCCGTAAAGCTCTTCCCCGGCGTCGAGTCGCCGCTCCGCGATAAGGGCCCCGCCGACATTGACTTCATCGTCGTCCGCGAGAACACCGAAGACCTCTACTGCGGCGTTCAGGGCTTCATGCACAAGGGCACGCCGCACGAAGTCGCCACGCAAACCGCTCTCTACACCCGCCGCGGCTGCGAGCGCTGCGTCCGCTACGCCTTCGAGCTCACCCGCAAGCGCAACAACCCCAAGGGCAAAAAGCTCACGCTCGTCGCCAAAACGAACGTCATTTTGAGTCACGACCTCTGGTGGCGCACGTTCAAAGAAGTCGCGACCGAATATCCCGACATCCAAAACGACTACAACCACGTCGACGCCTGCTGCATGTGGATCGTCAAAAACCCCGAGTACTACGACGTGATCGTCACGACGAACATGTTTGGCGACATCATCACCGACCTCTCGGGCATCATCCAAGGCGGGATGGGCGTCGCCGCCGGCGGCAACATCAACCCCGAGCCGGGCGGCACCAGCATGTTCGAACCGATGGGCGGCAGCGCCCCGAAGTACACCGGCACAGGCAAGATCAACCCGATCGCCACGGTGAATGCCGTGAGCATGATGCTCGACCAGCTCGGCGAAACCAAAGCAGGTGCCCGCGTGATGAAAGCCCTCATGCAAGTCACCGGCACCAAAATGAAATCCCAAGCCGCCGGAAAGATGGGCTACACGACGAGCGAAGTCGGGGACTTGGTTGTGGCGGCGCTTTAGCCGTTCAATCGTCCCAGTCGCGCAGCGATGGCATGACTTAGCCGTGGGCGTAAGCCCACGGATCTCGATCGCCGCATCGCCAAAGCCGCGTAGCGGCGACATCAGTCCCAGATATACCGCTCGTCAAACTCCACCTCATGTTTCGCCAACAACGCAAGCAGCTCGCCCTTGAAATCCCGCTCAGCATGATGTGCCTTCTGATCGCGGATATACTCACGCACCGAATCTACCTGCGACTTTCTCACCGTAAACGCGGAATATCCATCCTGCCAGCCGAACATCTTTAGCTTCGGCTTGGTCTCATGTACCCATTTCGACGAACTCGCCTTGATCGTCCTCAATGCGTCGGAGACAGAAGTCTTCGGCGGCAGGACCGCCAAAATATGGACATGATCCGGCATCCCGTTAATCTCGACGCACGAGCCGTCGATGTTTCGGAGAATACCAGCAATATATTTGTAAAACTCCTCTTCAATCACCGCCGTGATAAACCGCTGCCGATTCTTGGTGCTGAAGACGAGATGGTAAAACAGCTTTGTGTACGTCCCGGCCATCGCTGCCTCCTCGAAGAGTGATGTCGCCGCTGCGCGGCTACCAGGACATTTTACACTCGGTTCCGTGGGTTTACACCCACGGCTAAGTCATTTCACCGCTTCGCGGCTGAAATCAGGACTCTCAGTCGGGAGTCGAAATCAGGCGACGAGCGTCGAATCTAGCCGCTAGTTTTGGAAGTAGCGGCCCTCTCCGGAACGCGATGCCTGACAACTTTTCGACCGCAGCCTTGGCCGCTCACAATCGCGCAGCGATGGCATCGCTTAGTCGTGGGTTTCAACCCACGGAAACCGTTCGACCCCGCTGCCAAAGCCGCGTAGCAGCGACATCCGCACTCGCTCGCGCAGCCAACGGTCCCGCATCGAAGCGAGGATTGTGTACAGCCAATCGGACACGCGTTAGACTCAAAGCCACGCGATACGCGGCTCCTGCTGACTAAATTCGTGCGATTAACCCGATCATGTCGAACGCGACGAATGACGAAAACCCCTCGCCCCAACGCAAGCCTTCGGCCCATTGGCTCCGCTTCAGCCTCAAGTCGCTTCTATTGCTGACCGCGCTCATCGCGGTCTACTTCGGCGGTCGCGCGTCGACGAGGCTCGGCCGGAACGAGCCGCCGACCGGCACGTGGCAGATGAATATGCTCTCCGGCCATCAGCGGCCGGTCACGCTGACCGCGCTTCCCGGCCAATTGTTTCACCTCAACGCGGGCGGCGTATTGGGCGGCGACTATCGCTGGGCCGCCGGCCAACTACAAGTCGTAACGCCCGACGACAAGCGGTTCACGAGACTCGCCTGGCAATGGGCCGATAACGAGCTGGTGCTTATCGCCGAGCCGCCCGGCCGTCCCGCCGGCCAGACGTACATCGGCACCCGCTTGCGCTTCGTGTCGTCGGATATTTCGACGATGGCACAACAAAAAGTCCAGGATGTGCCTTCGATCATTGCAATCCAACAGAACAAGGAACGGGGCGGAGTAGCGCGACTCATCGATCGTCAGCCCGCATTTAGACCATCGCCCTGGGAAGATCCAGCGTCTGGCGAGTGGCAACTCACCATGCCTGCCGGTGCCCGAAGCTCGGTAACGCTCAAGAAGCTCGACGACGGCTCGTTCGTGCTCGCCGCTGGCGTTGTTCTCGACGGTTCGTACCGAGTGCGCGACGGCCAATTGGAAGTCGTCACGCCAAACGATCCGCGAATGCTCGGGCTCGCCTGGGCCCGCCAGAACGACGACCTGGTCCTAGTGAGCGAGCCATCACCGCCCCCAACCGGTTTCAGCTATCTCGGTGCCCGGTTGCGGCAAGCGGCCGCCGATGACGATGCAATTGATGTGAAGTCGACGACGAAATAGTCTTTCACGCGCCGGACTTCGTCTCGCAGCCGGCAGATCACTCCTCGCCGTCATGCTGGTGTACCGAAAAATCGTACAGCGGCGACGTCTACTATCTTCGAATTAATACCACTCCTCACAGATACTGCTCGGCCAGCCAATCATTCAATTCCTTAATCAACTCCGCCTTCTGGCGCTCTAGCTCCTTCTCCGCAATTTCCGCCATCAGCGCCTCGCCCCCCGGAATGTCGCTGGGTTCCGTCTTCACCAAGTTCACGTGAAACTTGACCTCCGTGACGCGCGCGTCGATTGACAAGCGATTTTCCACGGTTGCATAGTCAACCACCATCTCCACATCCTGCCGAATGTCGGCAGTCGCCTTCACGTCCGTTGATTTGCCTTTCACCGTGAGCGTGCCGGCAAAACCGAATCTCCCATTGATGCGAAATGTCGCTTCAACGTGGCCCGAGCTAGATTTGAAACTAGTAACATCGACCGCGATATGCTTCTCGGGGTCGATGGCTTTGGTGATGCCCTTGAGCTGCTCGCCATCGGTTTTGAACTCGCGGTCCGTGTAATACTTGATCGCTGCGTCCTGAGTGCCAGCGAGTACTTCCTGCCGGAGGTTCGAATCCTCATCCGCTGCTGCCATTCGGCACGCCGCTACGGCCAGCAACACCACCAAAGCTGTTGCCTGTCGAATCAGCATGTTCGTTGCACCTCCTCGGTAAATCGCGGATCTGTGCCGCGGCGCGAAGCATCACCTTACCCAAAAGATGCGCGGCGGTCGAGAATTTGTTTAAACTTGCCGCCGATCAACCGCGGTCGTGGCTTGGGCCGCCGGATCGACCACCTGTTCCTCATGAGCGAGCCATCGCCACCGCCAACCGATTCCAGCTATCTCGGCGCTCGGCGGCGGCTCAATTCTCAAACGCCGAGTGAGCAGTGAAACTGCACGCGGGCTATGCCCCAACTGCCTTGAGCCACCACTGCGCCATGAGCGCCGACCCGTCCGGAGTCGGATGGACGCCGTCGACCAACCACCGCTCGGGCGGCGCGATTTTTGCCGCGGCATCGAACATCGACTGAAACGGTACAAACGTCGCCCCCGCTTCATTCGCCACCTTCTTCGCGGCGAAGCAGTAGCCATCGAAGTCCGGAAACCACGTATCGTCGACCGCCCATGTCTTCGCGACTTTTTCATCCGCGCCCGGATTGCGGAGCACGAACGGCTCGCAGATCACCAGCCTCACCGCCGGCAGCGCATTCTTCGTACGCCTCACGAGTGCCCGGTAGTCGGTTTCGTATCTTTCGAGCGTGCCGGTGTAGCCGTGTTTCGCAATGGCCCAATAGTCGTTCACACCAATCAAGATGCTCAGCACGTCCGGCTTCGGCTCGAGGCAATCCTCTTGCCAACGTTCGGCCAGCTGATAGACCTTATTGCCGCTGATCCCGCGATTAAAAAACTGTAGCCCATCCTCCGGTCGATCGACCAGGAGCTGCGACGCGGCCAGCCACGCGTATCCTTTGCCGAGCGCCAGCGGCGAGTTGGCTTCGTGGTGCTCCGTGCTGCGGCTGGCATCGGTGATCGAATCACCCTGAAACAGAATCGTCTGGCCCGCTTCGAGGTGCAGCTTCCCGGCCGGCGGCGCCGCTCGATTTTCCTCAGCGGCCGCGGCTTCCATCGCGGCAATCGCCGCCATCGCGGCCGCTGTCACGCCGACCCCCGATGCAAAAAACACCCGCCGGCTGGGCTGACTCGGATCGGCCGGATTCGAGTCGGAATGCTGCGTCATCGCCTGCGTCTCGATTGTTGTGTTGGTGGTGAACTTGTTACGATAGGCGACGACAGCGCGATTCGCAAGCAAACGCCGGTCTGAATTATGGCTTGTGATCGATGTATTGGGCTCAGGATAATGATGTCACGATGAGCAATTTACACATCGAAACCCTAGACCGCCGCAACATCATTGATACCGATGCGCGGGCGATCGCCGAGCTGCTGGTTCGAGTCTGGCCACGGCCGGAGAAGACGGTCGAAACGCGGACGGCCGACCTCATGAACTATTGGAAAGACTATCGCGGTCCCGAGGCCGAGTTTCCTCGGGCTCTGGTGATTCGCGAGAACGGGCGAGTGATCGCCCATGCCGCCGCGTTGCCGCGAACCATCGGCACGTCCGCAGGCGACATCACGATAATGGCCCTGGCCCAAGTCTGTAGCGACCCCGACCTGCGCGGCCGCGGCCTGGGCGACGCGGTCGTCCGAGCTGCCTTCGACACCGTCGACCACGGGCCGTTCACGCAATCCTTATTTCAGACAAGCTACAAGGTCCAACCGTTCTACGAAAAGCTCGGCGCGTGCCTCGTCACGAACCGAATCGTCAATTCGCTCGGGGAAGATCCCGCCAAGAACCCGTTCTGGGACGAGATTGTGATGCGCTACCCGGCGGCTAAGCCTTGGCCCACTGGCGACATCGACCTCCGCGGCCCGGGATATTAACACAGCGCCACAGAGGACACGGAGGCGGACCTAGACTGCAAAATGCAAATTGACAAATAACAATCGCGGATTCGGAAATTGACAATTTGCGCTCGTGCCTTCCCTCTGTGTTCTCTGTGTCTCTGTGGTGAACAGTTTAGCTATGCATTCGCGGGAGTTCTTCGCCGCGGTCGATGATCGCCGCCTCGAGCGCAGCAAGCTCATCCAGCCGGGCCATCACCACTTCTTCTGGCGCGAAATGCTTCGCCAGCCGCGTGTAGGTTGTGTGATGCCGCGCCTCCGATTCAAACAGCCCGGCATAGAACTCGGCCAGTTCGCGATCAGACACGTGCTCGGCCAGAACATGGAACCGCTCGCACGACCGGGCCTCGATCAGCCCCGCCACTAGCAGCCGATCGACGGCCCGCTGAGGCTCCTGCTTGCGCACCAAATCATTAAGCTCGCGGCCATAAGTCGATGGCGTCAAACGGCGAAAGCGAATCCCGCGTCGGCCTAGCAGATCGAGCACCAGGTGGAAGTGTTCCAGCTCTTCGTTCACGATCAGCGTCATCTCGCGGCACAGTTCGACGTTCTCGACGTAAGCGAAGATCAGATTGAGCGCCGTGCCGGCCGCCTTCTTCTCGCAATGCGCATGATCGATCAAAATCGTTTCGATGTCCGAGTCGACCTGAGCGAGCCAACGCGCGCCGGTTTCCGATTGAAGGTGTAACATATTGGGACGGACCGTCCGATCCGGCGCTAGACTTTCGACTCTCGACCCTTGACCCCCTTTAGCTGCCGACCGAGCTCCCAAGCCACGCCGGCCTGAAACGTTTGTGGCAGCAGCCGCTTGAGATACCAATAGCAGCGCTCGCCGAGGCCGAGTGGCACATAAAGCCGCCGCCGGCGCATCCCGCGGAGCGCAGCGGCAACTACTGACTCGGGCGTCAGCCGCGACTCGTGCACCTTCCTTTCCACCAGTTGCCGCAGATCGGAACGATCAAACGAAGCATTGTCGACAAAGCTAGTCGGAATTGGCCCAGGGCAAATTGCGGTCACACCCACGTTCGTGCCACGCAGTTCGCCAAAGAGCGTTTCAGAAAGACTCACGACGCCAGCCTTCGACACATTGTAGGCACTCATACCGGGCGGACTATATAGCCCGTAGATCGATGCCATGTTGATGATGTGGCAATGCACGCGATACTTCTCCGCCGTCGCGACCAGCCAGGGAACCATCGTGTCACAGCCGTAAATCACGCCCCACAGGTTGAGCCGCATCACCCGCTCAAATTCGCCTAAGTCGAGCGCGCCGATGTGCGACGAAGCATACATTCCGGCGTTGTTCACCAGCAAGTCGAGCCGCGGCCACTCGGATTGCAGCCGGTCGCGGAGCGAACGCCAGGCGTCGATGCTGCAAACATCGCAAATCTCGACACGGCCGCTGCCACCGGCCTCCTCAACGAGCCGCAGCGTTTCCTCGGCCCCCGTCTGATTGATGTCGGAGACCGCGACTTGATACCCGTCTCGCGCCAATTGCAGGCAGTATTCCCGCCCGAGCCCCGTTGCCGCGCCGGTCACCAGCGCGAACTTCGTCGATGATTCTGATTCCGTCATTGCGTACTCCAATACCCGCCACGGGCATGGTCAAATTGTGCTTCCTGTCCGCCCCCGTCGGTAAGAAACTGACCATCCCGATAAACTTCTCGCCCCATGACCCACGTTCGCACCGGCCAACCCGTAAGCTGCGCGCCGTGCCAAGGACTCCAGCCACACTTGGTCACCTGCCGCTCGTTGCGGACCTCCTCGCTACGCTCCAAATCGACCAACACCAGGTCCGCATCATAGCCGACGGCGATCCGGCCCTTGCCGACGATGTCCCACACCCGGGCCGGAGCGTCACACATCCAGTGCACCACCTGCTGCAAAGTGCAATGGCCCGCACGAACCTCATTCAACATCAATGCCAACGAGTTTTCCACGGCCGGGATACCCGAGGGCGAAGCAGGGTAGGGCCGCCGCTTTTCTTCCAGCGTGTGAGGCGCATGATCGGTGGCGACGACTTGCAGCCGGCCCTCATTGAGCGCCTGCCAAAGTTGCCGGTTATCTTCGCCATTTTTGAGCGATGGATTCATTTGCACCAGGGTGCCCAGCCGGGCGTAGTCATCCGTGTTAAACAGCAAATGGTGTGGACAGGCCTCGCCCGTGATCAGATTCCGATGATCGGCCAGCAACTCTGTTTCGGCGCCCGTCGAAACGTGCAGCACGTGAAAGCGATGGCGATGACGATAAGCCAGGTCGAGCGCACGCCGCGTCGCGACGAGCGCCGCCGTGTGGTCGCGAATCCGCGAGTGGTCAGCCACGTCGTGCGTACTGGCAAGTCGAGCCGTGTTTGCGCGGACGGTCGTTTCGTCTTCGCAGTGGGCGGTGATTGGGAGCGACGTTTCCGCAAAAATACGTTCGAGCGCCGCCTGATCGTCGACCAGCAAGTCGCCGGTGCTGGAGCCGATGAAGATCTTGATGCCGGGCGTGCGCTTGGCATGCCGCAGTTCGTCGAGGTTCTCCGTTGTTGCCCCGATGTAGAAGCCATAATTCACCAGCGACCTTTCGGCCGCCAGGGCAAGCTTCTCTTCTAACCGCGCTTGCGTTGTGGCCGGAGGAACCGTATTCGGCATCTCGAGAAACGTTGTAACGCCCCCCTTAGCGCAAGCCCGACTCGCGGTCGCCAGGTCTTCCTTATGAGTAAGTCCCGGCTCGCGGAAATGGACCTGATCGTCGATCACGCCAGGGAGCAGATGGAGACCGCCGGCCTCAACGACCTCGTCCACGCGAAGCTGCGGCGCCGGATCAATCTCGACAATGCGGCCCTCTTCAACCACAATCGCCCGCCGATCGACGGCATCCGGAAAAATTACGGTCGCATTCTTTATCAGCAGACGCATGCGCTCGGACCTCTCAGCCCGAGAATATCTGTCCCCGCCGCAGGCTGCAAGTCTCGCGACAGTATTCAATCGTCCCTTCGCAAAAGGCGCGCATCGGCATTCGCGCGGCTTGTGCAATATCGCGCTGTCTCATTCATGCGCCGGCCGCTATGATAAGTCAACTGATTTGTTGAACCCGCCGAGGCTTTCGTCGCCAACCCGCCGGCCCCAATTCCTTGTCGCTCCGAACCGTTCGAAACGTGAACGGTCTTGTCCCCAGGCAAGTTCGCCGCCCCGGTAGTCGCGACCTACAATTGCATACCCGAAAAACCGTCGCAAAACTAACCTTGCCGCCGCATGAAATTGCCCTCCGTCATCGATAAGACCGACCTGCTCGAATCGCTCCTCGCCGAGCGGATTCTCGTGCTCGACGGCGCGATGGGGACCCAAGTGCAGGGCCTCGCCATCGACGAGCGGTCCATTCGAGGCGATCGGTTTGCCGCGCACCACAAAGACCTCAAAAACTTTGTCGATATCCTTTGCGTGACGCACCCGGCGGAGATAACAGAGATTCACCGCCGCTATTTAGCCGCAGGCGCCGACATCGTCGAGACCAACACTTTCGGCGCGAGCCTAGCAGGCATGTCCGACTTTGAGCTGCCGCCGGAGTCGGTCCGCGAGATCAACGCGGCCGCCGTCGCATGCGCCCGTCGCGCCTGCGACGAATTCAACGACCGAACACCCAACAAGCCGCGGTTCGTCGCCGGCTCGATCGGGCCCACCACGAAGCAAACCGCCATCAGCACCCGCGTCGACGATGCCAGCTTTCGCGGCGTGACGTTCGACGAACTGGTCGACTCGTATTATGGACAGGTGGCCGCGCTCATCGAAGCTGGCGTCGATATTCTGCTGCCGGAAACGGTCATCGACACGCTCAATCTCAAGGCCTGCCTCTTCGCGATCAATCGATACTTTGAAGATCGCAACGTGCGTGTCCCCGTGATGATCTCCGGCACCTTCGGCGAAGGCGGCCGCACGT
>DASYDU010000226.1:0-18100 GCA_036499445.1 Lacipirellulaceae bacterium
GCCGCAACTTCACGTTGCTGCTGGATCAAACGTTCCTTGATCTCCTCGCGGAGTTCAAGTCCCGCGTCTGGGTCGCCGAAAATCTCAAACATCTTGCGCTCGACGGCCTCCTCGATCAAATCCTGGAGTTCAGACGGGGTCATTTGAGCCACAGTCTCTGCCATAGCTACCTCGAAGCATCGCTGTATCTAAGGTTCACAAAGCATATTGTCGGACGAGACCAATCTCACCGTCCTCTAATGCCATGATACTCTAATGGCATCTCATAGTCTTTGCGCAGCGGATGGCCGACCCAATCCTCGGGACAGAGAATCCGCCGCAGATTCGGATGGTCGGTAAAGTAAATGCCCGAGAGGTCATATACTTCCCGTTCGTGCCAATCGGCCGTGCTCCAGAGCCCGGACACCGAGGGCACCTCGGGCAATTCGCCTGGCTTGTCGTCTTTCCAGCGCGGCAAAATCACCTTCAGCACTAGACTGTGTTTGTGCTTCATGCTGAAGAGGTGATAGACGACTTCGGTGTGTGGCTGCCACTCGCTCTTGGCCGCTTTCTTCTCATCGGTATGCAGGTAGTCGACGCCCGAGATGCAATTAAGATAGTCAAACGCCAGCGTCGGCTCGTCGCGCAAGTAGCGACAGACTTCGACGAGGCCGTCGGCCGTGACTTCGACCCACGGATCGAGATTCTCCAGATTCGAGCCGGCAATTTTGCCGCCGAACTTGGTTTTGAGTTGGTCGACGAATGCTTGGCCAGGCATGTGGAGATCGATGTTAAAAAGGTCAAATTCAGTTAGCGGCGCGGCTCGCCCCGCGATGTTTTCTTCAAGTAATTGCGATTACGCCGAGAGGATCGACGCGCTCGGCTCGATCGCCCGCACCGGTGGGCTGCGATGCGCCGGCTGCGCGGGCTGCCGCACCACGGCCCGCACCCAGTCCAAGTCACCGCGCTTCCAGACATACGCAAAACCCACGAGGAGCACCCCGAAAAACGTCGCGATGTCCGCAAACGACGCGATCGCGAGCTGTCGGGCCGTCTGCCGAATCGCCACGCTGCCGCGTGCGACCTGGTTGTTGCTCACGCCAAACTGCGTCGCCGTTTCATCGGACAGTGTTGGAACCGACGTATCCAAAATACCAAGCTCGCGAAGCCGCGCAACCGCCACACTCGAAAGCTGATCGGGAGGCGCCGACGAGTCCATTTCTGCGGCCAACACCGGCGTGTTGTCCGCGGACAACTGCGTGGCCTTGCCGAAGACCGTCGCCCACGGGAAGAAGAATGCCACTTCCACGTCGAAGATAATGAACAGCAGGGCCACCACATAAAACCGCAAGTCAAACTGCACAAAACTCGAGCCAATCGTCGGCTCACCGCATTCATAGACTTCCAGCTTCTCTTCATTCGGCGCATGCGGCCGCACCAACCAGCCAACGAGTAGATTGGCGAAGAGAAATACAAACCCCACGACGGCGAACAGCGCCAAGTAAGCCACAATTGCGAGGGGCGTTGCCATGAAAGGTAGCTCAGAGCGATTGGCCGAAAGCTAATAGCTAACAGCTAAAGGCTTCTTATTGATTTGGTCCGCCGTGGACCGGGTCGGTGATGACTTTGGAATCGGACACGGCCGTCGGGTTCAGCGTCGAGCGGCCCCAGGCCACATCCAGTGGCAGCCGCGAAAAATCCACGATGCAGCCATCGCGGCTGTAACAGCTCAAGTCGTGCGTCGCACCCATGAAGATGCAATCGACCGGACACGGCTCGACGCACAGCGCGCAAAACATGCACTTCGTATAATCGATCGTGTATCCCGTGATCTTGAACCCCTTGCCTCCCTCGACTCGCTCCTTGCCGATGTAAATGCAATCAACAGGACAAGCCTTCGCGCACTGGTCACACGAGATGCAAGTCGTGAGATCGAAGCGATGAAATCCGCGATACCGGGCCGCCACTGGAACCGGCAATTCCGGGTACTCGAAGTGCTCGGTAAACGCTAATCGCTCCGGTTGATACGTCTTGAACCAAGTTCGCAACGTAACCCACATCCCGTGAGCAACGGTATACACCGCCTCGACCACGTTACCGAACCAGGGCCAGACGGATTTGACTTCGTTGATCATGGTCGAGACAAAACTCCCAACACGAAACGAACGCGGACTCGGCGCAATTGCGCCGTCCAATTCGCGACAGCATGTAGATTATAGAGAGCTTCTGGTCGTCCGCAACCGCCATTCGACCCTCGCGCAGTAAGCACCGCAATCGACCGCGGCTCGCCACATTTGTAACACGTTCGTGGCGTTCTGATTCAAACGTTAGTCGAACGCGCGCTTTCCCTACTGGCATTTCGCTCGCGGATGTAAAGCCGCGCGCCATGGTCGTTCAACCTTCAGTTGGCCAGCGCGTGCTGCGCGGTCTCATTGTGTGGCACCCCATCATTCGACGAAACAGCAAACTTTGGCTCACGTACACGTGGCAATTGTCCGCGCTGCCAACGTGATCTGCGGTGGCGTTCAAGAAGTGATCGCTGATTGGTATTCGCCCAAGCCGAGCCCCCAGTCTTTCCCAGTTCCTCGGAACTGCCAGCAGCGTGAAAGCTTTGACTTTCGGCGCCCAAATGGCCCGTTTATGGCGCAAATCCAGAAGATTCGTGTCGACCACCCCGATCCGATGGCGGTCAACCAGCCATGGCAGCGACATCGCCGCTGGACGCACGTTGCCCGGCGTATGCCACTGCATCCTAACGCATGTATTGGTAAATACTTATGGCGTTTTTTGCCGCCGGTGGAAAAGTGGCCAATAGTCACCATGCTTCACAAAAATGCGCCTCGGCTTTCCAAATCTCGTGCCGAAGGGCGAATCCGACAGAAAAAACCCGCTGCTACGACGCCGATCGTTGCTTGACTAGACCCCAGCACCACGTAGAGTGGATTAAAGGAGGCTAGTGCCTTCAGGCGCCATCACTCTGCAAATTTGCAGCGGGCCGTCGCCCGCAGAGTGCTGTGGATTGCGCCAGAGTCGGCGCAAGTCGAAGTCGGGCAGACTGTCGAGGTCGGGCAGACCTCGGAGCACTCCTCCGAAGAAGGAATCGCCCATGTTAGTTCTGTCACGGAAAAAGAACGAGAGCATCATTATCAATGATGACATTACGATTGTCGTCGTCGAAATCCGCGGCGACAAGGTTCGCCTAGGAGTCGAGGCTCCCAAGGAAGTGCCCGTCCATCGTAATGAAGTTTACGAAGCCATTCGCCGCAACCAGGATCAGCTCAAAGCGCCGGCTGTCGAGCCCGATGCCACTAGTGCTGCTGAGTAGTTGATCTCGATTGTTAGTTTGGTCCTCCTCTCGTCGACAGTAATTGGCACAATCGAGACAATTCAGATTGTCGTGCCGACCTCTTCGCATCGCCACTGGCTGACAACGGGTTGTTGTGGCGATTGCCGGTCTCTCACAGCTGAGATTTGCACTTGTTTGCAGCGCGCCATCTTCCGCGCGCCCACGAATCGCGAAATGACAGACTGGGAGGACCACCGAGGGCCTCCCGGCTTGACGCCCGCCGCGCGTAATTCTATACAGCTAGTGCACGTAGCACGGCCTTTTCGATTGAGTTGATTGGGTCGCTGATACGCGCGCTGCGCATTTTGTTGGCCCCATCGTCTAGTGGTCTAGGACACCGGCCTTTCACGCCGGTAACACGGGTTCGAGTCCCGTTGGGGTCACTTGAGGTGCCACTGCTACCTTGTTAGCAGTGTGTCTCTCGCCTCTAGGTTGCCCGTCGTGCCTCGGCTCGCTTGTTGGCAGCGCCTCTCACTTACTACTCCTGGCATGCCCAACTATCAGCACACCGCGAGTCATCCATTGTGCGTCAGCGCAACGATTTTTGGGGCCGCCCCCGCCTGTTTAATTCTTAATCACGCTGCTTGGGTGTCGGATTCACCACGGCAATCCCTGTCCCCGAGTAGTGGACCCACCAGCTTCGACGGTGTAAATTATTCCACTATCTGAAAGCGCATTTTGGGCAGTTCGTCCTCATCGCGTGCGCCTATGGCCAAGACGACCGCGAGATTGACTGGCTCGTCTATGAGCTCTACGGCCTGACGCAGGAAGAGATCGCCTTGGTGGAAAAGGCGACGGCGAAGTAGAGCAAATCCGCTCACCTAACTTCTCCCTAAAGGCGGAGAGGGATTAGAACATGCCGTCAGCTCTGAGCCAGATAGACCACGCTTGAGATGCGAGCAAATGGCGAAGAAGTCAACATCATTGATTCCAGCGACGGGGATTGAACGGGCGATTATTTTCATCCGTGGGCATAAGGTCCTACTCGACGTGGACCTGGCCGATCTATACGGGGTCGAGACACGGACGTTGATTCAGGCGGTAAAGCGCAATCTGCCGCGATTCCCTACAGATTTCATGTTTCAGCTCAGTCATGAGTAGTTGTAAGAATGGAGATCACAATTTGTGATCTCCAATCCCGGGTCAAAGATGGGCCTGCGGCGACCACCTTATGCGTTCACCGAGCAGGATGTGGCGATGCTTTCTAGTGTCCTGCGGAGCAAGCGAGCGGTGGCGGTGAACATCGAGATCATGCGAGCGTTTGTGCGGCTAAGGGAGTTGCTGAACAGCCATACCGAACTGGCTCGGCGATTGGACGATTTGGAAAAGAAATATGACGGACAATTTCGGGTTGTGTTCGACGCGATTCGGCAACTGATGACGCCACCCGATGCGGGACCGAAACGGCGGATCGGATTCCAAGTTTCAGCAAAGGACGTTAAATATCGAGCAGCGGATCGAGGCCACCGACCGCGAGATTGACCGGCTTGTCTACGAGCTATATGGCCTGACGGACGACAGGATCAAGCTAGCCGAAAACGACAGCGAACTAATGCTTTCGGCCACTACGTTTCAACTCTCAGCGTTGGAAACCGTTCTCCACTCTCCCAGCTCCTAGCTTTGTCAGGTGGCCAATTCTGACCGATTGTATCTCCCCGCCAATCCGCTATCCTCAATTCACGCGAAATGTACGCCTGAACAGATAGCGTCTCTTAAGCCCAGCCTCGAAAACTGACAACTCACTAGGGACCACTGACAATCAACAGCCCACTTCCCCCAATTTCCCCCCGCCATAGATCGCCAAAAGTCGCGCCGACTTTTGGCGATCTATGGACAAATCCCCGAGAATACTTGCAAAAGCTATCCACTCACATTTAGACCATCTATGGTCCCCGCACCCGTCACATGTCTGATCCATACGATGCATTGTTGGTAGTCTCCTTCGGCGGCCCCGATGGCCCCGACGATGTGCTGCCGTTTCTTGAAAACGTCCTGCGTGGCCGCAATGTGCCGCGCGCGAGGATGTTCGAAGTCGCCGATCATTACTATCACTTTGGCGGCAAGAGTCCAATCAATGAACAGAATCGCCGATTGATCGCCGCGTTTCGTGCCGAGTTAGACGCGCACGGATCAAATTTGCCGATCTATTGGGGCAACCGCAATTGGCATCCGCTCATCGCCGACGCGCTGCGGCAAATGGCCGCCGACGGCATCCGCCGAGCACTGGCGTTCGTCACCAGCGCCTACAGTTGCTACTCGGGCTGCCGCCAATACCGCGAAGACATTGCCCGCGCCCAGCAGGAGGTCGGTCCAACCGCGCCGGCGGTCGATAAGCTTCGCGTGTTCTTCAATCATCCCGGCTTCATCGAGCCGATGATCGAACGGACCAATGCCGCACTCGGGCAGATTCCGGCCGAGCGCCGCGCGGCGACTCCGATCGTCTTCACGGCCCACAGCATCCCGCAGGCGATGGCCGACGGCTCGCGCTACGAATTGCAGCTTCGCGAATCCTGTCGGCTGGTTGCCGAAGGTGTTGGCCAACGCGATTGGCACCTCGTCTATCAAAGCCGCAGTGGCCCGCCGCAGCAACCGTGGCTCGAACCAGATATTTGCGATTTTATACGTGAACGCCACTCCAAGGTGAAGCTAAACGAAGTCGTCGTGGTGCCGATCGGCTTCATTTCCGATCACTTGGAAGTACTCTATGATCTGGACACAGAAGCCAAGCAGCTTTGCAACGAGCTCGGCATCAACATGGTCCGCGCCGCCACAGTCGGCGCCCACCCGCGTTTCATCCGCATGATTCGCGAGCTGATTGTCGAGCGCATGTCGGCCTCGGCCGATCGCCCGGCCCTTGGCACCCTCAGCCCAAATCCGGATGTTTGCCCGGAAGATTGCTGTCTCTATGCGCCGAGCCGGCCGATTCCCACACGGTAGGTCCCGATTGTGTCGACTCAACTTCATTCAGAACGACGATCGCTCGGTTCATCTAAACTTTCCGTCTCGCCGGTCGCGCTTGGTTGCTGGCCAATCGCGGGCGTCACAACAATCGACACCAACGACGCCGACAGCATCGCCACGATCCGGGCGTGCTTCGACCTGGGCATCAACCATCTCGATACGGCCCACGTCTATGGGCCAAACGGCGAAAGCGAAAATCTTATCCGCCGCGCGCTCGGCAGCCGCCGCGATGAAATGGTGATCGCCACGAAATGCGGCATCCATTTCGAAGGCGGCGAAATGGTCACCGATGGCCGGCCCGAGCAGCTTCGCCGCGAATGCAAGGAGAGCCTGCGCCGGCTTGGCACCGACCGCGTCGAGCTCTTGTATCTTCACTCGCCGGACAAAAATGTACCCATCGAAGAATCGGCCGGAGCGCTCCGCGAGCTGATGACCTCCGGCAAGACGCGCGCCGTTGGCCTGTCAAACTGTTCGCTCGAAGAGCTGCAGGCTTTCCATGCGGTGTGCCCGGTCGCGGTCGTGCAACTTCCCTACAACATGCTGCAGCGCGACATCCAGCAGCGCACCGTTCCCTGGTGCCGCGCGAAAAACATTGGCGTCACGGTCTACTGGCCGCTGATGAAAGGCTTGCTCGCTGGCAAACTGCCGCGCGACCGATCGTTCGACCCGCGCGACGGCCGCCGCAATTTTTCGGTTTTCAACGAGCAGGACTGGCCAAAGAATCAAGAATTCTTAGATCGGCTCCGCGCAGCGGCCGCCCTCACGGACCACACCGTCGCCCAGCTCGTCATCAACTGGACAATCCACCAACCCGGCATCACGGCCGCACTCTGCGGCGCGAAGCGGCCGTGGCAAATCACGGAGTCCGCCGGGGCAATGGGCTGGACACTCACCGACGACCAACATGCACTCATCGCCGCGGCCCTCGCCGCCCGCGGCCCGGTGCCAGCAAAACGGCCCTTCACCTGACGCTGCAACCCTCGTAGCGCTCGGCTAACTTCCCCGAACAGTGTGAGTTCCGTGAAGTTTCTTGCGTTTTTCGCTGACGGCGCCTAAGCTAAAGCGAATCGATGGGCCAGCTCACATGGGGAAGGAGAGCCACACGTGTCTCGGCAGACTCGTCACAATTGGTGGTCGGCTTCTAATCGCCATCGTCGCTCGTCCAGGAAGCATCGCCTTGGCAGTTTTCAACGCCGCTCGCTGCGATTCGAACCGCTCGAAGATCGCCGCCTGCTGGCGGTCGTGACAGTCGATACGCTCGACGACTCGGTCAACTTGGGGGACGGCCACACTTCACTGCGTGAAGCAATCTTCGCCACGAATACCGTTCCCGGCCCAGACACGATCAATTTCGCCCCGGCGCTCACCGCGAGCGGTCCCGCCACGATTTTGCTCACGCAGGGCGAACTGGCGATCACCGACGCGCTCACGATCAATGGACCCAGCGCCAATTTACTGACCATCGATGCGAGCGGAAGCGACCCCACCCCGGGTGTGAAGGACGGACTCGGCGGTCGCATCTTCAACATCGATAGCGACCATCCTTTCTTGCCAGCGCCGGATGCGACGCAACTGCTGAGCGTCACAATTAATGGCTTAGCGCTGACCGGAGGCGAATCGGGCGACGTTTACTACGGCGGCGGAGCGATCTTCTCTCGCGAGAATCTCACTATTTCCGGGTGCGATATCCATGACAATTCAGCGCTCGCAAGGGGAGGCGGCATCTTCGCCCAAGAAGGTATTCTCTCCATTGATGATTCAGTTGTCCGCGACAACTCGGTAACAAAGAATGGTATCGGCGATGGGGGTGGAATTACGTGCGAACATGAAGTCGTCGACATTGCCGACAGCTTGATAAGCGGCAATTCTGCCACTTCCTTTGGCGGCGGTCTATATTTCGAAGCATGCGACATAACCGTGCGGCAGAGCGAAATTAGTGGTAATGATGGCACAAATTTCGCTGGCGGGATTTCTTCCACGCAAGGCAAACTGACGATCATCGATACCACCATCATTGGAAACACCGCCGGCCATGGCGCAGGAATTTACAGCGAGTACGTTGGCTCCGGCGGCCTTACGACAATTTCAGGTTGTGCGATTTCAGATAATGTCGCAAGCGGCCGCGGCGGGGCGCTTGATGTCCGTCACGGACACGTCGTCATCGGATATACCACGATCACAGGGAACGAAGCGCCGGATGGCCAAGGCAGCGGCATCGCCGCTCGCTTTACTGATGCGTTGGTCGAGATTACCTCGAGCATTCTTGCAGGTAACGGATCGAGCGACGTCGATTCACTTGATTCCGCGACCTTCATCTCGCATGGCTTCAACTTGGTGGGCACGGGCCTGGCGGAAGATGCATTTAACCAGCCAGGCGACCAGGCCGGCGTCCTCGATCCCAAACTCAATCCGCTCGCTGATAATGGCGGCTTCTTGCTCCCCGACGGCAGCCACATTTTAACGCACGCTTTAATGCCGGGTAGCCCGGCGCTTGACGCCGGTGATCCGGCGGCAGTGGCCGATGTTGACGGTGTACCGCAATTCGATCAGCGCGGGACGCCCTTTACGCGAGTGTACGACATCGACGGAAGCGGTGGCCCACGCATCGACATCGGCGCCTACGAAGCCCAGCCATTCACGCTGGTGGTCGACACGCTCGCCGACGAAAGCGACGGCGACTATTCTGCCGGCGACTTCTCGCTCCGAGAAGCGATCGAGTTCGCCAACTCCCACGCCGGTCACGACACGATTGTCTTTTCAGGGACGCTCACCGAACTCGGTCCCGCGTCGATCGTCCTCAGCCTGGGCGAGTTGCAGATCACAGATGCTCTCACGATCCGAGGTCCCGGGACCGACCGCTTGACAATCGATGCGTCGGGCAACGATCTCGACAAGAACACGTTCGGCAATGGCTCCCGCATCTTCAATATTGACGATCACAGTATTCAAGTGATTCAAGTGCAAATCCGCGACCTCACGCTCACCGGAGGCGATGCGATCGGCAACGGCGGAGCGATCTTCTCTGCGGAACAGCTCCTCGTCTCCGGCTTGCTCTTGACTGGAAATCACACAACCGCAGGCGGTGGCGCGATCTCAACCGGGGCGAGCCAATCGCCCGCCAATGTCATCACCAATTGCACGATTACGAACAATGTCGCGGGTGGCACCGGCGGCGGCATCCTCGTCCAGGGAAGCAGCACCGCGACCGTGCTGATCTCAGAAAATACAATCTCGGGCAACACGGCGCGCGCCGGCGGCGCCATTTACGCCGGCCGGTCGGCGCCGGGCTTCGTCACGATTTCGGACGATACGATTTCCGGCAACACGGCAACGCAGCAAGGTGGAGCGATTTACCTCGCCCTGTCGAATACAGTCAAAGCCACGATAAGCCAGAGCATGATTTCTGGCAACACCGCCGCCCAGCAGGGCGGAGCCCTGTTTATTAGCAGCGCTCGCGATCTATCGATTACCGGCAGCACGATCGTCAATAACTCGAGCACGTCCGTCAGCCTGAGCCTCTCCCGCGGCGGCGGAATCTACCTTAACGCAACTGACATCTCGATTAGCGGTAGCACAATCTCGGGAAATTCAGCGGCGGCCGGCGGCGGCGTGTACAGCGCAAATGGCGAACTGACTGTTAACTTCAGCACGATCCAGAATAATAACGCCAGCAACGGCAACGGCGGCGGCATCTTCAGCAGGCTCGATCGACTGACTGTGACCGGCAGCACGATTTCCGGCAATACGGCAAACGGCCCGGGCGCTAGCGCAGGTGGCGACGGTGGAGGCCTTTGGCATTCCACAGGCACGATTGGCCCAAGTCAAATTCTCGACACGATCATTTCCGGCAACTCGGTCAACCAAAATGGCGGTGGACTCTACGCGAGCTCCGGCATCGACGCCGGCGTCGGCAGCAATTTGACGCTCGTGAACGTCACCATTGACGGAAACTCTGCGGCGCGCGGGGCTGGTTTGACGTCCACCATGGGCGGCCAAATCACGAGCGGCCGCCTCGCCCTCACCGATGGCTCGATCAGCGGCAACACCGCCACGCTCAATGGCGGTGGCGTCTACAGTCGCTACGCCAGTCTTGCGTTAGACGGAACAACCATCTCCGGCAACCGCGCCGGCGGAAATGGCGGTGGAGTCGCCGTTGCGCAATCGAGCAATCAGGCGACGCTGCTGTCGCTCTTCAATGCGGCCGTCACGACCAACGTCGCCGGCCCCAATGGCGACGGTGGCGGACTTTGGATCCCCACCGGCAATGCGCAGATCTCGCTCGTATCTAGCAAGATCGATGGCAATTCGGCCCGGCGCGGCGGCGGCATCTTTCGGGGCACATCCGCGATCCAAGGCGGGATCGCGGCGATTGATAGTTCGCTGAGCGGCAATACCGCATCGCAATCGGGCGGCGGAATCTACAACCAGGGCGGCGCGCTCGCTTTCACTCGTAGCACGATTTCCGGAAATACGGCCAACACCCAAGCCACCGGCGGTGGTGGCGGCGGCGTTTTCGCGCGCCAAACCGATGTGACGCTGATCAGCACTTCGCTCATTGGCAATTCAAACATGTTTGCGCGCGGCGGCGGACTATACCTCAACTCCGGCGATTTGAATGTTACCGGCACAACGATTGCCGCCAACTTCGCGCGGCAGGGCGGCGGCGGAGTGCAAATTCAATCTGGACCAAACGATCGCGTCGTATTTCAGTCCAGCACCGTGTCAGGAAACTCGTCTGGTTCCGGAACCGGCGGAATATCGGTGACCGGCGGATTGACCCTGCGCAACAGCACAATCACCAAAAACGTTGGCGCCGCCCTCGAATCAGGCAACGGGGGCGTTGGCGGCATTGACTTTAACCCGGTCAACACGACGCTGGAATCGGATCACACGATTATCGCCGGAAACATCGGCTCGATTGCACCCGACCTGCGTTTCCAATCGCTTTCACTCGCAACCATTCGCTCAACTCTCATTGGAGACAATACCGGCTCTCCGCTGCTCGAAGCGCCCCTCGGTTCGCCCGACATCAATGGCAACATCATCGGCGAGCCCACGTCCAAAGGCGGCAGCGGCGTCATCGACGCGCGGCTCGGACCGCTCGCCAGCAACGGCGGCCCAACTCAGACGCACGCCCTCCTGCCGGGCAGTCCCGCGATCGATGCAGGTGCGATCATTTCGGGACCGCCGCTCGGCTATGACCAGCGCGGCGTTCCCTTCAGCCGCGCCGTCGACGGCAACGGCGACTCCATCGTTCGTATCGACATCGGCGCCTACGAATCGCAAGGCATCCCGAGTTTCTCGCCGGGCGACTACAACCAAAACGGCATCGTCGACACGGCCGATTACACGATATGGCGCGACTCGTTGCATCGCGAGGTCGTGCCGTTTTCCGGCGCTGACGGCGACGGCAGCGGCAGAGTGGACCCCGGCGACTTTGCCATCTGGAGCGCGAACTTTGGCCACTTACTATTCATTACACCGCCCGCGACTGGCGGCAGCGGCGCCGCCTCGCTCGAATTCCGCGTGGATGCGCCGTCGGAAACAGCGCCGCCAAAATTCGGTGCGTCGCTTTTCTCCGAGGGCGTTCTCTCAGCGACCATCAATCGGCAATCAGATAGCGCTGGCCAGCCGGTAGCGGCGCCAGCAATTAACGATTCGGCACTACTGGCTTGGTTGACGCCGCAATCTAATGTCCGCTTCGTACCTAACGAGAGCGCATCCCTCGCGAACCAAGCAAGGGACGAATTCGAGCCACCGGGCCGCGACTTCACGTCTCTCGAAGCTGCGTTCGAATCAATTGGCGACGGCTTCGAAACACCCGGTGCGCTCGCGCTATAGCGCACCTACGACGATCCAGCCGGCTCGGTGAATGCCAGGTAGTAGCCGTTCGGATCGCGGAGGCCGAACTCTCGCATGCCGGCATCCGTCACGTGCGGTCCCCACACAAACGTCACTTTGCCGCGGAACTCGGCCGCCAGCGCCTCGACGCCCGCCGGATAGAAGTAAAACGTCCCGCTGCAAACGGGCGAATACTTCGTGGCGTGGGGCGCTTCGGTGTAGAAGTGGATTGCCACATCGTCCCGCCGCACCTCGGTCCACTCCGGATCGCTTTCGATCGGGTAGAAGGCAGTCTGTGTGAACCCCAATTTCTCGACGTAAAACTCCAGCGTCCGCCGCATGTCGGAAGTCAACAAGCTCGGCACGACGCGCCGCCCCAAATTCACCGCCATGAAATCTCTCCGCCCAACTTTCAAACATTTGAACCACAAAGACACGAAGGACACAAAGAATCGCCAAAAATGGCCATTGAAGATTTGTCATTTGTCATGGGACATTTAAGATGACCAATTTCAAATGACAGCTGTCCAATGACAAATCCTTACCCTCTTCGTGTCCTTTGTGACTTTGTGGTGATTACATCTGACGCGGCTGTCGAATAATCGCCTATATCCCCATCGCTGCCAATGCATCCGCCACTTTTCCCAGCGTGTCCGAAAGCTGCGGATGCCCCGCCTCGAATTCGAGCAGCAAATCTCGCAGCCCGCGCGCGGCCGGCCGCACTTCCGGCGATGCCACTGTCTTCGAGCCCGACTTTTCCAACAAGCGCGTAACGTCGCCCGTTAGCGCGCGCAGCGATTCGAGCGTCGCCGGATCGACCTGATCCGAACGCGACAATTCCGCTTGCAGCCTGGCCAACAATTCGACGAGCTCGCGCTGTTCCATAGCGTCAGCCTAGCTTGGCCGGCCGTCGACCACAAGCAAAACGAACGGTTTCGCGATTCGGACAGCCCCCGAGCGCCGCCGGCGCAACAGGCACGGGCGCAATTAGCTTAGAAAAGAAAAACTACTGGACGCACCAGGCGCGACGAGTTACCAGCGATCGCCGCCACCGCCCCGTCCACTACGCGATCCGCCGCGCCCGCCGCCACCGCCGCCAACGTTGCTTTTCGGGCGAGCCTCGTTCACCGTGATCGTGCGGCCGTCCAACTCCGTCCCGTTCAACGCTTCGATCGCGGCGCGGGCCTCGTTGTCGCTATTCATCGAAACAAATGCGAAACCGCGCGGACGCCCCGTGTCACGATCCGAGATCACCGCCACTTCTTCGACCTGACCAAAAGCCGCGAATTCTGCCTGCAACGCTTCCTCGGTTGTGGAAAAGGCAAGGTTGCCAATGTACAGCTTCATCGTACAAACTCCAAGCTACAAACACCTTCCGCGATCGTCTTGGAGTCCCACAAGGCCACCAATCGCTATCGCGAAAGAAAAGAGGCGACGTAATAGCCCCTCAGTTTAGCGATTCCCTGCATAAGAGTCTAATTCTTTCGTATGAGAATTGTTCGCATATCCGAACAGTAAAAAATGCCGCGGCCGCCGGATTTCGGCATTGTTAACGGAGAGCATTTGGTGCTGCCTGACGAGGCAGCAAATCCAGGCTTCTTCGACAAGATAGGAGGCTTGGTCGTGGGACTCCCAATGAAAGCGCTTTCTTTCTGTCCTGCGGCCGACTTTTTTGAGGCCGATTGGGCGCTCCCAAGCTGTCGCCGACGGCCAGTATATTGAATCGTCCGCCGTCCGATGGACACGGTCCTGCTTTCTTTGAGTCGTTGCGCAGCGAGTCATCAATGTCGGCCCGATTTCCGCTCTTGATTCCCGGCGCACGCCCGGGTGCAACGCTCGATGTTGTCGCGCCCTTCGATCGATCGCCAATCGCGGTCGTCGAAATCGCCGACGCTGCAGCGGCTGAAGTTGCCCTGGCGACCGCGCATTCGCTCTTCCGTGATCGCCAGCGCTGGCTGCCGGCCGAAAAACGAATCGAAGTGCTCCGCCGAGCTGCCGAATTGGTCGCCGCACGGCGGGAGGAGCTCGCCCTGGGAGCGGCGCAGGAGGGCGGCAAACCGCTTACCGACTCGCTGGTCGAAGTGGATCGAGCCGTCGACGGCCTGCGGTGCTGCATCGAAGCGCTGCGCACCGGGCACGGCCGCGAGATTCCTATGCGCCTCAACCCAGCTTCCGCCAATCGACTGGCAATGACCACGCTCGAGCCGATCGGCCCCGTACTGGCCTATAGCGCGTTCAACCACCCGCTCAACTTGATCGTTCACCAGGTGGGGCCGGCGATCGCGGCCGGCTGCCCAGTGCTCATCAAACCGGCCCAGTCGACGCCGCTGTCCTGCTTGCGACTAGTGCAAATCCTTCGCGAAGCCGGTCTGCCCGGCCCGTGGTGTCAGCCGCTGGTGCTGGCCGATCATGCGCTTTCCGAACAACTGGTTGCCGACCGTCGCGTCGCCTTCTTCAGCTTCATCGGTAGCGCGAGCGTCGGCTGGGGCTTGCGATCCAAGCTCGCTCCCGGCGCGCGGTGTGCGCTCGAGCACGGCGGCGTGGCGCCGGTCATCGTCGCCGCCGATGCCGACTTGGACGACGCCGTGCCGCTCCTCACGAAAGGCGGGTTCTACCATGCCGGCCAAGTCTGCGTCTCCGTACAGCGTGTGTTCGCCGATCGACGCCTTGCGACACAGCTCGCCGATCGCCTGGCAGCCGCGGCCGACAAACTAAAGGTTGGCGACCCAACTTTGCCTCATACCGAGGTGGGCCCTCTGATTCGACCATCGGAAGTCGCACGCGTTGACGAGTGGGTCAGTGAAGCGGTCGTTGCCGGCGGCAAAAAACTCTGCGGCGGCCGCCCACTTTCAGAGACAACATACGACCCGACTGTCCTCTTCGACCCGCCCGATCATGTTCGCGTGAGCACTCACGAAGTCTTCGGCCCGGTCGTCTGCATGTATCCCTACGACAATATGGACGACGCGATCCGCCGTGCCAACGCGCTCCCCTTCGCCTTTCAAGCTGCCATATTCACGAAAGATGTCGATACGGCCCTGGCCGCCGCCCGCTCTCTCGATGCCAGCGCCGTTATGATCAACGACCACACAGCATTCCGCGTCGACTGGATGCCGTTCGCCGGCCTGCGCGAATCGGGCCTCGGCGTCGGCGGCATCCCCTATACAATGCACGATATGCAAACCGAAAAGCTCATCGTCTTCCGCTCGCCTGGCCTGATGTGATATCGCAATGCACAGGATGCCGAATCCAATGTGACGAAAGCAATGAAAGCCTCACGCAAAGGCGCCAAGTCGCAAAGGACCGGCATTAGCCGGATTGGAATCGCGCAACGTTGCTTGTGAAAACGTTTTGCAGTTGTCCCTTTGCGCCTCTGCGCCTTTGCGTGAGGCCTTCCCCAACGTCGCAATGGATCAGAGCTGTTTGATCGAATAAGGCTATTATCCGATTAAACCGTCTCGATTAACGCACGGATTCGCGCGGGTGATAGTTCGCGCAAGCTGTCAACGATCAAGTCGGCCGCGGAAAATTTGGCTCGCTCGCTCGTACCCACGAGCGCGATTGCCGCCATACCGGCCCGGCGCGCGGCTTCAATGCCGTGAATTGCATCTTCGACGACTGCGCATCTAGCAGGCGGCACGCCCAGTCGCTCGGCGGCCATCTGAAACACCTGCGGGTCTGGTTTGCCGCGGGTCACGTCTGCGCCAGTTACAACGGCCGCGATCCGCTGTCCGCTCGGCAGTTTATCGAGCACCAGCCGCACGTTTTCCGGCGGCCCGGACGAACCTATCGCCAGAAGAAATCCGTCATCCGCCAAGGCGTCAATCAATTCCGCGGCCCCATCCATCGCCGGGAAACTCTCGCGAATGATGTCGCGATAGTATGCCTCCTTGCCGGCGTCGAGTTCCCGGACGCGCGCGTCGGTCAAATCGTCGCTGAGCGTGCGGCGAAGGATGTCGCGGCTGGTGCGCCCAAAGTCGGCTGCAAACGCCGCCTCCGAATACTCGACGCCCAATTCGCCGTAGAGCCGCCGCCAGCTCTGAAAGTGAGCGGCATAGGAGTCCACCAACACGCCGTCCACGTCAAAAATTACGGCCAGCTGCTGCATCAGATATCATCGAAATGTGGGAGGTGTCTCCAGCCCACCGTCGACTCCGCTCCGGCTCTCAAGAACATTACTGGCTGGCCACCTCACCGCCGCCAATCGTACACAGCGCCTGCAATGTGGCGTTTTCAATGTCCACGGCCAGCGACGAAACATGCCCATCCAAATAGGCAAACATCACAATGCCCGGATGCGGCCCGCCGAACTTCTCGAATCCTGGTTCGTATTCGTTGGTTGCCAAACCGACGATCGGCGGTATGTCGCGCGTTTCGCTGCCGCGAAAGATTGTCGTGGGCATATCGCCGGACAAGAACGCCGTGTCGCCCTGAAAATAACCCACCATGCCATTGGGCGCATCCGTCAGTGGCGGCGGAATGTGCTTTTCACCGACCGCCAGCGTCTTCGACAAGCCGTCCGTCACCCGACGCCCGCTGATTCGCGAACCGCTGAAGATTGGCCCCGCTCGAGCGACGTTGATCGCGTCGGAGGAAATGAAATCCACGTTGCTAGGCGCAGGGTTTGGATTGTCGGGGTCCACGTCCATCGTCATGCCAACGGTCCAGCACCGCCCCGCGTTGGCCGCATAGTCGCCGAGCGACGCGGCCGCCCTCACCAACGGCGGCGCATCATTGTTGTCGAAATCTCGATCGGCTCTCGCCGGCCGCCGACTGGGGCAAGCATACACCTCGATCGGCGTCCGCATGGCGGTCGCGTTGGCTATGTCGTCAACGCGCTGCGTTCTGTCGAGGCTGGCGTAAATCGCCGACTCCTCCAGATGTGGGAGCAAGCGATATGCCCACGACACAGCGAATTGATCTGATCGGTCGCGGCCCATCGGGAACGCTTGTTGCGAGTCATGATAATTTTGAATGGCCAGTCCGATCTGCTTGAGATGGTTCTGGCATTCGGTCCGCCGCGCCGCTTCCCGCGCCGACTGGACCGCGGGCAGCAGCAGCGCCACCAAAGTGCCGATGATTGCGATCACGACCAAGAGCTCGACCAACGTAAAACCCGTCCGGCGAGCGATCGTGCAACATTTCATGGCTGGCTCCGTCGCGTAAGGTGAATCGCTGGACGCTACGCCGTAACAGTATGAGCCCGGCCCCTAATAACGGCAAGCTGTTATCACGCGGCCACGATGCAGCCGTTCCGCACATCGGCAGCGATAACCTCAACCAGCCGCCCCACATCGGAGAAATTCGCCGCCAACTCCACCGGCGCATAACGACAAGAAGTACCAAGCCAAAGGGGGAAGGTGGACGCGGGAACGGGGAAGGACGCATTATGTATTGTTCTTCCTTCCCCTTTCCGACTTCCCCCCTCCGCCTTCGACTCCACCAACACGCGCAGCCGCCGCCCGCGCAGACCGTGAAAATACGCGTCGCGCAGCTCTGCCTCGACGGCCGCCAGTTCGCTCGCCCGCTCATCGCGTGTTTGTGCCGGCACCTGGTTCGGCATCGTGGCGGCCGGCGTGCCCCGTCTTGGGCTGAATGGAAAAATGTGGACCTTCGAAAAGCCGACCGCGCGTGCGACCGCGACCGTCTCCGCAAATTCGGCATCCGTCTCACCGGGAAAGCCGACAATAATGTCGGTGGTAATCGCCGGCCGATCGAGTCGCTCCTTTACCAGCTCGCAGCGGTCGATGTAACGCCGGCTACCCCACCGCCGCCTCATCCGTCGCAACACCGCATCGCTGCCGCTCTGCATCGAAATGTGCAGATGGGGGCAAACTTTATCGACATTATCGGCCATCGCATCGATCAGCTCTCGCGTCACCTCCGTGGCTTCGATGCTCGAGAGCCGCACGCGAAAGTCGCCGGGCAGCTGCGCGATTTTGTCCACGAGGTGCGATAAGCGTGTCCACTCGC
>DASYDU010000227.1:0-5502 GCA_036499445.1 Lacipirellulaceae bacterium
ATGACGTGACGACCAGAATCCGGCAACCGGCAATTGTCACGGCGGACATTTCGGTTTAAATGGGCGGCTACCAACAAGCACTAGATGAATTCCGATTCTCTGCATCAGTGGGCGAATCTGCCACTTGAATTTGCTTCGCGAAGCATCGCTTCGGGGAACCGCTACCAGCAACACGTCGTCAGGATCGAATTCCTCAATTGTCATCAGTTGTCCGATGGCTTCATGTATTAGCTTGTTCTCTGGGTTTCCCTTGGTTCGCTGAAGATTGCCCTTTTTGCATTCCGCACGAACTCGCGTGCGCCCAACCGTCGCGACAATGTCACCACCATGAGAGTTGGGTGACACAATGATCTTATGTCCGCTCTTCGTGTAACTTCCAAACCAGGGATGTTTGCCGTGCTGCTCTGTCTGCACCCAACCTTCGTTGCTAAGGAAATCAGTGGGAGAGAAGATATTCACCCCATTCGACATTACGTGGTGCCGATCCAAGCAGACAGTAACACACGGCAAAGCCCTGGGTAGCCCAAGGATGTGAAGTGCCAAGCGAAGGATTACTTCACCTTCCGGCATTCTGGCCGCTCTCGCGTTGACCTCATCTTGTGCGTTGGCGATCGTCTCTCCGCGAATGATGTCGTTCTCCATAAGACTCCTATCCCACGCACGAACGCTGCGCCTGACGACTACGGCGATTGTTAAGATGGCCACCGCCGGCGCTGCACAGGCGCTACAGCAGGCTTCGGCATCGATCGGAATGGTCGGGCAAGCAGCGACCAAACGTGCGTCACAAGTCATTGTGGCATTGTGCCTTAGCACGCATGTGCCCCAATTTGCCTGGGTCTGCTGCCAGATTCCAAACCTCCGAATTAGCCAATAAGTAGTCCGGGAGGGATTCGAACCCCCGACCAAGGGATTATGAGTCCCCTGCTCTAACCGCTGAGCTACCGGACCGCAACGGCTATTGTAGCCGAAGTTAGCATATCGCCGATATCGCGCGAATCATCTTTCCGTTAACAACTCGCCGTTTGACGCGACAAAGAAATAGACTAGAATTATGGTCCATGGCAACTCGACGCAAATTTGCCTTGGTTTTTGCGCCAGAGGTCGTGGACCACATGGATGCCATCGAATCGAAATACCATGCTCTGATCGAGCGGACAGCTGACGAGCAATTGCTATACATGCCGGAGAAGGCCACGCGAAACCGGAAGCCCCTCGACGAACCGGGACCAAACGGCGCGACTTGGGAACTGCGATTCGGGCCGCAGAATCGATTTCGCGTGTTTTACGAAGTCAACCGAACAGCCCACGAGGTTCACGTGCTGGCCGTCGGTGTGAAGTTGCACGAGCGGTTGTTCATCGGCACAAAGGAATACACGCCATGAAGATTGTGCCATTAGCGGATGCAAAAGCGCGGTTGAGCGCCTACGTGGACGAATGCACGGTCAAAGGGCCGATCATCATCACGCGCAACGGAAAACCGGTAGCCGTATTGCTTGCTCCCATGGACGATGACGATCTAGACCGGCTGATGCTGGCCCGCTCGCCCGGGTTTCAAGCGCTCGTCGATAAATCGCGGCGCAGCATCGCGGCAGGCAAGGGTCTATCACGCAATGAGTTCTGGGAAAAGGTCCGTCGCCGCCGCAAGAAGTAAAGGGCCGACAATACACTATGGTCCTGAATGTCCCTTGGCGAGTGATCGCGAAGATCGGCCGCGGTTTCTGCCGCGCGATCAAGAAGTTTCCGCCGCTGTTTCTCATTGTCGTTGCGGCGGGGTTGGGACTCGGTGCATTCCTGACTTTTTTCGCGTCAAACCTGTCGCCGATCAGTTTGTTCATGATGCGGCTGTTCGGTGTCGCATGTTTCTTGTTCTATGGCACGCTGCTCTGGTTATTCATCTCTCGACAAATCGCGGGAACTTGGAATGCCGCCTGCGACTATGGCTATCAGGTCTTTGCAGATGAGCCCGCGCGGAAAGAAGATCTCCGGGCCGTTGATGAGGCGGATCAACCACCGGTTCAAACGGGCATTAACGTGGTGCGCGTTTGGGACCTATGCGGAGTGGGTCGTAGCTTACTGGTTCTCGTTGATGAACAGGAAGTTGGACGCCTCAGGTTCGGAGCCCAGCGCAAATTCGCTCTAAACCCCGGTTTCCACGAAGTGCGCGTCCAAATGGACGTATGTCGAAGCTTGCCAACTCAGATCAACCTGTATCAACTGAGCTTGATCAAGCTCAGTTGTGGCATGCGATTCAGATTTCTGTTTCCGCTGAGCCTGATGGGCCTTGTCATCTGGCCCGACCGGTTCTTTTTCGTGGAAATTGTGTCAAATGGCCGCATTTGATTTTGGGCCCGCGACGGCGGCATTCACTCGCTGGCCGTTTCGATCCTGTAGAGATGCGTCTTGGTGCGGAGATAGAGTGCCCGGCCGTCGACGGCCGGCGAGGCCATCAGGCCGTCGTCGAGCGTGTTGGTGGCCACGGTTTCAAACGTGCGACCCGGTTTGACGATCGTCGTGTCGCCGTTTTGATTGCAGAAGTAAAGGCGTCCGTCGCCGTAGATGGGCGAGCCCGCGAATTTGCCCCCGATCCGTTTGCTGCAGACCACTTCGCCTGTGGCCGCATCGACTGCGGTCGCGATGCCGTCGTCGCCTAACATGTAAATCAGCCCATCGACTAGAATCGGCGAGGCGGTTTTGGCGACGTGTTGCGTGAGCCGCCAAGTGACTTGCGTTTCGGTCACGTCTCCCTCGCCGTCAACACGCACGGCCCAAAGCTGCGGATGCACGAGGCCGGTCACCAGGTAGGCCGTGCCATCCTGATAGAGCGGACGTGGCGCGACCGACCAGTCGTCGAAATGGATGCGCCAGATTTCATGCCCGGTCCGCGGATCGTAACCAAAGGCGGCCTTCGCCCCGCCACTCAAGAGTAGCGGCTTGCCATCTGGGCCGGTCACCAAGAGTGGCGTGCTATGGGCCTTGCGAAGATCGCCTTCCTTTGCAAATTTGCCGGGTGCGTCGGCGTCATTCCACTCGACGTCGCGGTCCTTTTTCCAGACTGTCTCGCCAGTTGCCTTGTCGAGCGCAGCCAGATACTGCATATCGGCGCCGTCGAACGTGAGGATCACAAAATTCTCGAACAGCACGGGCGACGACGACGGCCCGCGAAAATGGCGGCAGGGCAGATTGTCTTGCTTCCAAATCACATTACCCGTCCTGGTATCGAGGCAGGCCGTGCCATAGCTGCCGAAGTGGACGTAGACGCGGCCCGGCTCGATTACAGGCGAGCACGCGGCATAGCAATTCACATTGTTGCCAAGCGGCTCGGGCGAATCACTATGAAAGAGCGGCACGTTGTATTTGACTTCGCCGGTCGCTTCGTCGACGCAAATCGCGTAGAAGTCGTGGCCGTCTTCGGTCGCGGTCGTAAGCCAGACCTGCCCATCCATGATCACCGGCGTCGACCAGCCGCGAAACGGAAGCTCGGTTTTCCACTTGACGTTTTTCGCCTCGCTCCATTCGAGCGGCAGGCCGAGCGGTTTGGCCACGTTGCCGGCCGAGACATGGCCGTCGGCGGTCGGCCCGCGGAAGTCGGGCCAATCGGCGCGGGCCGGCGCAGTTAGCAGGACGAGCAACGTAAAAACGGCGGCGAGCAGTCGAGTGGAGTTCATGGCCGCAGCCTAACCCGCTGGCCGCGACGCGTCAATTCTTTTAGACGATTTCCGTTGCCAGCCGACGTCGCGGATTGCGATAGAGCACGCGGGCCAACAGCTCGCGGCAACCGGTGAAGCCGCCGTTCTCGCGGTGCCAATCGCGATGCGTGGGGACGTGGGCGGGGTCGTGCGGCCAGGGGTCCAGCAGCCCATGATCAAGTGAATCAACGCCCAACACTTCGGCGAGCGCCGCCGAGTCCATCGTGACGTTGCCGGCCCGCGGCGGGATCGGCCCGGCTTCGATTCGCGGGCAGCCCATCAGAAGATTGGGGTCATAGCCGCCGACGCGATTGATGACCTGCGCGATTTCAAAGAGCGAAATCGCCCGCGGCCCGCCGGCATGGTAGACGCCCGCCAATTCGCTCGCCAAAACGCGTTCATACAATCTGTTGAGGCAGTCGGTGTAGGCCGGCGTGCGAACCTCGTCGAAGTAGAGCGTGGCAGGCCGGCCTTTCTTGAATCTCGACTGAATCCAATCGATCGCGCCCGCGTGGCCATTGAAGCTCACGCCCATTGGCAGCGAAATTCGCAAGATACTGGCCGCGGGCATCCAGTCGACAATCAGCTGCTCGGCCGAGACCATTGTCTTGCCATAGACGGTCACCGGATCGGTCGGATCGCCCTCGATGTAACCCGTTGTGGGAGGCCTCTCTGAGGCCGATGACGTGTTAAGTCGGGTAGTGCAATCGGCGTCGGAGACGCCTCCCACATGAACACGCTTTGCGCCAGAATAAACGAGGTCAATCGAGAGATGGACCAGGCGCACGTCGCGCTCGACGATGATCGAAAGCAGATTGATCAGCCCTTCGACGTTGGTCCGCCAGGCGAGGCGCGAATCCAGCTCGCAGGCCCGCAGCGCGCAATTGCCCGCGCAGTTGAGGACGGATGCGAACCGATACTCGTCGAATAGCGCTCGCAGCCGCAGATGGTCCTCGGCGTCGCAGGCGACGATGCCCTCGCCCGTGAGCGGCCAATTGTCTTCCTGCCGAATGGCGACGACCTGGCCCGGATAGCGGCGGCGAAAGTAGTCGAGCGCGTTGTAGCCCGCTACGCCGGCGACGCCGGTGATCAAGAGAGGAAGCGGAATCGGTTCGTGGGCAAGCATTCTCACGCAAGGATTTTAATCAAGGTTTTCGCATGACGCCTATCACGAACAGCTCGCCTACGCGAATTCTGGTGTATGTCACCGAGGGTACACTTCCACGTTACAATTGGGAAGCGATTTCTTTAGCAGACTGACGGCGGCGTCCGTCACGTTGGGATTATTGTCCAGTGTAATCTTCTTCAATTGCGGTGATGCGATAAGTGCCTTAATGGCCACGTCAGTTACTCCCGGTCCCCATGCTCCAGGTCCCGTCAGTTCAACCTCCGAGACACCGGATAAAGCCAAGATTTTGGTCACCTCGTCATCGCTTCGCAGAGTTACCTTTTGGACCGTGCCAAACATTTCTGGACCGAAGACTCCTTCCAGCGCAGTGGCGGTCTGGTGATCGTACGTGATCGGAACTCCCGCGGTACGCAATTCGGTAACGATTCTCTTCTGCCGAACCGCGCCGCTGAAACGAAAACTGAAGTAGATCGACGCGAACAAAAACACGAACAAAATCATTCGCAAGTTAAATTGAAAGGGCCGGTTCTCTTCCGAGGCAAACGTGAGTGATGTGTCTCCGGTCTGCGAACGACGAAGGCGCACAACATCGACGGCCAATCCAAGAAGTGGCACAAGAACGGCAAAAACCAACCAAGAGATGCTGATGCTCCCTCCTAGAGCTCGCGTCAGATCAGCCATGAGAAG
>DASYDU010000228.1:0-26042 GCA_036499445.1 Lacipirellulaceae bacterium
CCGGCGGTCTCGCTAGAGTCCCCGACATGACTCGCTGGCAACTAGCGACAAGGGTTTCGCTCGTTAAGGGACTTAACCCGACATCTCACGACACGAGCTGACGACAGCCATGCAGCACCTGTGCACGTTCCACCCGAAGGCGTGGCCCGGCTTTCACCGGGTTGATCCGTGCATGTCAAGACTAGGATAAGGTTCTTCGCGTAGCCTCGAATTAAGCCACATCCTCCACCGCTTGTGTGAGCCCCCGTCAATTCCTTTGAGTTTCAGCCTTGCGACCATACTCCCCAGGCGGAGCACTTATCACTTTCGCTACGACCGAGAGCCTATGAGGGGACCCACGGTCAAGTGCTCAACGTTTACAGCTAGGACTACCGGGGTATCTAATCCCGTTCGCTCCCCTAGCTTTCGTACCTCAGCGTCAGAAGAGACCCAGTAAGCCGCTTTCGCCACCGGTGTTCCTGATGATATCAACGCATTTCACCGCTCCACCATCAGTTCCGCTTACCTCTGTCTCCCTCAAGCACTACAGTATCGGGCGCAGTTCCTCGGTTGAGCCGAGGGCTTTCACACCCGACTGACGGCGCCGCCTACGTACCCTTTAAGCCCAATGAATCCGAATAACGTTTGGACGGTTCGTATTACCGCGGCTGCTGGCACGAACTTAGCCCGTCCTTCTTCTGAAGATAGGTCAACACTAGGGGAGAACCCCTAGCGATTTCCTCCCCACTGAAAGCGGTTTACAACCCGAAGGCCTTCATCCCGCACGCGGCGTCGCTCGGTCAAGCTTGCGCTCATTGCCGAAGATTCTCGACTGCAGCCACCCGTAGGTGTCTGGGCAGTGTCTCAGTCCCAGTGAGCCGGGCCACGCTCTCACGCCCGGTATGCATCATCGCCTTGGTAGGCCATTACCCTACCAACTAGCTAGTACAACGCAGTCCGCTCCCGAGGCGGAATCACACCTTTGGTCCGGGGACATTATCCAGCATTACCCAGCCTTTCGGCTGGCTATTCCGGACCTCGGGGCACGTAACTACGCGTTACTCTCCCTTTCGCCGCTGTCACAGTCCCCTCACCCCGCACTCTTAAAAGCTTAAGAGCACAAGGTGAGGGAACTGATCTCGCTCGACTTGCATGCCTAATCCACGCCGCCAACGTTCATTCTGAGCCAGGATCAAACCCTTCAATTGGTTTATGCATTAACCGAACAACTCGCGTGCCGAAGCACGCTCGCCATCCGGAAATGAGCCTATCGAAGCAATTCAATCAGGCAGAGACGACCGCCAAGACACGAGCGACGAATCGCCCGATCTCAACAGCTGCCTCCGCCAAAAGCACAGTCTTGGCTAACAAAAAAATTTGGAGGTCACTTACCAAATTGTCAAAGAGCAAGTCCAGCATTCTCAACCATGTCGTGATCATTGACAAGGCCAAGAAAGAAAAATCTCACCCCGAAAACGGCCCGGCTGGGCACCGCCTTCCGGCTGAGACAGCAAACGTAATCTTACCCATCGGCCGCCGGGTGTCAACGGCTTGAAATCACAGGAGAAAACCACATTAGCCGGCCTCCGCCCGAGCAGCCACCGCAATCGAACGGGGTAAGCCGGCGATCCGCACGGCAAACGTTCTTCGGGCTTCGCTCGCATAGGCAAGAAATTCGTCCGTCAAGTATACGTGTCCGCAGCTGAAAGTAATTACAATTAACTCTAATGCGACACCATTTCGGGTCGTCGAAAGCCCGGGCGACTCCTGTTTCCCTAAATCGTTTCATGCGCGAAATTCCGAAAGTCGCCCTACTCGTCGAGACCGCACGTGGTTTCGGCCGTGATTTGCTACAGGGCGTTGCCCGCTATTCGCGCCTGCATGGGCCGTGGAGCTTCCACATTACTCCTGGCGACTACAAGCAGGTGGTTCCCAAAATTAAACAATGGGGTGGCACAGGAATTATCGCTCGTATTCCGGACAACCAAGTTGCGCAGGCAATCTTAAGTGCGGGTGTGCCGACCATCGCGCTAGGCCTGACCGACGAACAGATGTCGCCCGGTAATCCGCTTTCGAAAATTTCAGAGATCAGTTCCGATCCGCGCGCGGTTTCGAAAATGGCGGCCGATCACTTATTAGAACGACAGTTTGTTCATTTTGCTTATGTGGGGAGCGAAGATCGTGGATGGTCGCGGCGGCGCGAACAGGCATTTTACAACTACCTTGCCAAGCGCGGCTTCGACACCCACATTTATCGGCAACCAAAGCGGCCACAGGAGCGCCTGTGGGAACACGAGCAAGCGTACCTTGCTAAGTGGATCGAACAACTGCCGACTCCAATCGGGCTTTTAGCTTGTGACGACGACCGTGGGCGAGAAGTTCTCGAGGCTTGCACCCTTGCCGGATTGAACGTCCCCGAAGATGTGGCAGTAGTGGGAGTGGATAACGACGATGTTTTTTGCGATTTGGCGGATCCACCACTTTCGAGCGTGGCGCTGAACGTGGAGTCGGCCGGATATCGTGCGGCGCAACTACTCGATGGGATGATGTCGGGGCGGATTCGCAAACCACGCCGGATCGTGGTCGAAGCGGTGGCTGTCGTCAACCGGCGATCGACCGATATCGTCGCCATTGATGACCAAGACCTGACGGCTGCATTGCAGTTTATTCGGCGCGCAAATGGCCGCGATCTTTCGGTCGGAAAGGTGGTAAAACAGGTGTCCGTATCGCGAAGAATGCTCGAAAAAAGATTTCGCCAGAGAATTGGGCGGTCGATTTTGGAAGACATACACCTCGTGCGGCTTGAGCAAGCAAAGCGATTGCTAATCGAAACGCCTTATCCAGTGTCAAAGATTGCGCGGCTCGCCGGGTTCGGAACGACGGGTTATTTCATTCAATTCTTTCTGAAGCGCACGGGGACGACGCCGCGGCGATATCGTATCGAGCTGGCGGGCTGAATCGGTGCAACGGCTGCCAAGTTTTTTTGGCTATCTGTTCGGGCGCTGAACGCGAGGGAGATATGATGGCTTGTCGAGGGGTTCGCGGCGCAACCACGGTGGATCGCAATGACCGCGAGGAAATCCTCATGGCGACGCGGCAATTGCTGGCACTGATGATCCACCGCAACAGCATCGAAAAACACGATGTTGCGAGCGCCGTTTTCACCGTCACCAAGGACCTCGATGCAGAGTTTCCTGCCCTGGCGGCGCGGCAACTTGGCTGGCTCGAAGTGCCAATGCTCTGCGGTTACGAGGTGGCAGTGCCCGGTTCGCTGGAGCGCTGCATTCGCGTGCTGGTGCATTGGAACACGGGTGTGGCTCAACAGCACGTCCAGCACGTCTACATTCGCGACGCCGTGCGGCTGCGACCGGACTTATGCAAGTTGCCGCCGGTCGACTGGGACGAACTGAATCGCTGGATCGGCGAGCAGATGCAAGAACGCAAGTAATACTTTAGCGTGTCAGGTTGTGCTGAACCAATATTCCAGGATCAGCATCGGGACGTATAGCAACAGGATGAACAGGCTTCCGCTCGAATGGGGCGCTGCTTCAAAGGCGACCACAGAATCCAGGAAGATCAACATTCGCAGCGCATGGCGAACCGATCGTTGAACGGCGCGCGGGTTGGGCGTGGCAAGTGCGACTCCGTGGCGAAGCACTACGTAAGCGGCAATGACCAGCCAGACGATCCAGCGGTAATGCGACTCGTTGCCGACGTGCGTGGCGCCGAATCCCAGCAACGCGATTCCCGCCACCATGATGGCGATGCCGGCGGAGAGTTGACGGCGCGAACTTTGACCGGCTTCCGTGCGAGCGAAGATTGTGACTCCCACGATGTAGGTGCCGATGCCGACGGCAAGGGCAATCTGAGGGTAGGTCCAAAAATAGGGAGTTGTCATGCTGCCCGCAGCCGTCGTGAGACTCATGCCCAGCAGCACATTGAGCGAACGACAAAAGCCCATCAGAATCGGGCCGCCCGGCAGTTTCTTATGGAGCGCATCGTAGAAATAGATGCAGCAAGCTAACGAAACGGCGACGCAAAACGGCGCAGCTTCGCCCGTAACGGATGCGACAAATAGGGCGAGCAACACACCGCCGAACAACAATACCCAGCCAAGCGTGCCGGCCGCCCGCAACGTGAGCCGACCGGAGGGGATTGGCCGCTGCGGGCGCTCGATTGCGTCGAGGTCCGCATCGAAATAATCGTTGAGCGCCATCCCGGCGAGATACAACATCGCCGAGGCTGCGACGAGAAAGCCGCTGTGCGAGAAGGGGCGTAGGTCGCCGTGAGTGACGAGGTATCCCATCAACACGTCGGCCATCGCTGTGAAGACTGCGGGCAGTCGCAGCAATTCAAAATAGGATCGCCATCGATTCATTGCGTGCGGCGGCTCCCTTTACGTCCTGGCAGCGGCCGATTCGGAAAGGAGCGATTCGAGATGGGTTTTCGCTTCGCGGGCGGCGGCGTCGGGGTCGTCGAGATACGGGTAGAGCTCAACTGTGAGCCAGCCGTCGTAGCCGGTGTTTTCGATCGCGGCAAGCGTGGCGATGAAGTCGATCGCGCCGCGGCCGGGGACCAGATGTTGGTGGACCCGCGTGGCGGCGATGTCTTCGAGGTGGTAGTGGCGAGTGTGAGTGGCCATTGTGGCGACCCAATCTTGGGGATCTTCGCCAACGCAGTATGCGTGGCCGACATCGAAATTGAGACCAACAATTTGTGAGTCGATCCGCTCGATGAAGCTCAAGTACTCGGCGAAGTGCTCGATCAGCAGGCCGGGCTCGGGCTCAATTAAGAGCGGCACGCCGATCGTTTCGGCCACTTCGACGCACGGCATCAACTCTTCGTAGAAAATGTCCGCTGCGGAATTCCAGGTTTGACCGGGGAAAACTGGGCCACCGGGCTCGGTCGTGATGCACGGCGCGCCGAGATCGCGCGCGAGATGAAGCGAACGCTTCGTGTGTTCGCGGCGGATTGCGCGGTAATGCGGATCGGGGTCGATCCAACTAGGGTGCCAGTACGGTTGTCGCGGGTCGGCGATGGCGTTCATCATGAAGGCGTTGATGTTCGAGATTGCCAATTTGTGTTTGTCGAGCGCGTCGCGAATTGCCTGTTTTTGTTCGTCCAGAAGCCCGGCCGGCCAGGCATGGGGCACGTCGGCCAACAGCTCGATGCCTTGATAGCCGAGCGCAGCGATGCGGGCGATCGTCTCTTCGATCGAGAAGCGGAGGTAGGCGTTGGAACTAAAGGCGAGACGCATAGGAAGAGGCCAGAGGTCGGAGGTCGGAGGTCGGGGAAGCAGCAGGCACTCGGTGGGCGAGGATGGCGATTTGTTTGGCGTTGTGAGGCGTGAGGATTAACATGGCTGATTTGTCGCCCCGAAGTTTGAGCTCGCGTCTCAACCTTTCGGGATCAACGTCGATGCTGCGTTTCTTGATTTCGAGGGTGCCTATGCCGCGCTCGTGAAGATGCGAAGCAAGCCGCCGTCGTTCGAACGGCAACACCTCATCGATTTCGAAGCAGGCGAGAGCCGGATCAATTAACGCTGCGTCGCCGGTGAGATAGGCGATTCCGGCAGAAATTCTTTCCAAGCCGTGTTTCGCGGCGAGCTCACCTGTGAGATGTGCTGCCAAGAGGGCCGGGTCGGGGTCGAAGATGAACTGGCCAATCCGCGTGGAAATGGGCACCACGCGGTTGGGCAGCCCAACGATTGTGGTCAACACCGTACCTTCGCGGTTGAGCACGGTTGCCCGGCGCCATCCCGTCGACTTTGCTAAGCCACCATGCCAGGCGACTAGCTGGCGGCACTCACGGTCGCGGCTAATCCACTCTTGTTCGCAGCGATCGGTCCAATCGGCAGGTACTTCGGCGGCCGGTGCGAGTTTGATCGCGGCAGTCGGGGCCACGACCAGCAATTTTTCGATCGCGGCCAAACTCGGGCTGCTCCATTCGAGCGACGTGGTGCGACTTCCGTTTGGCCGTCGATCTGGGTCGAGATGCCAGGCCGCGTAATCGGAAAGTTCAATTTGTTCGACGTGGCAAGATTGCAGCGATATTTTGGCTGCAGCTTCCTGAGGCAGCACTGCTCGCCCATTGGCCGCTGCTAGGCAGATGGCGATCGGGTCGCAGTCCACTCCGATGGTCGGTCCGACCTTTGACAAAGCCAAAAGGTCGCCGCCGATGCCGCAGCAGAGGTCGGCGATTGGGCCGCGGCCGGTAAATCGCCCGGCCTTATAACCGGCAATCCAACCGTCGGTGGCCTGTTCCAGCAATTTGCCGGTGAAGAACATGCGATCGGCGTGGGCAAACTTTGCGGTCGCCCTCGTTCGCAGTTCTGCCAGTTCAAGCAACAAATGAGCCCGCATAGCGGAGAGCTGCTTTCGCAGCCGAGACGTCGCGGCGAGCAGCGAATCATTGCGCTGGCTGACATCAGTCAGAATCGCGGCAGCTTCGTCGCCGGCGAGCCACTCGTAGTCGGCAAGTTCAGCGTAATCGGTCACGAGGTTCTCAATGTCGAAGCTATTGGCGTGCGGAATACAAACGACTTAGGGCTTGAGCCGAGGGCGTAAGCGTAATCTGATTTAGCGTTTGCGGCGGCGAAACCAGTCTCGACACAGGACGGCTCCCGAGCCGACCGAAAATGATCATGGCGTGGCAGCTTTTCGCAGCTTAGCCAGCCAACCACGGAGATTCAAATCCATGGGCAGCCGCCCCATTATGGTAGCGACATTGCTGGGCGCTTCGGTAGGTGTGCCCTACATGATGTCGCAATCGCCGCAGAATCCGAAGCCGGCGGCAGCGCCGACCGGCTCGCCGTACGCCGCCCTCAGCCCAAATTCGAATTGGTCGTCAACCACTTTGTCTGCGCCACCGCTGGTGCCCGCTAAGACCCCGACGCCATTCGCAGCGGCTGCGGCGCCGATCGAAGGCGTGCGATTTCACGGTCTGGCCGAGGTGTTTCGGTTCGACGTGACGAAGGAATGGGTCTACAGCAATTGGCCGCGAAAATCGACGGGGCTCGCCGATCCGGACTTGTACGGCGTGCGGGTTCCGCTGGTGACAGGCACTGGTTTGAGCGACTTGGCCGGTTCGCTGACCTACAGTTTCAATCGTGAGGGGCAAGTTCAGCATATTTCATTTCTGGGCCGGACTGCCGACACGACGCCGCTCATTCAGTTTTTGACAACCACGTACCGGCTTGAACGTCGGGACGCCTTGGCAGGAGAGCAGTTATATCAAGTGGGGAGCGATGATAGAGTGCAAAGCGAGTTGCGAACTCAGCCGGAGCCGGTGCTTCGGTCGACCTCGCCGCATGGCAGCTTCGGCATCGCTTTGGAGTTGGAGCGGCCGGGCTCGGATCGATACCTGCCGCCAAAAGCTCCCAAACTCAACATTCCTCCGGCCGCGGCTCCTATGGCGGCTGGCGCGGCAGCGACGGCGAATTCGGCGGCCGTCAACTCTGCGGCGACTGGCGGGGATCAGTCTTCGTGGTGGGACCGGTTTCAACACGCCACGTACGATCAGTTCCGTCACGCTACGCCGACCGAGGACAATCAGGTGCAGTGGAAACGCTGGCCCAATTGACGGGCCTGTCATGCGTCTCGCGCGAGTCCGATCAGGTTGGTCTGCCGGCGTGCCGAACAAATGGCTATCTTACGGAACGTGTCACGAACTCTGGTCGACATCGTCCCCTGCCCGGCTGCCTTGGTGCAAGACGCGCTGGAACTGGTGCTGCGCGAGCTTCCGCCGGAGCATCGGGATAGTATCGCCGCACAAGTTGCGGCCGATTCCTATGCACAAACTGCCGTTAGCAGCACATTGTTTGTTGCCCAATTGGGTGACCGGCTTTGCGGCGCAGCATGGGGCCAGTTGCAGCCGGGTAAGACTGCGATTTTTTGGGTTCCGCAACTGACTCAAGGAGTGGATGCCAAAATTGCCGAGCGTTTGACGCAGGCGGTCGCGCGGGCACTCGACTATGCGAATGTCGAAATGGCCCAGACATTGCTGCCGGACCGTTCGTCGACTATCGCGTCGGCGATTGAGTCAGGCGGCTTTTCCTATCTTGCGGAGCTTATGTATCTGGCCGGCGAATCGTCGCCGATACTTGACGACCGGTCCGATCGCGAGAGCCTGGAATTCATCGCGTATGACGATTCGCAGCGTGGCCGGCTGATTGATCTCGTCGAACGCACTTACCTGGAGTCGCATGACTGTGCCGCAATGAACGGCAAGCGACAAATGGACGACGTGCTCGATGGTTACCAGGCGACCGGCGACTATCGGCCGGGTAATTGGCTGATCGTCCGTGGCGACGGACTCGATGTGGGCGTGCTGCTGATGTCGGAAGAGCCGGCCGCCGGCCACTTTGAACTCATTTACATGGGAGTGGTGCCAGAAGCACGTGGGAAAGGCTGGGGAGTTCAAATTGCACGGCATGCGTTGCGGCTTGCGCATGGTGCCGGCGCTGAACGCGTGGTGCTGGCCGTGGATGCGGCAAATGGTCCGGCGCTGGCGATGTACGGCGCGGCGGGTTTCACCATGTGGGACCGTCGCTCGGTTTTCGTGAGGTTTCGCGGAAGTTGAACCGCTAATGGCCGCTAATTATCGCCGATAACCAACTTGCCGATGCGGCAATCAATTGATGGCCGCGGTCGATCGGTAAGTAATCCGCGTAAACTTGCGGTTTGCCGTCGTATCAATCATCGTGCGCAGCGCGACGGAACTTCGCGCGAACAATTTTTCCACCGCGTGCGCTCTCGCGAGAAAAAATCTTTCGTGATTGCCGGATGCACAGAGAGTCACTGAAATCCGCACTTCTTGCGCGCTCGGCATTACGCATCGACAAGTTTTTCCACGCGGCTCGGTGGCCCCCTTTGACATCGCTGCTAGCAGGCGTACAATCGGCGACTCGGGTGCTCAATGAGACGGCTTGGCGAGGCTCGAAAGGCTGAATGATCCACTCGCGGCCCGGCGTTCGCGCCGGCCCTTTCTTTTGCTTGCGTTGTTTTTCCGTGTCATAGGTGGCGCCTAGCGCCACTCAAGCGTTGCTACGAAGGTAACGTGATGCGCTCGGGGTGTGCGCTGACGGAGTTGCAGGAAGTGTTCAAGGACGATAACCAAATCACGGCGGAATTGCAGGCGCAACTGGCGGCGCGGATCGGCCAAGAGCGGTACGAGCTGTGGTTTGGTCGGCACACAAAATTCGCGCTACGTGGTCAGCGCCTAGTCGTGTTTGCCGATACGGCGTTTGTTCGCGATTGGTTGCGGCGCAATTTCGCGGGCGAGGTTTCCGAGTGCGGACAAGCGATTACTGGGCGCGAGCTCCAAGTTGAATTTGAAGTGGTCGCGTCCGAGTCATTGCCGACGATTGCGGATGGCGTGGAAGTTGCTGAAGAGTCGAGCGCGGCAAGTTTGGTAAACGGCGACACTAAGCCACAATGCGCAGACTCGACGGACCACGCGTCGACACCCTCTCTGAAATCAACCGTGTGCCGTGAAAAGCAGATTTCGTTCTTGCCGGAAGAACCGGAAGTTCCCAATCATGTTGCGCAGTCGCGGCGTCGAAGGCGAACTTCCAGCAAACGAACGACCAACGGTGCTGACACCGATCGGACCTGCTGCGAGCCATCGCTCGCCGCGTTTGTCGTGGGCAAAGGGAACGAATATGCATTTGCTGCCGCCGAAATGACTGCTCGCGGGCTGCAGCAGGCGTCGCCCGTTTTGTTCCATGGGCCGACGGGCGTCGGAAAGTCCCATTTGCTGCGATCGATCCGCGTTGAATATCGCCGGCGACGTTCGCGGGCGCGAGCGATCTATCTGACGGCCGAGCAGTTTACGACAAGTTTTGTCGAGGCCTTGCACGGCAGCGGGCTACCAAGTTTTCGCCAGAAATGCCGCGGGGCCGACCTGCTCTTGATTGACGACCTGCAATTCTTTGCCGGCAAGCGGGCCTCGCTTGAAGAGTTGCTCCACACGCTGGATGCGGTAACGGCCGAAGGCCGGCGGCTGGTACTGGCGAGTGATCGCGGATTGGCGGAGCTGCGGGCGCTGGGAAGTGATCTTGTCTCTCGCTTGGCGGGCGGATTGGCATGTGAGATTCAGCCGCCCGACTATGAGACGCGATTGGGAATCGTCCGCCGGTTGGGCCAAGAGATGCAAATCGAGCTCGGCGAGGATGTATCGGCCGCGGTCGCAACGCAGATTACGATGGGGGCTCGTGAGCTGCGCGGGGCTTTGCATCGGCTCGTGGCGATGAGCGTGGCGTTTGAGCGGCCGATCAGTCGTGAGCTGGCGGAGACGGCACTTGCGGAATTGACTCAACAGTGCACACGGCCGGTGCGGCTCGGTGACGTGGAACAGGCAATCTGCAACGTGTTCGGCGTAGAGCGAAGCGAATTGCGGTCGGAACGGAAGGGCCGCGCGATCAACGAGCCAAGGATGCTTGCCATGTGGCTGGCGCGGAAGTACACGCGAGCGCCGTGGAGCGAAATCGGCCAGTTCTTTGGCCGGCGCAGCCACAGCACGGTAATCTCGGCCCATCGCCGCGTCGAGCAATTGATTCGCACGAAGGCGGCGATCGGCGTATGCGATCAAGCGTGCGGCGTGGAAGAAGCGATCCGTCGCGTGGAAGTGGCGCTGCGAACCGCGTAATTGACGGCGCGCTACGCTGCCGCGGGCTCGCGAAACCGCCACCAGCTCTGTGGCACCGCTCCGACGATAATCATCGCCACCTGGGCCACGTCAAACGTGAGCAACCACATCGTGGTGCTGCGGTCGAAGCCATACGAGTGCAGCCCTACACCGAGCGCGTTGACGCCGAACAGCGACCAAGACGTCACGATATTTCCACCGATCGTGAGCAGCGCGAGCCCTCGTCCGCCGATCATGCCACCCCAGCGGGCGTGCAGCACGAGCGCGTTATAAAGGACGATAAGCAAGGCGCCATTTTCTTTCGGGTCCCAGCCCCAGAAGCGGCCCCACGAGTTGTCGCCCCACAGGCCGCCGAGCACCGTGCCGACGAAACTAAAGAAGATGGCGAAGCAAAGCGTGCCGTACATCATCCGCATGAGTTCGCGGCGTTGTCGGTCGTCGAGCACATTGGTGACGTGTGCCAACAAGATGTACACAATTCCGAAAAAGCCGGCGACAAACGTCGTCGAATTGCCGAGGGCGATGCAAACCACGTGGGTCGCGAGCCAGAACTGTGTATCCAGTACGGCTTGCAGCACGATAAACGTATCGCCATCGAGCGACAGGAAGTGGGCGACGATCAATGTCAGAAAGCCGATCACCGAGGCGACGAGGTTGCCGAATCCAAGTCCATAGAGCGATTCACACACCAAACCAAGCACGACTCCACCCCAGCCGATGAAAACGGCGGCGGAATAAAGATTCGTCACGGGGGGCCGGCCGGAAATGTAAATGCGGCCGATTAGTGCCAGCGTGTGGAGTGCGAGCGTAAAGCAAATTAGCCACGTCGAGGCGCGTCGTAGCGGCTCCGTCCAGAGCAGCCAAGACAATGCGCCGAGCACAAATGCCACGACGTAGAGCACGGCGGCGTAATACATCGGGCTGAACTGATTGTAGAAGACCTCGAAGTTAATCTTCGGCTGCGAGAGAATCTCGGTCTTGGCAACGCCGCTGGTGCGGAGCTCATCGGCGTGAGCCTTGAGGGAGCGTTCGTAATCGGCGAGTGCTTCGCGATGATCGAAGAGGCCCTTGTTGAACGTTGTCGCGTCGCCATTGGCATAGGAATCCAGCATTGTCGCCAGGGAAACGGTGGCTGGATTTTCCGGTTGATTGGAGACGCGATTGCGGATGAGCTCCATTTCGGCTTCCATGAGCGGCACCCAGCGGCCGTTGAATTCCCGCGGCGGCACGGCATGCGGAACATTTGATGCCTGCATTTTCGCGATGAGTGTTTGTATCGCCTGGAGACTTTCGGCGACCTTGTCCCGTTCGGTTGAAAGATCAGGTGGCCGAAACGATTGCGCGAGCCAGCCGTAGAGATTGAGTTTGTCCGCGAGCCGCAGCACAGCGTTTTGGTAGGGCGACCGCTGACCTTCTGCTTGCTCATTTGCAAGGTCGACCTGCTTGCCGACCTCGTCGAGCTTGTCGCGAATTTCGTCGATTGAGTAGCGGAGGCCGTCACGCGGCTCGAGGCCAAGCGTTTGCAACAGCTCTCCGTTTTCGATGCGGAACACTTGATACTTGTCAGCGGCCGGAACACCGGAAATGACGTCTAGGAGCCAGGTGATGGCGGGCGTCTTTTCCTTGGCTCCCATTAGTTTGGCGAACATGCCGGATTTGTCTTTGCCGATAACCTCCTGACGACCGGAAAGGATTTGTAGCGCGTTGCGAGCGACCGTATCGTAGGGCTTGACGCGACCTTGATAGGCGAGGGGGAGCTTGCCGAATTCGTAGACCTGCATATCGTTTGGCGGGGAATGGGGCAGTTGCGTTTTGCCAGCGATATAACAGGCGAAGATCGCGACGATGATGGCCGGGAACCAGCGGGTGAGTTTTGCCGAAAGACTTGTGCTGCTTGCGCCCGCGGGCCGAAGCCCACTTGCCTGGCGCGCACGTTGCGGCGATCGAGCTAGCGCTGCTTCGTCGGCGCGGCGCCGCAGGAATCGGCTGAGAGTGCCGCCGAAATGGGCGAGCATGCCCACGGCAACGAGCATGCAGCCGATGTACGGCATCATCCAATTTGAATTGCGGACGATCTGGAGCACCGTGGCTTTCTCGGTGGCGTGGTCGAAATCAGATTGGTACATCGTCGTGCCGGAATACCGCAGCGGATTATTCATCCAGATCAGGACTTCGCGATCCACGTTGTGGGACGGGTCGGTCAATTGGACGAGCGATGAATAGTTCTTGGGCGTGTTGGTGCCGACGTATCGATCGAAGCGAAATTTTTTCAGTGTCAGAGAGTACGGCTCATAAATGCGCTTGAACCGGAGCGAGAGGTCATATTGTCGGTCACCGACCGTCACTTGCTGAGGAGGCAATTGCGCCTCTGCCGGGGCCACGAACACCAAATAGACGCCCAAGCTTTTGCCGTTTTCCTTCGAAAACAGTTCGACGTAGGCGGCCGGCGCGTCGACTGCCGCGTCTTTGTCGATGCCGGATTCCGGCCGGGCCGATTCGGCAACATCCTGTAAGCCGATGCCAGCGGTGGCCGGATTCGGCTCGCCGGCTAGCGGCGCGCGGATGATCGAGTTTGGCAGCCAACGCAGCACGCGAATCGTCACGGGCAGATCCGGATGATCGAGCCGCGCGTCGGCACCGACGTTTGCGGCCAACAGGTCCTGGGGCACGACGGTCACCTGGTCATGGTCCGTGGCAGCATGATCGATTAGCGCCAATTCACTGGTTCGAATGTCGTCCGCATAGTTGACCGTTTGCCCTTCGGCAATGCGCATTTGGGCTTCGTCGGCGGTCATCGCGGTGAGTAGCTCGCTAAACATGATCAGCGCGACGCCGCCATGCAGCAGCACGATGCCGGCCCGCTTGCGGAACAACATGACGCATCCGGCCAAGAGCACGCCGCCCGCGGCAAGGCCTTTGGTGAGCCGCCAAAGAATCCGCAGATCCGAATCGTCCAATCGCGTCTGCGGATGAAGGTAGAGCCAGATCGCAAAGGCGCCGAGCAATGCGTTGGCGGCCGCTAGCCACCACCATTCGGCGCGGCGGAGGCGGCTGGAATTGATCGCGAGAAAATAAGCCGCGCCAACGGCCACCGCCGCCAGCACCAAGCGGAGCCCTTGCCAAAGCATGTCGCAAAAAACGGGAGCCAACTCGCTATCGACGGTGTCGGTTGCGCCGGTGCGAATGGCCAGCAGCGTCACCATGAGACCTAGCGCGATGACGGCGATGCCGCCCCACAATCGCTTGCCCTTCGCCGAAACTTTGAAGCGGAATGCGTGGGCCGAGAGCAGATTTATGAACAATGCCACGCCAATCAATTTGCCGCCTGGAAAATAGAACCCATCTTTGAGCTGCCAGTGAACTGGATAAAAAATGTTGACCAGGTGTTCAAAGACACTCCAATCCACGTAGGCGAACCAGACATGAAAATAGCGATTGCGAACGACGTCCCAAACGCCGTGATCGACCTGTGCCAACGTGCCGACAAAGACCAGGAAGATCGATAGCGAAAAGAGGAAGACCGCAAGCTGCAGCGAAGCCAGCACGTTGAGCAGCCTGGCAACGGCGACCGAGAAGGTCGCAGAATCGACCGGCGACCGCAGCTCGGGCGCGACAACTCGCGGCTGGGAGATTTCGCTAGTTGCCATCGTGGGCTCCGCCGGCGGCGCTAAATCGGACCGATTTTAGAAACGCCTTGAATTGGTCGCGCTGGGCAGCGACGAGGTCGCGGCTGCCTTTCATCTTGACGAACCAAATTGTGTCACCGCTCTTAAGCATGGCCGCTAGAGTACCCTGGTCGGCCTGCGACTGATCGGGCTTCGACGTATCGGGCACGGCATCGACAAAAGTCGCTTGCTTGCCGTCAATCTCGATTGACTCGGTACACTGCGTCAGTTCCTTCTGGGTGACTTGTGGCAGCCCGACTTCGCCGCGCCAGCGGTTCACGTTGGCGAGCGGATCGGCCATCATTGGACCGGCCGCGGTAGGAAAATCGATGACCGAGACGTCAGCCACTTGAGCACCGTCGGCAATGCTAAAGGAGGCCTTGCGCATGGCCGTGAGAGGCTTTTCATGCCACGACTCGGGCGCCTTGTAAGTCAAAGGCGAGTCGTTGTGCTGCGCCGCTTTTTCGGTTGCGTTGTCTAAAGGTGGGTGTCCGGCCGGAAGATCGGCAGCTCCGCCGGCGATCGGCGGATGACCGGCGGGAATATTTGCCGTAGTCCCGCTCTTGTCGCGATCTCGTCCGACAAACGGCGCACCACCGGAAAATGGCCCGCCGCCGGCAAACGGCGGTGACATCCCGCCACTTTTCATGTGTCCTTGCAAGTCGACAATCGTCAGTTTGGCATCGCCGGCCGTGATTTCGTGCGTGCATTCGGCCAATCCCTGCGGTCCGATTTCCGCCAGCTGCATCTGGCCGCGCCAGCGGTTCACATTGACGAGCGTTTCATCTGGCGTTCCAGTCCAGGGCAGCGAGGTCACCGAGATTTCGAGCGGCTTGGTCGATGTAGGGATGACAATCGTGGCGGCCCTCATGCCATTGCCGGCTCGCTCTTCCCAGCCTTCCGGCAACTTCCAGTCAGGATGAGGCTTATCCGGAGCCGGCCGCACGCTCGCAAAAAACTCATTGATTGCCGGCTCCTGCGCCACGACGGCGTCGACTGGAGCAACAAGCTTGAGAAACCAGGCTTTGTCGCCATCGGGCAGGATGGCGGCTAGCATCCGATCGGCGGTCTCAGACGAAGCGGCCTCGGTCGCAGCGACGGGCCGGACTTCCTTCGGTACCGAATACGTTTGAATCTGGTCGGCCGGCCGGCAGCCAACCACTCCGATGATGGCGATGCCAAGGACGCCGAAAACGCCGACGATTCGAGGCAACAAGCCGCGACGGATATCTGGGCTAGGTTCGATATTGTCTCGGCAATGCGGATTGGGCATCGGTCAGACGTCCGACAATTCAGGGGGGAAGTACCACAAGGGTACAAGATGGCAAGAGTCTACCGCGCTGGCTTAAGGCATCGCGATAGAGTGAGAGCTTGCCGAATTATAACCAAAACGGGTCCGCAGGACACCGCAGATTCAGCGAAGCGATACGGCCGATTGGTCTCAACTCAGAAACGGGTTGAGCACCTGCAGGATCGTGCTATTGAGCGTGGAAACCTGGTCCCAGCTCCAGATGTTTCGGACGAGGTCGACCATCATCATCCCACAAATCGCCAACAGCAGGAGGCACATTCCGAGGCCGACCACGTTCGCGACCGAGAAGGGAGTCTCGCTCACCGGTTCCAATGGGGCGATGGTGCCGGCGGTTAAACCGGCCGTGGCGAAATCGTCTCCCAGGCCTTCACCCTCGCCCACGCCGACGCCCAGAATCTCGCCGGCCGCGTCTTCTTCGGATACTTCGTCGAGCGGAATCACTTGCGAGCTGTCTTCGTCCCCGAGATCTTCGCCAAATGGCGTGAGCGCGAAGGGTTCGCCCGCCGTGGATATGCCCGACTCGTCGACCGTGATGTCGAGCGGCTCAAGATCGACTTCGTCGTCGCCCGCTTTTCCCAAGTCTAACGATGAACCCATGCCCGACGCGCCGCTCAGCTCGAGCGGCACTTCGTCCAGGGCCAAGCCGCTATCGGAGGGCGAAATGATGTTGATCCCGCTACTCTCGCTGGAGAGAGTGATATCGCTGCCATCGCCGAGCACTTCGTCGTCGGAGCTACTTTCGAGCTCTAGCGAGGAGATGCCCGATATTGCGCCACTGCCGCCGACTCCGCTATCCAAAACGCCCGGGCTGCTGTCGGAGGGCGCCAAATCAAGGTCGCTGAGGTCAGAAGCTTTCGGAGTAGCCTTTTTGGGCTGACGCGCGGTCTGCGGAGCGGGTTTAGCGGCCGCCTGCTTTGCTTTGGCAACGTCCTCCGGCGCAAGAATCCGGCTCGACTCGGCCTCCAGATCAATTTCCAATTCTTGCAGATCGCCAAAGCTATCGGACAGGCCGGGCGGCTCGATGTCGAGCGCTGCTTCGGCCGGCGGCGTCTTTGCTTTGCCGCCCTTGCCCGCCGGCGCCGGTTTTGCGACGGCGCTCTTCGGCACGTCGCTGTCGCTAGGCGCGAGATTGAGGTCCAGGTCGGCGCTCATTTCCGCCTTGCCGATAATCGTACTGGGCGGCCGGTCGGTCGATTCCCCGAGTTCGTTCTCGCTGAGCAAGATGGAATCGGAGATGTCGCTCAGATCGTCTTCCGCGCTTAGATCCATGATATCGTCATCGCCGGTTCCCTCGACCGGAACGGTGGGTTCATCGAGATCCTCAAGGCCCAGGTCGCTGTGGGCAGCGCTGGCCAACGGCTCGTCAAGGCCGAGATCCAAATCGATGTCGCTGGCTGGCCCGGCGGCGGCACTAACCGGCGTGGTCGGTTGGTCGGATTCCAGTCCGACGTCGCTCGCGGGCGGCTCCGCAGCGGGGATGCCGTCGGTGGCCAGCTTCTCGACGTCGTCGGTGCGGAATTTCCACCCGGCGCCATCGCGATAGGCGCGAACGCGGCCTGCTTCGCGTAACTCGTTGAGACGGTCCTTGGAAACGCCCAACTGCTTCGCGGCATCATCCAAGCTGACGAATTTCTGAGCCATCCCACCCTCTCGTTAACCTACTCACTTCGGCAGACCGCTGCGGATATCCTGTGGAAGCGGCTTGCCGGTGTTGAAATCCTTCATCTGTAAATCCCAAGTGAAATTGCGAACACTCTTGAGTGTAATCTCACCCGTCTGCCGGTCCACCTGGTAGACGGCCATTGCACGTTGGCTAGTATCGATCACGGTGACGACCAGTGGCTGGCCTTCGACCGCCGACACATGCGTAATCAAGTTGCCGGCAGCGCCGGAAGTTTGATCATCTTGCGTCGCCGAGGCGGATTGCTCGAAACTTGGGGCAGCCGCAATCAAACAAAAAGCTGCGCCGATTAAGACACCGATCAAGGAACGTTGCATGTTCTTCCTCCTGGGGCGGCCACGTCGGCCATCCGTTGAGGAATCCGGCGCCTCTAGTTCCATTCTAAAAGCACCGCATTCCGATTCAAGCTAAATCCCGGCCAGTTCAGCATTTACAGCGAATGACTTGCTGAATGAGAGATGGACACAGTCGTTGGGTTGTCGCCGGGCAGAAAGTGGCGTCTGCCTAGCTGCAGTCGCGTTCGATAAACTATTGCGATATCTTGAGTTACGTGAAGGCAGAGGACCGCCCAAGCAGCAAAAAGGCTATTCCCGCGGTGCGAGGCGCCAAACCCCGGCCGGTGCAAAGTCGGGTGGTTATGTCGATTGGTGGGGCAGAAATGAACGCCGGCCCACCGGCAGAGTCTATCCCGTAGTCCCGGTGGCCGCCATGGTCGCGGAAAAGTTCGCCGAAGCGAGAGTGCCATGCAACGTGAAGGAGAAGAGCCAATTGAATGCCGGCTGAGCTTCGCCGTCGAAATTGCGCGCGAGGCTGGCGACCTGACGCTTGGCTATTTTCGCACGAGCGGTCTTGAAATCGAACGCAAGGCTGATGATTCGCCCGTAACTGCCGCCGACCGGGCGGCCGAGGAGCTGCTGCGAAAGCGAATCGTGGAGCGGTTTCCTCACGATAGTATCCTCGGCGAGGAATTCGGATCGGTGGCGGGTACGACAGACTTTCAATGGGTGCTCGATCCGATCGACGGAACCAAATCGTTTATCCATGGCGTGCCGCTTTATACGACACTGGTCGCGGTTTTGCAGGGCGACGATTCCTGCTTAGGCGTGATTCACGCCCCGGCGACTGACGAAACGGTCTATGCCGCGGTGGGTCGTGGCGCTTGGCATACCGGGGGCCGCGGAAAGCCGCCGCAGATCGCCCGGGTCTCAAGCGTAGGCCAGCTTCGGGACGGGCTTTTGCTGACGAGCGAAATTGAATCGTTTGCGACTCGCACGCCACGCGCGCTGGAAGCATATTTGCGGCTGCAGGCGACGGCGAGGTTGGCCCGCACGTGGGGCGACGGCTATGGCTATCTGATGATCGCGACCGGGCGGGCGGAGGTGATGATCGATCCGGTGATGAACCTGTGGGACGTCGCCCCGCTCAAGCCGATCATTGAGGAAGCGGGCGGGCAATTCACGGATTGGCAAGGCCGGGCGACGGTGCATTCGGGCGAGGCGATTGCCTCGAATGGCCTCGTTGCCGACGAAGTCATGGCGATTGTTCGGTCGGGGCCTTGAACGGCGTCAACTTAAGGGCCGTTGTTTCCAGCTGCCATTTACGGTACATTCTAGGGCTCGAAACGAACTAGCTGTAGTAGGCGAACCGCCCAGAATGGTTCGCGATCGTAAATAAGTGAGGTCAAGTCATGGCTCGGCAATGTGACGTTTGTGGCAAAGGGGCCCAGTTTGGAAATCAAGTGACGATCCGCGGCAAGAAGAAGTATTTGGGCGGCGTCGGTACCAAAATCACCGGGATCAGCCGGCGTAAATTTCGGCCCAATTTACAGCGCGTGCGGGTCACGACTCCGACTGGGTCAAACAAGGCCATCAACGTCTGCACCCAATGCATACGCAGCGGAGCGATCACCAAGGTCGTCCGTGCCGCGCCGTTCAAGGTGCCGCACGCGCCGGCCAAGGCGAGCTAATCTTGCGCCGTTGATTGTCTCGCGGCCGAGACGCGGCATCTTGCTTCCGTTCACCCCAACGAAGCGCCGGCGTTCTATGGGAATCACGCGGCAGGAAATCGAAAAAGTGGCGCTTCTCGCTCGGCTACAGCTGAGCGATCCCGAGCTGGACACGATGTCCAATGAGCTCGCGCAAATCGTGGGCTACGTCGATCAATTGGCGGAAGTGAACACGGAGGGGATCGCGCCGATGGCTCACGCGATCGAGCTTGAAAACGTGTTCGAGAGCGATCAAGTTGGGGAGAGTCTTTCACGGGAACGGGCCTTGGCAAACGCGCCGCATCATAATTCCATCGGATATCTGGTTCCGGCAGTGCTCGGAGATTGAGCTGGCTCCGTGGGATTGAGTGAGCCCATTTTCTGATGTCGATCCTTCAGCATACCGCCCGCGAGTTGCTCGGCAGCCTTGAGTCCCGTGAAGTTTCGTCGGTTGAGCTGACGCAGGCATGTTTGGATCGGATTCGGGAGGTCGACGAGCGGGTCGGGGCGTTCTTGCGGGTGAATGAAGATCGGGCACTCGCGCAAGCCGCGGACGTCGATTCCCGCCGCGCACAACGGAAGCCGGTGGGAAGACTTGCCGGCCTACCTGTAGCGGTAAAAGACGTCCTCTGTGATCGAGAGGAGCTGACCACGTGCGCATCGCGGATGCTGGCGAACTTTCGTCCGCCGTATGACTCGACGGTCGTAGCCAAACTCAAATCGGCCGACGCTGTGCTCCTTGGCCGCACGAACATGGACGAGTTCGCGATGGGCGGCTCGACGGAGAACTCGGCTTTTCAACTCACGCACAATCCCTGGGACTTGCAGTGCACGCCGGGCGGATCGAGCGGCGGTGCGGCGGCCGCGGTGGCTGCGGCGATGGCGCCGCTCTCGATCGGCACGGACACTGGTGGCTCAATTCGCCAGCCTGCCGGATTGTGTGGCGTTGTGGGCATGAAGCCAACATACGGCCGTGTGAGCCGATATGGTCTGGTCGCTTTCGCCAGCAGCCTCGACCAGGTCGGTCCGCTCGCCCAAACGGTCGGCGACGCGGCCCTGCTCTTAGAGACGATCGCTGGTCACGACGCGCGCGATTCCACGTCGCTCGACTTGCCCGCGCCGCGTTTCAGTGCGACCGTCGACGAGCCGCTCCAAGGCTTGCGGATCGGTTGGGCACGTGAACATTTTGCGGCGGGTTTGGATCCGGAAGTGGAAGCCGCGGCGCGAGAAGCGCTGGCGGTCTACGAGTCGCTGGGCGCCAACGTGCGGGAGATTTCGCTGCCGCATGGGAAGTATGGCGTGGCCACGTATTACGTGATTGCGCCTAGCGAGGCATCGAGCAATCTGGCCCGCTACGACGGCGTTCATTTTGGCTATCGGACCGACGAGCAAGCGATGCTCAGCGAACTGGCGGAGGAGCGAAGGCGGCTGGAGTCGGCAAAAGATCAAGCCGGCCTGCAAAATCTCGATACCGTGCTGGTACGGATGTATCGCCGCACGCGGGCCGAAGGCTTTGGTCCCGAAGTAAAGCGCCGCATCATGCTCGGCACCTATGCCTTGAGTGCCGGTTATTACGACGCGTACTACTTGAAGGCGCTCCAAGTCCGCCGGCTGATTCGGCAGGATTTTGACCGCGCCTTCGAGCAAGTCGACCTCATCGCCGGCCCGATCACTGCTGCGCCGGCCTTTAAGCTTGGTGAAATGGCGGGCGACCCACTCTCGATGTACTTAGTCGATTTGTACACGGTGAGCGCGAATCTGGCCGGCATTCCAGGTCTTTGTTTGCCTTGTGGACGAACGAAGTCGGGCCTGCCAATCGGACTGCAACTGCAGGCGCCGGCGCTCGAGGAAGAGCGGCTGTTTCGTGGTGCTCGCATGTACGAGCGGGCGACCACTTGGCACCTCGATCGCGCGCCACTGTGAAATCGCGAGCTGAAATGGATCAAGATTTTACTACAGTGATCGGGCTGGAAGTGCACGTGCAACTGGCCACCCAGAGCAAGCTGTTCTGCCGCTGCAGCACGAAATTTGGCGCCGAGCCGAACACCCAGACATGCCCCGTTTGTATCGGCCTGCCGGGCACACTGCCAGTGATGAATCGGGAGGCCGTGCAATTGGCACTCAAGACTGCGCTCGCGCTCGAATGCGAGATTCCCGCGCGGACGAAGTGGGACCGCAAGCAGTACTACTATCCCGATCTCCCGAAAGGTTATCAGATTAGCCAATATGATTTACCGCTGTCGCAAAATGGCCATCTAGAAATCAGCGACCCGAAGGGGCACTTCGAGCCGAAGCGGGTCGGCATCATTCGCGCGCATTTGGAGGAGGATGCCGGCAAGAGCATTCATGACGAAGTGGCCGGCAAGGCGGATAGCGTGATCGACTTGAACCGCACCGGGACGCCGCTCTTGGAAATCGTGAGCGCTCCGGACCTGCGGAGCTCGGCCGAAGCCCATCTCTTTCTGAAGGAGCTAAAGCTGCTGCTGACGTATCTGGGCGTATCGGATTGCAACATGCAGGAGGGAAGCCTGCGAGTGGACGCTAACGTCAATCTGCACCTCGATTTGCCGGGCGGTCCAGTCGCGACGCCGATCGTCGAAATCAAAAACATGAATAGCTTTCGAGCCGTCGAGCGGGCGCTGGACTACGAGGCCCAGCGCCAATTTAAGGAGTGGCGGGAGACGGGCCGAGTGCTGGGACAATCGCCCAAACAGACCCGTGGCTGGGACGATGAGGCCGGCGTCACTCGCGGCCAGCGCAGCAAAGAGGAATCGAGCGACTATCGTTACTTTCCGGACCCCGATTTGGTGCCCGTAGCCTTTACCGGGGCCGAAATCACAGCAGTCCACGGGTCGCTCGGTGAGTTGCCGGCGGCCACGCGAAAGCGATTAGAGGATCAATACGGCCTGTCATCCTACGACGCGGATGTGCTCGTGAACCAGGGCCCACCGCTCGTGAGCTACTTTGCAGCGGTCGTGGCCGGCTGCGGCGACGGCAAGGCGGCCAGCAATTGGGTGACCCAAGACGTATTGCGCGCTCTCAAGGACCGGAACATCGAGATCGCACAATTCCCGGTCTCCGGTTCGTCACTTGCTGAATTAGTTGTTAGAATCAAGTCGGGCGAACTACCCAGTGCACGTGCCCGCGAAGCATTTCAAACGATGGTCGATACAGGCGGCGATGTCGCAACCGCGATGTCGTTGCTCCACATCGAAGGAGTCGATGAATCTGAGCTGTTGTCGCTATGCGAGCGCCTGGTGGCCGCGAATCCCAGGATCGCCGCCGACGTACAGAACGGCAAACTGCAGGCTCTTGGGGCATTGGTCGGACAAGCGAAGAAGTCGAACCCGAACGTTGATCCAAGCCGAGTGCGTGAGATCTGCCTGAAACTAATTAACAACCCTCATCCTTAGGAGAATTCACCCGCACGGACTTGCGAAGTGCGACGGACACTGGGGTGGAGCGAGCCGGTGAATGTCGACAATTAAGCGCAGCATCGTCGGCGACGCGATCAATTTTCGCGGCATGGTTTACGGGCCGGTGAATGAAATGGGAGTGGTGGCGCTGTTCTCCACCGTCTGCGAGGAGATGGGCTTCATCATTGAGGAAATTCGGGCCGAGTTTCCGGACTGCATCGCGCGCCGGCAGGTGAAAAAGGGCTGGGAGCGCGTTGGCATCGAGTTCGAGTATCGAAGCCGCAATTTTGAGCGACATCGCCACGACAGCAATCTTTGCGACTTGATCGTTTGCTGGGAGCACGATTGGGAAGCGGCGCCGATCAATGTGCTCGCACTCAAAGGGTACATTGCCCAGCGAAGGGCGATGTCGATCCCGGCGACGGGTCATCGGGCGGTAACCGCGCCACGCGTGACTCGCCAGACGGTGTTGACTCCCGGCGGCATTAAGAACGGCTACATCAACATCAAGCCGCTCGACGATTTCTGGCCGGAAGAGTGCCGAGGCGGCAACGTGGATCGAGCACTGCAGCATCTGATCATCGAGTTTGAAGGTGTCCGCCGCGTGACGACGGACATCTCGGGTCGCCACAAAACCTTGCGCTGCGCTCATCAGGAAGTGAAACGGTTCGTCGCCGCGCATCGGTTGCGGCCGGGCGACGCGGTCGAAATTGTTCGCCTGGGAAAGTACGAGTATCGGATTCGACCAGCCAGTGGGTGATTTGATCAGCCCTTTTGTGGCGGCGGAGATTTTAAGTGACGGACTCGCCGCTCATCACGCTCACGACCGACTTCGGCGTCGGCAGCCGATATGTTGCCGCCATGAAGGGAGTCATTCTGTCGATCAATCCGCAGGCCCGTGTGATCGATCTATCGCACGGCATTCCACATCAGGACGTCCGCCAAGGCGCCATCGCGCTCGCCGAAACAGCGCCCCTTTTTCCGCCGGGCACAATCCACGTGGCAGTTGTCGATCCCGGCGTTGGTACGGACCGCCGGATTGTCTACGCGCAAATTGGCACTCAGCAGTTTGTCGCTCCCGATAACGGTCTTTTGAGTCGCTTGGCCGCCGCCGAGCGACCGTTTAAGATAGTCAGTCTCGACGAGCCGCGGTTTTGGTTGCCACAGGTCTCGTCGACATTTCACGGACGGGACATCATGGCACCGGTTGCCGCGCGGCTTGGCTTGGGCCTGTCGCCAGATGAGCTGGGGCGATCGCTCGAGGCGCTCATTGAGCTGCCCTGGCCCGAGGTACAGTGCGTGGCACAAAAAATTACAGGTGAAGTCGTCGAGGTCGATTCGTTCGGCAATTTGATTACCAACATTACGCGCGAGATGCTCGCCGGCGTCCCGACCAATGAAACCGTCACCAGCACTTGCGACGAACACGTGACGCAAGGCATTTTTCGCACGTACAGCGATCAACCGGCGATGACGCTGATCGCGCTGGTTGGCTCCGGTGGGCGGCTGGAATTGGCGATCGTCGGCGAGAGTGCGGCGGCGATGCTTGGCGTTCAAGTTGGCACGCCAGTCCAAGTAACTTGGTAACTCGCGTCGCACGCACCCATTATGCCCAATCGCCAGGAGCTCATCGATTGGGACCGCGGCCATTATTGGCACGCCTTTACCCAGATGGCGGAGTACGAGCCGCTGGTGATTGCACGGGCCGAAGGCTGCCGGTTGATTGATATCGACGGCCGCGAGTACCTGGACGGCGCGAGTAGCATGTGGTGCAACGTCCACGGCCATCATCATCCGCGGATCGACAGCGCGATTCGCGAGCAGCTCGACCGCGTGGCCCATTGCACGTCGCTCGGCATGGGTTGCGACACGACGGTCCGGCTGGCAAAACGGTTGGCCGATCTTGCGCCTGGTGACCTGGATCGCGTGTTTTTTGCCAGCGACGGTTCGTCGGCAGTGGAAGTCGCCTTGAAGATGGCGTTTCAGTATTGGCAGCAATGCGAGCGGCCACAGCCGCAGAAGACGAAGTTTATCGCCCTCGGCGAGGCCTATCATGGGGACACGATTGGCAGCGCGAGCGTCGGCGGCATTGCCCGCTTTCATGCGCTCTTTGAGCCACTGCTGTTCGATGTGATTCGGGCGCCGATTCCGGACGAGCGCCAATTGGCGTCAGGCACTGCGCCGGCTGCCGCCGCCAAGGGATTTCTCGAACCGATGGAGCAATTGCTTAAATCCCATCGTCAAGAAGTCGCCGCCGTGGTGGTCGAGCCGCTTGTGCAGTGTGCGGCGGGAATGGTGATGCACCCGTCCGGCTACTTGCGCGGACTACAGGAGCTCGCAAGCCGCTACGATGCACTTTTGATCGCCGACGAGATTGCTGTGGGCATGGGCCGCACCGGCACGATGTTCGCTTGTGAACAGGAAGACGTGGTGCCCGATTTTTTGTGTCTCGGTAAAGGACTGACCGGTGGCTACTTGCCGCTTTCTGCTACCGTCACCAGCGATCGCATCTACGGGGCATTCTTGGGAACACACTTTGAGGGGCGGGCGCTGTATCACGGGCATACTTACGGCGGCAACCCGCTCGCCGCGGCCGCCGCGCTCGCGACGCTCGACGTGTTTGACGAAGAGCAAACGCTGGCGAATCTGCGGCCAAAAATCGCGCGGCTCGGCGAGCATCTGTGCCGCATGGCCGAGCATCCGCACGTTGGTGGCATCCGCCAGCGGGGCATGATCGGCGCACTTGAGTTGACGCCGGACAAGTCGGCCGACTCGGCGTATCCCTCGAGCGAGCGTATTGGGTCGCAAGTTTGTCGCGAGGTCCTGTCCCACGGCGTTTGGCTGCGGCCGCTGGGCGACGTGCTGTACGTGATGCCGCCGTTGGCGATTTCGCTGGATGAGCTGGAATTACTGATGGATACGCTGGCGGCCGCGATCGACACTGTGACCCGCGAGCCGTAGGTTGGTGGCTACTTCGCGGCGCCGCGACTATCCAGTTCGGCGTCCTCTTCGTCGGTCTCCATTCCCAGCTGTCGCATCTTGCGATAAAGGTTCGACCGATGCACACCAAGATTCTTGGCGGCCAGGCTGACGTTCCCGCGGGCCCGCTCAATGGATTGCCGGATGTAGTTTTGCTGGAATTGATGGGTCGCGGTGTTTAAGTTCAAGCCGGCGTCGATTTGCGATGGCGACCGATCGGCGGGCGACAAAATGAACGCCAATTCCTCGGCCTCGATTTTGTCGCCCGACGTGAGATAGGCCAGCCGCTCCATTAGGTTACGCAACTCGCGAACATTGCCGGGCCAGGGATGGCTGATCAGTCTTTTGCGAGCGTTGGCAGAAAACTTGGGCGCGCGGC
>DASYDU010000229.1:0-21089 GCA_036499445.1 Lacipirellulaceae bacterium
CGACCTGATGCGCATCGACGCACTGGGATTGCAGACTCTTGGCCAACGACTGCCAGCATTTGCCGCCTACTTGAAATTGGGGGACGCGCTCGGCCGCGATCCGATCCTGCTCAAGATTGACGGCAACCAGACAGTTCGCAGCGATTCGTGGATTCGCGGTCGGCTAGGCGCACTGTGGACCGACTCGACGCCCACTGAGCGCGAGGCGATGAGCCGCGAATTCGACGCGCGCCGGCAAGCGTGGGACGGCTCGCCGACCGTCAATCAGCTGCGCCGCTACTTATCGCAATTTGGACCTCTGCCGGGCAGCGACGATGTTTTGCTTCGGCTCGCGCGCCAAATAATTGGCCATCGCGATTCTTTGGATGCCGAAATTGCGCTGTTAAAGCTTGAGCGGTCGCCCGATGTCAAGATTCAAGCGGCTGCGACGGTGTTGATGGCGCAGTGGTTACTGTCGAGCGATCGCTTGGAAGAAGCACGCCGGATTGCCGGCCCTCTCGCCGGCAAGTGGAGAGACATGCCTGTACTAGATGGCAAAAGCGGAGAGCAATGGTTGGCGGACTTGCACCTCGAAGCCAAAGACAATGGTCATTCGGCAGCGAATGATTGGCCGCGCGGACAAGTGAGCATATCCGTGGCTCCTACGCAATCGCCGTCGCCCGCCCAGCGAGCAATTACTCTTCGTGCGCGAGATGAAGCTCAAGTAGGACTGCGCATTTTGAATGTGCAGCAAGACTATCGTCCGGGCCTCGGCGCGCCTCAATGGCTTATTGCGCAAGATGGCAGTCGCCTGGTTGGCCGTAACACGGCAGGGCAAGACGTATATCGATGGAGCGTGACTCGCGATCTCCCACAAAAGAAATTCGCGGTTAATGCCGAGGCAGTTCAAAGGGCTCAGGCCGCTCAATTGGGCGATCTGTTCTATCTCACGCTGGGGAACCAAGTCCTCGCGCTCGATTGCCGACAGCAGAGTGGCGATGGCGACGCGGGCGTTTTGTGGCAGTCGAATCCGGTTGGCCTTATTCCAATGGCCTCGCGGCCGGGCGCTCGTCGGCGCGGACCGCAAAATGTTTACCACCCGTCGTCCGGACGAAGTGTGGCCGGACAGCCGAGTACCCTCGTCGACAAGCTTGGGCCGGCGACGCCGTCGGGCGTGGTCACCCAGGACGAGCAGCAACTCCGCTGCGTCGACCCGATTAGTGGAGAAACTTTATGGACGCGGACGGATATCCCCACCGGCTGTGAGCTGTTTGGAGACGACGAATATCTGCTCGCCGCGTGCGTCGACGAAGGCTTGGTCTATGTGATCGGTATGATTGACGGGCAACTTGTCGATCGTCGCGATCTGCCGGCCAGTCCGTGGCTGTTGACGGCGGGCCGCAACGTCGCTCAATTACTCGACACTCCCAATCACCAAGGTCGGCGGAAAACGCTTCGCATTGTTGACGTTGTCTCCGGTGCAGAGAAGTATGTAGCGGAATATGACTCCGGACTGCAAATCGCCTCAATCGAGCCCAATGCAATTGCGTTGGTTGAACCACCGGATCGATTCCAACTCGCGCGAAATGCAATGCTGACGGCATTGCGCGTGCCGATTGTCGTCGACAACCCTCTGACCAAAATCCAAGTCGTTGACGTGCGAACCGGGCAGTTGATCGTTGATCAAACGGCAAAGGGCATGATCCAATTCAATAAGCTCTATGCGTTTGCTGCTGGCCAGCAGTTGTTTCTGGCGATAAGTGCTGAAGGCCGCCGACCGCAGTCGGCGACGATTGGAGCCGACTACCCCATCATCGACGGGCAACTATTCAGCTTCGATCTGCGAACGGGCGAGCCGTCGTGGCCGGGGCCAGCCACCATCTCGCATCGGGGCCTCGCGCTGGGTTCGCCGTTCGATATGCCACTGCTGATGTTTGTGGACCGAGTGCAAAAACGCGACGCTACGAATACCGGCGCTCAACTGCGGCTGCTGTGTCTCGACAAGCGAACCGGAGCAACGACTTACCGCAATGATGATCTGCCGGACACTGCCGGACAACAATTTCGGATCCGAGCTGTGCGAGAGCAGCCACCGGCAGTGACGGTGGAGATGAGCGCGCGAACCGTCCGCTTGGAGTTTTCGGATCGGACGCGCCCGCCGGAACCGCCGGCGAATGACCTGGTCGAGGCGCCGCGAAAGACGCTTGGCCGCGGACTGTGGGGCGTCGGACGGCGTATGGGGGATCTGATTCAAGGGGCAATACAGAATCCAAGCGGGGCCAAAGGATTTGACGAATCTTCGCAATCGGCGGAAGGCGACACTGGTGCGGCGCGGTAATCGCCGGCGAATGACGATTGAACACGCCCTGTAACACTTCCACACGTATTTCGCTCAGCGGGCAACCACATGTTTCACCTTTTGCGATACATTTTGATAGGGTTGACATTTGTTGCCGCGGTAGCAGAGAGTTCGTCCGCCATCGCCGCGATCGAGAACCCGCGCGTCAAAAAGGTCGTGTCCGAAGGGCTCGATTGGCTAGCCTATCAACAGCACAAGCTTGGGCACTGGACAGCCCAGGGACGGTATCCTACCGCCATGACGGCGCTTTCGGGCTTAGCTCTGCTGAGCGAAGGCTCGACGACCACCCAGGGCAAATATGCCGAAAACCTCCGCCGCGCGGTCGACTACCTTGTGCGCCAGAGTCGGCCCAATGGACTGATTGGTGATCCGGTCCGCGACGATCGCTACACCTACGGCCACGGCTTCTCGATGCTCTTTCTCTCTGAAGTCCTCGGTGAAGAAGAAGACGACGATCGGCGAGCGGAGCTCGTCGATGTGCTGACGCGGGCCGTGCGGTTTACCGGCGAAGCGCAAACGCCGGCCGGCGGCTGGGGCTATGTCAGCTCGAAGGACGGCAACGGCTTCGATGAGGGTTCCACGACCATTACTCAGGTCCAGGGCCTGCGCGGCTGCCGCAACGCCGGCATTCCGGTACCGAAGGAAATCATCGACAAGGCCGTGAAGTACATTAAGGACTGTACGTTGCCGGAAGGAGGCGTGCAATATAGCTCGAAGGGTGGTGGCGGTCGACCCGCCATCACCGCAGCCGCCATTGCCTGCTTGTTTAGCGCCGGCGAATATGACAGCGACTACGTTCCCCGTATGATGAAGTACTGCAAGCAAAACATGGGAACCGATATGCAGAGCAGCTATGGCCATTGGCACTACGCTCATTTCTATTATTCCCAAGTCAAATACCGCGAGGGGGGCAAGGAGTGGGAAGATTACCGCAACGATATCGAAGCGAAACTGCTCCGCGAAGCGAGCGAAGAAAAGATTGGTGACAAAACCGGTGCAAAGTGGACACAAGGCTACATCGGACCGGTCTATACGACGGCGCTCAACTTAATCATTCTTCAACTCGAAAACGCCGCTCTCCCGATTTACCAGCGCTAATTGCTCTAGCGCACCAATTTCCTTAGTGTCGCGCCGATCTGTTTCTCGCGTAATTTTTCTTCCTACCAACACGGATCAATCTCCCGATGAACGACTCGCACGAACCTCCCGCCAACGGCTCCGTGGACAGACTCTGCGACGCCACGCGGCAGCTCAAAGAACAACTGGCCCGCGTGATCGTCGGCCAACATGACGTTATCGAGCTGATGCTGATTGCCTTGTTTAGCCGCGGTCATTGCTTGCTCGAAGGCGTGCCAGGTTTGGCGAAGACACTGCTGGTGAGCACGCTGGCCCGCTCGCTCAATCTGACCTTCAGCCGGATTCAATTCACTCCGGACCTGATGCCCGCCGACATCACCGGGACGGACATCATCGAAGAGAACAAATCGACCGGCCAGCGCGACATCCGCTTTTTGGCCGGCCCGATCTTTTCGCATGTAATTCTGGCCGACGAAATCAACCGGACGCCGCCCAAAACCCAAGCGGCTTTGCTCGAAGCGATGCAGGAACGCCAAGTCACGGTGGGACGTATCCGCCATCAGATGAGCAATCCGTTCATGGTGCTGGCAACGCAGAATCCAATCGAGCAGGAAGGTACCTATCCGCTGCCTGAAGCCCAGCAGGACCGTTTTATGTTCAAAGTGCTGGTGACGTACCCGTCATTTGAGGAGGAGACGGAAGTCGCCCGCAGGACGACCGGCACGGCGTCGGCTGACATCCAGCCGGTATTGTCGCCACAGGAAATAAATGAGCTACAAGACCTGGTCCGCACGGTGCCGATCAGCGATCACTTAATCCGCTATACGCTCGCGCTCGTACGGCAGACGCGAGTCCGCGAGGCGGGGGCGCCGGACTTCGTACGGGAACAATTGGCATGGGGCGCTGGCCCGCGAGCGGTCCAATTCTTGATTCTGGGCGCGAAGGCGCGGGCCCTGGTCCGAGGTCGGTCGCACGTCACCATGGATGATATTCAGACCTTGGCAAAGCCAGTGCTGCGACATCGACTGGTCGTGAACTTCGCCGCCGAAAGCGAAGGCGTAACGACCGACGAACTCATTAGCCAATTGCTCGTAGCAACACCCACCCACGAAGACGAACTAACGCATGACGAGCGCTTCCAGAAAATCTTTGCAACCTGAGCTAATCAAGCGGATCGGCCGGCTGGAAGTCCGCGCTCGGCACATTGTCGAGGGACTCTTGAGCGGCATGCACCGTAGCCCCTACTTCGGTCAGTCGCTGGAATTCCTGCAGCATCGCCAATACGTGGTCGGCGACGACCTGCGGCACGTCGACTGGAAGGTGTGGGGCAAGCAAGACCGACTGTACGTCAAGCAATACGAGGAAGACACGAATCTGCGGGCCTGCCTCCTGGTCGATTTGTCGGCCAGCATGGAATATGGCCGCGGCGCACTCAACAAGCGCGACTATGCCGTCACCGCTGCGGCAGCGCTGGCCTATCTTTTGCTCCACCAACACGACGCGGTAGGCTGCGTCGCTTTCGATGAAAAAGTGCGCCAGACGATTCCGATGCGGACGAACACCAGCCACCTAACGACGATCATCCGCGCGCTCGATGCCAATGAGGCTCGCGATAAAACCAGTTTTTACTCAGTGTTGGCCCGCGCCGCTGAAACCTATCCCCGCCGCGGTATGATGATCCTGATCTCGGATCTCTTAGCGGACCCAGAAGACCTGCTACGCTCGTTGCGTCTGCTGCGTCAACGAAGGCATGACGTGTTGGTGCTGCACGTGCTTGACGATGACGAGCTCGATTTTCCGTTTTCGGGACCGGCTCGATTTGAAGGACTGGAAACCGCCGACCACTTGAATTGCAATCCCCGTGCACTTCGCCAGGGATATCTCGAGGCGCTCGAGGGATTCCTGACCACAATTCGGCGTGGCTGCGCCCGCGACGGCGTCGACTACGCGCTTGTGCGGACCAGCGAACCGCTCGATGCCGCGCTGGTTGCATTTCTCAGCCATCGCAATCGACGGCGGCGCTAATTCAATCGAGGTCCCGCGACTGTGTCCTTTTTGTTTCCGTCATTGTTGTGGATCGGTTTGCCGCTCGTAGGCGTGCCTGTGTTGATCCATTTGATCAACCTGCGGCGGCAGCAACGGATTCGCTGGGCAGCGATGCAATTCTTGCTGGTGAGCGAGAAGCAGAACCGGCGTTGGATCCTATTCAAGCAATTGCTGCTCTTGGCTGCCCGTATGACGGCGGTGGCCGTGCTCGTGCTTATGCTTGCCCATCTGGTGGTCCGCAACGAGTGGTTGCGATTGCTCGGCTCCGGCACGACTCATCATATCTTGCTCATCGACGACAGCTATTCGGTCACCGACCGGTGGGAGAATACGTCAGCCTTCGAGGAGGCGAAGCGCGCGGTGCAATCGATCGTCGACCAGGCCTATCGCCAGTCAGATACTCAGTTGATCACACTCCTGCGGTTTTCCGAAGCGGCGCGTCTGTCGGCCGGGGCACAGCCAGAAGTTTTTGCCCAGCGCATCGATGACACATTCCGCAGTAAGCTGCCCGCGCTACTCGCGGGTTGGGAAGCATCGCAAACCGACGTGGGGCCAGCCGATGCGCTGAAGGCCGTGCCGAGGTTGCCGCTGTCCGACGACCAGCAATCGCACATTCTTTACCTGATCAGCGACTTTCGCACCCGGCAGTTCGGCTCGGCCACGGAAGTTCGCAAGCTACTCGAAGACATGGGCCAGCAGATCAATCAGATTCATCTTGTTCGCTGTGTGCAGCAGACGCATGCGAACCTGGCGATCACCGCGCTCGCGCCCGAGTCGGGAGTACGCGCGGCCGGGGTCGAAACCTGGATGAATGTGACGGTCGTCAATTACGGTAATGCGCCGGCCCGCGGTGTCATCGTCCAGTTTCAGCAAGACGGCGACGCCTTGCCGGCGCTTCCGCTGGAAGATATCCCACCCCATCAAGAGTTGAGTAAAAAGTTTCGCGTTCAGTTTACGGGCGTTGGCGCGCATTCGCTCTCCGCCGCTATCGGCGCGGACGCCGTCGAAGTCGACAATCGGCGTTATTTTGCCTGTCAGTTGCCGGCGGCCCAGCCGGTACTTATCATTGATGGCTCTCAGGACGGCCGCGGCGGCCGGCAACTCTCACTGGCTCTCGATCCTGGCGGCAATACGCATACCGGTTGGAGTCCTCATCTCGAGCCGGCGAGTTATCTGACCCGCTCCGACGATCTGGCGAACCAAGCAGCCGTCTGTTTGCTCGACGTGTCGCGGCTGACGGACGATGAGCTGACCGCGATTGAGGGCTATGTTCGCGGCGGCGGGGGCGCGGCGTTTTTTGTCGGTTCGCAAACGAATCGCGACTTTTACAATGACCGCCTCTACCACAACGGCGAAGGCTTGTTTCCGGTGCCGCTGACGCTTCCGACGCAATTGCCTAATAGTCAGCATGAGGCGGCGCCAGATGTCTCGATCAGTGATCATCCACTGTTTCATGTGCTCGCCGGGCGACGAAATGGTTTCCTGCCGCTGCTTTCGGTCGACTACTACTACGCGGTTCCAGCCGATTGGTCGCCGCCCACGGACGGTTCTACGAACGTCATTGCCCGCTTGCGAAATGATGCGCCGCTGGTCGTCGAAAAGAAATTTGGCGATGGACGAGTCGTCGCGCAGCTGACGCGGCTTTCCACCGGCGACACGCCGCTCGGGCGCTGGTCGAATTGGAGCTTGAATCCAGTCTTCCCGGTGCTGGCTAATGAGCTCGTGGGTTTCCTGTCGGCCAACCGCCGGAGTGATGCGGTTTATCAAGTTGGCGACGATCTTGTCGTCTCCGTTCCAGAAGCTCAATACGAACCGACGTTTCGATTTTTCATACCCGGCTCTGGCGCGGCCAAAACACAAATCGCGATCGATGCGACATCGGCTCGTGGCTTGCTAACGGCGAAGTTGCCGCACGTGGCGAATAGCGGTGTGTACGAAGTTCAATTGCAGCCGCACGAAGGCGCGCCAGAGCGACGCGCGTTTGCGGTCAACGTTCCGGCCGGCGAAGGCGATCTGCAGACCGTCGAGCGGGAGGATCTGACCCGCCAACTCGCCGGCGTCGCCTATCAGTTCCATGATGCCTCGGACATGGCGATCGACCAGCAACAGTTGGCGGGTCTGCAACTTGGCGATGCACTGCTCGGGACGCTAATCGTCGTGCTGCTCTTGGAGCAGATCCTCGCCTATGTCGCCAGTTTTCACGTCCGGCCGGTGCGAGGAGCAGCTCGATGAGCTTTACGCCACTCGCCAACTTGCTGATTGCACAAGCCGATTCAGCGCCGGGTCGTGTCGTTTACGAGTTATCTCGATTACGCGACTACGACGACAACCGGCTGCCCATTGCATTGTTGGCGGCCGTTGTCGTAGTTCTCGTATCGCTGGTCACATTCCTCTACCGTCGGGACACGATCGAGCTTTCTCGCGGCCTGCGACTAACATTGGCCACTTTGCGCTGCATAGCGCTGGCCGGATTGCTCGTGTTCTTTTTGGGCATCGAGCGACGGACCACTCGTGAGGTGGTTCACAATTCGCAGTTGGCCGTGCTTGTCGATGTGAGTCAGAGCATGGCCCTCAATGAAAGCGGCGCGGGAGAAGGCGCCCAACCGATCAGCCGGTCGGATGAGGTCGTGGCCGTGCTAGCCAAATCGACTCTAATCGCGCGATTACGCAAAGACCACGACGTGCAAGTCGCGCGGTTTGACAAGGAAGTCGAGCCGGTTGTGTCGCTTCCCAAAACAGCCGATCGAGACTCAAAATCCACTGGTTCGGGTTCCGGCGCGGTCGAAAGCACACCTCAACAGCCAGTCGAGATGGCGGCGAACGACAGTATGTTAGTTGGCTCAACGGCGCTCCAGTCGGACCTGTCGCCCGTCAATTGGTCGCAGGAACTTGCTCCGCGGGGAACCGAAACGCGGCTCGGCGACGCCCTCGACGAACAATTGCGACTGTACCACAACGCGCCGTTGGCCGGAGTGGTGGTGATATCTGACGGCGCCCAAAATGCTGGAATGGAACCGAGTGCGGCCGTCGAAGCGGCCAAGCAGGCCAAAGTGCCAATCTTTACGATTGGCGTCGGCTCGGCCAGACCGCGACGAAATGTGGCGGTGAGCGATCTCTTGGTGCCGAACCGTGCGTTTCCGGGAGACTCGATTACGATTACTGGCTACCTGCAGGCAACCGGGTACGCGGGCCAATTCATCGACGTCGAATTGCTGCGACGCGGGGCGGACGAAACCGGCGCGGCTGGTACTTCGATTGCCAGCCAACGGATCGCGCTTGGAGCGGACGGCGATATCGTGCCAGTCACGTTTGAAATTAAGCCCGATGAGCCAAATCGCTACGTGTTTCAGTTTCGCGCCATAGCTCCGCCCGACGACGACAATCCCCGTGACAATCAGCGGGAGTCGGAAATGGACGTCGTCGATCACAAGACGCGTGTATTACTGTTCGCCAGCGGCCCAACGCGTGACTACCGTTTCCTGCGCGACCAACTTCACCGCGATGCCACGATGAAGGTCGACGTCCTCTTGCAAACTGCGCAGCCGGGCATATCGCAAGATGCTAACGACATTCTGACCGGCTTTCCTACGACCCGCGACGACTTATATCAATACGATTGCATCGTCGCATTTGATCCCGATTGGACCAAGCTCGATGCGGCGCAGGTTGCGCTCCTTGAGTCGTGGGTCGCGGACGAAGCGGGCGGGATGATCGTCGTTCCGGGGCCCATTCACTCCGCCAAATGGATTCGCAGCGCGGAACATTCCAAGCTTCTCGACTTGTATCCCGTTGTGTTCGAGCAGCGGCTCACGTTGCTCGATGATGGGCGCTTCCGTGGTGATACTGCGTGGCCACTCGAATTTGATCGGGCTGGTCGCGACGCGCGTTTCTTGTGGCTGGCCGACACGGCCGAGGCGAGCGCAGCCGAGTGGGGCAGTTTTCCCGGCGTCTACGGCTACTACGCGATCAAGGGCGAGAAACCGGGGGCAACTGTTTATGCTCGCGTGGCCGATCCGGAATCGGGCCTCGGCGAGCAACACCCGGTTTACATCGCTGGTCAGTTCTACGGTGCGGGCCAGGTGCTCTATATCGGCAGCGGTGAGTTTTGGCGATTGCGGGCGGTTGACACGACGTATTTCGAAGTGCTGTATACGAAGCTGATCCGGCATGTCAGCCAAGGCCGTCTGCTTCGCGGCTCGTCGCGGGGCGCGCTCTTGGTGGAGCGGGACCGTTACGAGCTGGGCGAGACGGTCGTGCTGCGCGCGCGGCTCTCGAACGCACGCCATGAACCGCTGACGCAAGACTCCGTGGCAGCGCAGGTAATACGACCGGACAGCACCGCGGATGCCGTGAAGCTGCGGGCCGATGCGCAGCACCCCGGAATGTACCTGGGGCAGTTTGCCGCCCATCAAGAAGGGACTTATCAAGTCGTTCTGCCCGTGCCTGACAGCAACGAGGAGCCGTTCTCAGAATACATACAGGTTCGGGTGCCCGATCTGGAACGTGCGCATCCGGAAAGGAACGAGCCGCTCTTGGCTGGCTTGGCCAAAGAAACGGGCGGACAATACTACGCGCAGCTCGACGATGCGGTTCGTGGAAAGGCCGATCAAAAATCGCTGCCCGAATCGGTCGAAAGTCGGGCCGAGGTAAAACTGCTCAAAGGAGCACCCGACGCCGATTTCGCGCAGCTCGAAATGCGGTCGCTGCTCGGCGTGATTGCCGGCGCCCTGTTTCTTGAATGGATTCTGCGCCGCTTGAATCGGCTGGCATAAACTCATGGTCCAATCGACCACTCAACTTGATATACCCGCTGGCGTGCAGCAGAAGCTGCGCGAAGTCCGCCGCGGCATACGCAGGTATGTTTGGCTCGAAGGCTTGGCCGCGATTGTTATTACACTGGCTGCCGCGTTTTGGTTGGGCCTTTTTTTGGACTGGCTGCTGGAACCACCTCCTAGCGTGCGAATCGCCGGAATCGCAATCACCGCGGCCGTCGTTCTCTGGATCTCTTATCGCTTCTTATTGCGGCGCATGTTCGCACGGCTCAGCGATGCCAGCCTGGCACTGGTGATGGAGCGTCGCTTCCCCGAACTCGAGGAACATGTGCTCACCTCGGTCGCGATCGCCGCGCCGGATACGGATGCAGGCAACTATGATCCAGAATTGGTCGCGCTGTCCCATCAAGCTGCCGTCCAGGCAATTGAAAGACTTAACCTCAAAGAATTGTTCCGTCGCGCTCCGCTCGTGCGAACGGTCGCAGTAGCGATCGTGTTGACGGCAACCATCCCGGTCTTCGCCCTGTCCGCCCGAGACGCCTTCCATACTTGGATTCAGCGGATCGCTCTGGACCCTGAACCCTGGCCGCGGCGCGTCCATTTGGAAGTTGTCGGCTTTCCGCCCGATAGTGAGGGCATCCGGACTCACAAACTCGCGCAAGATGACGACTTGGAATTGCTTGTTCACGCTCAGACCGACAACCATGTCGTCCCGGACGAAGTTGAAATTCGCTTTCGCCTCGCTGACGGCCGCCGCGGACGGGACACGCTCACCCGCGTGGGGGAGACGATGCCGGGGACGGACGGCTTTCAATTGTACCGCTATGAATTCAAACATGTGGCCACGGACATGACGTTTGATATCGTGGGCGGCGATGATCGCGTTCGCAATCTTCGCCTGACAATCGTGGATCGGCCTGAACTGATTGGCACGGAAGTCCAATGTGTGTATCCAGATTATCTGCAGCGGCCCGCCCGCAGCTTGCCGATCACGGGCGGGATGAGGATTCCCGAAGGGACAAAGTTAGCCTTTCACGCAATCTCGACCAAACCGCTGACCGAGGTGCGCGTTCATACGTCGCACGATCCGCATGATGCGCTGCTGCCCTCCGTGGCACCAGATTCTAAATCACTCCAATGGGATTACGGCACGTTGATGGCCGACGACGTGCTGACTATTCAGCTGACCGATAGCGACGGAGTTTCGTGTCGTGAGCCGTATCGCGTGTCGCTCTCGGTAGTGCCGGACGAGGTGCCACAAGTTGCGGTGCGATTGGCCGGCATCGGCACGGCGATCACGCCCGATGCGATGCTTCCGGTCGTGGGCAAAATCAGCGACGATTATGGTCTCGATCGGATTTGGTTCGCGTATCAGGTCGGAAGCGGCACCGTGGACGAACGGCCCTTTAGCAAACAACCGGCAGGTGCGCAATCGGTGACAGAACTAGACCGCTTCGACCTGCGGTCAGCCGGCGACATGCCAGATGCGAAAGCGCTCCACGTTAAACCGGGCGAGATATTTTATCTCACAGTGCGGGCCAGCGACCGATACAACCTGACCGGCACACCGCACGCTGGCGCTAGCCAGCAATTCGCGCTCGACGTGGTCACGGTCCCCCAGTTGCTCGCCATGATGGAACGCCGCGAATTGGAGCTGCGCCAGCGGTTCGAAACGATTCAAGCCAAGTTGACTGACACGCGGAATCTCCTGAGCCGCGTCGACGAGAAATCGGCAGCGGCAAGCACAACTGCCGACGATGCGCCGGCTCACGCACCAGCGGCCACGGCCGAACCCGGCGACGAAACACCGGACACCACCGCGGAACGGTCCCTCTCTCGCCGTCGCCTCCGCGTTGCCGGCGCCGTGCAGAACATTGCACAGTCTACCCATGAGGTGCTCGGCGTGGCCGAGGCGTTTGAGGATATGCACGATCAAATTGAGAACAATCGTGTGGACAATACAGATCTGAAGACACGATTAAGGGATCAGATTGCCATCCCTTTGCGGCGTCTCGGGGAAAGCCGCATCCCTGAGCTCGAGTCTCAGCTACAATTAGTGCAGAGCGCAATCGCCGAAAGTCAAACTGAAACGCCCGGTCTTACGGGAGCCATCAAACTGGCAGATCAGATATTGGTTGAATTTCAGCAAGTGCTCGATCGGATGCTCGAGCTTGAGTCGTACAATGAAGTTGTGGCCCTATTGCGCGGCATCATTCACGATCAGCAGGATTTGAACGAAAAAACCAAGCAGCGCCAGACTGAGAAGCTCAAGGGGCTGCTGGAGAACTGATGCGAGTGATCCGCGGGGCCCGGATATCTGTGATTCAATTGCCGAAAACATCCGCTGCCGGTTTTCGCATAGTGCGATGTGCAATCGCCGCCCCCATTACGCTCGCAATCCTGCTCGCGGCCGGCGGCGTCGTGCGCGCCACGGCTGACGAAGAATCACTCGATCGTGGAAAGGCGTCTGGCGACTCAGTAAGTCCGGCGCCAGGCGAAAGGCCGGTCGCGGGCGACGACCTTTCGATCGAGCAAGCCCGCTTGGCCGACCGCTACGAGCGACTGGAAACCGTCCTCGGACGTTTGGCCGAACTTTCGGCCAGCAGCGATCCGAAGCGGGCCAAACTGCTGCGGGAGGCCATCGCCAAAAGTCGCGAACAAGACGTTCCTCACCGATTCGAGTCAATCGTCTCTTTGCTCGAAAACGAGCGGCTTGCCGCCGCCGCGAATAGGCAAACCGATTTGCAGAACGAATTGGATGGGCTGCTCACCCTGCTTCTCAAGGCCGACCGCGACAAACAGGTCGATTCCGAACATCGCCGCGTGAAAAAGTATTTGCAGGAAGTCGAGCGATTGATCCGGCTCGAAAAAGATGTGAAGGCGCGCACAGAAGGCGGCGACGACACGCATCGGCTCAGCAAGGACCAGCAAGAGGTAGCCGGCAAGACCGGCAAATTGGGCGACGCGATAGGCGAGACTGAGCATCAAGCCGCCAAGGCGGCGAAAGACGCGAAGGATAGGGATACTGACACGACGCCCACAGACGAGAAGCCGAAGGATGGAGGAAAATCGGATGGCACGTCCAAGTCGTCCCCGCCGTCGTCATCCGATTCTCAGAAAGGCCCGCCCGCCAAAAGTGGTCAGCCGAGCGACTTGCCGCCGTCGCCTGGAGAATCGTCACCTGGGAAGTCGTCTTCCGGCAAACCTTCACCTGGCAATCCGTCGGACAGCACCGAAAACGAGCCTCCGCAAGACCAACCGTCCACCGAAGATCAGCCAACCGATCGCGCTGCGAAGCAGCTAAAATCCGCAGCAGACCGCATGCAGCAGGCGCAGAAGCAGCTCGAAAAGGCGCAGCGCGAAGACGCCGCGGAGGAGCAAAAGAAGGCCGTCCAGGAATTGGAGCAAGCCAAAGCTGAGCTGGAACGGGTGCTGCGGCAGCTGCGCGAAGAAGAAATGGAGCAAACGCTGACGATGCTCGCGGCCCGTTTCAAAAAGATGCTTGAGTCGCAGATTAAGGTGCACGAGGGAACGGTCCGGCTCGACCGCATCGCGGAGGCCAACCGAGGGCATGACGATGAAATCGAGTCCGCCCGACTCAGCCGAGAAGAATCACAAATCGCTCACGAAGCCGAGAAGGCGTTGCTGCTGCTCCGCGAAGAGGGTTCCTCCGTGGCGTTTCCCGAAACCGTGAGCCTGATGCACGAGGACATGCAGCAGGTGGCCACGCGGCTTGCCGATTTCAAGGTCGGCACGCTGACGCAAGGCCTCGAGCAGGACATTATCGAGGCGCTCGAGGAAACCATCGCGGCTTTGCAGCAGGCGATCAACAATCTCGACAAAAAGAAGTCGCCTCCTGGCCAAGCGCAGGCCGGCGAACCGAACGATCCGCCGCTGGTCGAAAAACTGGCCGAATTGAAGATGATCCGCTCGTTGCAGATGCGAATCAACCGCCGGACGCAGCGCTACGGCGAATTGATCGAGGGCGAGCAGGCCGAGAAACCTGACCTGGTCGAGGCACTCACGCGGCTGGCCGAACGGCAGCAAAGGGTGTTTCAGGCAACCTCCGACCTAAGCCAAAACCGCAATGAATGAGGTTCCCAATCACGGCCGAGAGTGGCAAAATGGGGTAAATTGGGCGGAAGCGACCGCTTTCCCTGGCAATTGAGGTACGGTCTGGCGTCGATGAATCTTTCGGTTGGGATGCGCGTCGTTGGACAGAACGACGGCATGAGAAATAATAGAGGTAGCCGGCCGCTGGCGGGGCCGCCTGCCGGACTATGGGAGTGGAATGGCCAGCTGGCCTGTCCGAGCCCCCGCAACCGAGGAATTCCATCGCATGGCCGATCGTCTTTCAATCCTTCGACACTCAAGATGGACGGTCGGCCAAGTTTTTTTGTGGATAGCGGCGCCAGCGCTCTCACTTCTGAGCACGGCGGCCCTAGCCGCGAATACCGATTTTTCGACGGCACCGACGTGGCAGCCGCCAACCGCGGAAGCGGTGTCTCGGCAACTCGATGGCTACTTGCGGTCCTCAGGAGTCTCGCCGGAAAAACAACAGTCAATTCGCGATCTTTGGTCAAACACGGCCAGTGCGACCGAGTCGCCCGATTTATTGGATCGACTTGCCCCAGCTCTGGCTCGGGCCGATGATCGCGTCGCCCAGCTTATCGCTTTTTGTGCCCGCGTTGACCGGCCTGCGAAGCTCCCCGATTTTAGCTGGCTTGCAGATAGCCAAACGCCGTCGCTCGTCCGATTCAACATGCGACTCTATTATTCCCGCTGGCTCGCCGAGAATAACTACGACGACGAAGCGATTTCCTGGACCGACGGCATGTCGCTCACCGATGTTGTTTCTCCCGATGCGCTTTTGTTCTACCGCGCGATCGCCAACCATCGCCTGGTCCATGCTGATCAGGCGGACATCGTACTGGCCCAACTGCTCGAGCGTCCTGAAGATTTGCCCGTGCGTTATCAAAAGCTTGCCGTGCTGATGCAAAAGGATTTGGCTAGCCTCGATGACGAATCGCTCGATCATATTGCCCGTCGGATGTCCGATGTTCGCCGTCGATTGGAGCTCGGGCGTACGGGCAAGACCGTGCAAGGCGTGGAGAACGGCGTCATCGATTCGCTCGACAAGATCATCAAGAAAGCCGAAGATCAAGCGCAGCAACAGGCCCAAGCGGCAGCCGCATCCGGCTCGCAACAGAGTAGCACGCCGATGCAGGACAGCCATCTCGCCGAACTCAAAGCGCCCGGCAAGGTCGACCGTCGCGACGTTGGGCACGGCGCCGACTGGGGCAACATGAACGACAAAGATCGCGAGCAGGCGCTGCAAGAGATCGGCCGTGAATTCCCGTCCCACTATCGTGAAGTAATCGAAGAATACTTCCGACAATTGGCCACGGAGCCCGGGGACCAGAATGTCGACGGGAGCGGGAAGTAGCGCGGCCCGGCGGCATTTCGGCAGTGATTTTGGGCCCGGATCAACCGGGCTGTAGATTTGGAGCAAGCCCGTGTGGATCCTAATCGCCGCCCTTCTTCTGTCGACCGCCGATGATACAGGTGTAACGGCCAAGAAGCTCGACGGAACGACGATATCCGGCACATTGCAAAGTTGGCAGGATGGCCAGCTTGTATTGGCGACGCCAGCCGGACCGCAGCAAATTGCCGAAGCCGACTTGCTGATGATACAGCGATCAGTTCCTCCGGCGTCGAGCGCGTCGACGGATACGCGAAAGCCAGCTGTGGAGCTAGTCGACGGAACCAGGTTCCCTCTGGCGGAGTTCTCCACGACAGGCGGTAAAGCGACGATCGTCCCTCGCATGGGGTCCATCGGCGGATCGGACCAGCCGCAGCCACTTTTAATCGATTTGAAAAAGATTAAATCGGTGAGTTTGCAATCCATGTCCGAGGCCCTTGTGAGTCAATGGCAGGAGATTCTCGCTACGTCCAATGCAGCTGACTCTGCCACGCCGAGCGACCTCTTGGTGGTGGTTAAGCGCGGCGGCCAAAGCTTGGATTATCTGGAAGGCGTGATCGGCCAGGTGACTGACCGCGACATCGAGTTCACCCACGACGGCAGTTCGGCTCGCGTCAGTCGCGAAAAGGTGGCGGGGCTGATCTTCTATCGCGCTAATCCACCATCAGATGAGCCGCCGCGCTGCGTGCTGACAGGCACCGACGATTTGATAATCCGAGGAGCCAACGTCCGGCTTGATGGCGAAAACCTGCAAATCGCTACAGCATCTGGCGCCACTGTCCGCTGGCCCTCGGCAGAGATTGCATCGGCCGATTTTTCAGCCGGCAAGCTCGTGTTCTTAAGCGACTTGAAACCTGCATTGCGGTCATGGCAGCCGCTCGTCGCCCTTCCCGCAAGTGCCACGCACGCAGCAACACTCGGTCTGCCACGATTCGACCATTCGGCTTTCGGCGGACCGCTGTCTTTATGGTATCCCGACGGCGATCAATCGCCCGCTTTAGGTCATGCCGAGTCATTTGCCAAGGGGTTGGCACTTCGCAGCCGTGCCGAAGTCGTATATCGGCTCCCGCGCGGGTTCAACCGTTTTACGGCGGTAGTCGGTATTGAACCTGTGACGCGGTCCAACGGTGACGTCATGCTCACAGTAATGGGTGACGATCAATCGCTTTGGGAACACCCGGTGACGGGCCATGATCCGCCGCTCCCGATCGAATTGGATATCGCCGGCGTCAAGCAGCTGAAAATCGTCGTCGACTACGGCAAGAATCTCGATACCGGAGATTGGCTCAACCTGTGTGACGCGAGGATCGTCAAGTGACCCGCGTCATGCCGCCCCAAATTGCTGCCGCGCGGAGAGCTCTACTGTTGGCCTCAGTGTTAACAGTCGTTGCCTTCGGTCCAAACGGCCGCATCATTGCCGCTGACGCCGCCAACTCAAAGGTGCCGAGCGACGCCGTGCTCGCGGCCCAGGCCGATCGCGTTGCCACAGCGGAACGGATCTCTCGACCCACGCTTTCCATTTTCGACAGCAAAGGCCAAGGTGGCGGCTCGGGAGTCGTAATCTCGGCCGACGGCTATGCAATCACCAACTTCCACGTCACTGCCCCGTGCGGGCCAGCGATGAAATGCGGCCTGTCCGACGGCAGGCTCGTCGACGCGGTCCTCGTAGGTCTTGATCTGGGCGGCGACGTGGCTCTCATCAAGCTCTTGGGCGACGGCACGTTCCCGACCGCCGAGCTCGGCGACAGCGACGCCGCCCGCGCTGGCGATTGGGTGTTTGTAGCTGGCAATCCCTTTCTTTTGGCGGACGATTTTCGACCCTCGATCAGTTATGGCATCATCTCTGGCGTCCATCGATATCAGTATCCCTCGGGAACACTGCTTGAATACACCGATTGCCTCCAGACCGATGCTGCCGTCAATCCCGGTAATTCCGGTGGTCCGCTATTCAACGCCGACGGCCAATTGATCGGCATCAACGGCCGCTGCTCCTTCGAAAAACGCGGACGCGTCAATGTCGGCGTTGGATATGCGGTTTCGATCAATCAAATCAAGCGTTTCCTGAGCCAGTTACGAAGCGGCCGCCTGGTGGATCACGGTGCACTTGGGGCGACCGTTTCCAGCAACGCCGACCACCGTGTCGTCGTCGATGACATCTTGGAAGACAGCGATGTCTATCGCCGCGGGCTGCGGTATGGCGACGAGCTTGTCAGTTTTGCCAATCGCGAGATTTCAACCGCCAACGGGCTGAAAAACGTCCTCGGCACGTATCCCGAGGGCTGGCGTGTGCCAATCACCTATCGCCGCGATGGAAAGCATTACGAGCAGATTGTGCGGCTAGCAGCCGCCCACCGCGAGGGCGAATTGGCTGCGCTGATGGAAAGCGGGCCAGAGAAGCCTGGGCGCGACGAGCACCACCCGGGCCGGCCCGATGACAAGCAGCCACCGAAAGAGGAGCAGGCGCCGCCTGATAAGCCCGAGTCAAAGCAGCATGCGAAGAAACCGGCGGAGCTGCCTGCGGAAGTCGCTAAGTATTACGAGCCGCGGACCGGTTACGCCAATTATTGGTTCAATCGCTATCATCAAGAGCGAGTCTGGAATAACTTTCTCGCCCGCGGCGACTTCGCCCACACTCCTTGGAACTGGACGATCCGAGCCAAGACGGATGCAAACGAAGACGTCGAAATCCAGCTTGCCAAGGACCAAGGTTCGATCGTGATGCCCTCGGGAAAATCACTGGCTGCGTTTAGCACTTCGCTTGGCGATTCGCTGAGCCCGCCCCGCTCCGGTGGCCTCTTGGCCACGTTGCATTTGTGGCAGCGGCTGCTTGTGGTCGGCCCGCGAAAATCCGGCGACGTTTATTATTTCGGCACATTGCCGTTGCCGGGTCAAAGCGAGCCAGCTGATTGCCTGGTCGGACTCAGCGGTGGAGTAGAAACCCGTTTTTACTTCGATCCGACCGAAGGCGATCTCGTCGGCATTGAAATGCAGGCGACCGACGATCAAGATCCGTGCGAGATTTACTTCAGTGACATTCGACCCGAAGATGGCCGCCGATTGCCGCACCACTGGCTTGTTCGCCATGGCGACGAGACTTTTGCCGACTTGAAGATAACCGGCTTCGAGTGGCATGTGGCCGCAAATGCCGATCCCGCCGACGTGGAGCGCAATTGACCAGGGCATGAATCATACCTCTTCCATCATCCGCTGGCGCGTTCTCTCTTGGGCTGTCGTCGTCCTTTTGACCGTTGCAGCTACATCGCGAGCTGCCGACAATCGCGCATCGCTTGCCGCCGTTGATCGCCAATCGCAGGTTAAGATAGTGAAGATTTACGGCGCTGGCGGGCCACGTGGACTCGAAGCCTATCAAAGTGGCTTCTTAATCACCTCCGATGGATACGTGCTTACGGCCTGGAGTTATGTGCTTGATACGGACGATGTCGCCGTGGTGCTGGACGACGGCCGCCGCTTTTCAGGTAAGCTCATTGGCGCCGATCCACTGACTGAAGTGGCGGTTCTCAAAATCGACGCCGGCGCAGATCCCCTGCCTCATTTTGACTTGGCCCAATCGCCCGAGGCAGACGTTGGAGCATGCGTACTGGCCCTTAGCAACTTGTTCAGTATCGCCGCCGGCAACGAGCCCTCAAGCATCCTGCATGGCGTGGTGTCCGCCGTCGCGCCCCTCGAAGCACGTCACGGGGCCTTCAGCGCGAACTATCGTGGCGACGTCTACATCGTTGATGCCGTAATCAATAACCCAGGCTCGGCGGGAGGCGCATTGACCGATCAGCAGGGCCGGCTTCTCGGCATGCTGGGAAAGGAACTTCGCGGCGAATCCACCGGCACTTGGCTTAACTATGCGTTGCCAGTCGCTGCCTTTCGCAACGCGGCCGATGCGATGATCGCCGGCCGCTTTGCGCCGAAGGAGTTGACCGAAGCCGAGCGGCCAGACAAACCGCTCACGCTCGGCGCGCTGGGAATTGTTCTCGTACCAGATGTCGTGCCGCGCACGCCGCCGTACGTCGACCGGATCGTGCCCGATTCGCCCGCCGCCAAAGCCGGCCTTCGGCCCGACGACCTCGTCGTCACGTTCGACACTCAGGTCGTGACGTCATGCCAGCACGTCACCAAGCTTTTGGAACGATACGAACAAGATGCGGTGATCCACGTGGCGGTGCTGCGGGATGGATCAATGCTCGAATTCACGTTGCAGGCCGCTAAGACCGCCGAACGGGCCAAGGAGTAGCGCGATGTGTTATGCAATGCATCGGGCAGTTCCTACTTTGTGCGTAGCTGTCGGCATACTGATTCAAGTGTCATTTGCTGTTGCCCAGGATACGCCGTCCGAGTCGCTCGGCGACCAGGAGCAGGCCGCGATTCGTGCCGCAGTGAACCGCGTCGACGACTCCGTCGTGCAAATTCGTACGATCGGTGGCCTGGAAGAAGTTGACCGAACGTTGATGCCCGATGGACCAACCACCGGTGTCGTGATTTCTTCCGAGGGGTGGATCGTTTCCAGCGCATTCAATTTCATCCAGCCTCCGGCTTCGATTTTGGTCACGTTTGCCAACGGCGAGCAGGCGCCCGCCACGCTCGTTGCCAAGGATCACAGCCGGATGCTCGTACTTTTGAAGTTGCAGAGACTCCCTCAGCTCACTGTGCCAGAATTCGCTCCAGCTGCCGACGTTCACCCGGGTGATTGGGCGATTGCCGTCGGGCGGACGTACCGCGCCGACCGAACCAATATATCAGTGGGTGTCGTCAGCGCGGTGAACCGCATGCTAGGCAAGGCCATTCAAATCGATGCCCATGTGTCGGTTGCCAATTACGGCGGGCCGCTCGTCGATATTCACGGCCGAGTTGTCGGCATCATCGTACCGATGGCGCCTCAAGCTACCAGCGAGGTTGCCGGAGCGGAGTGGTACGATTCGGGAATCGGATTTGCCGTCCCGCTCGCGCCGATTCAGCCGGCTATCGACCGCCTGAAACGTGGCGAGGACCAGTATCCCGGCATCCTCGGCGTCAGCTTCGCCAGTGGATTGGCTCAGACCTCACCCGCCGAGATCGCCGCTGTTCGCCCCAACTCTCCCGCCGGCGTTGCCGGACTTCGCAAAAGTGATCTGATCGTCGCCATCAATGACCAATCGGTCAGCTCTCAAACCGATCTCCGCTTCGCGCTCGGTCCGCGTTACGCAGGTGAAACCATCCAAGTGAAGGCGAAACGGGGCGACGACGAGTTGGAGCGCACCGTCACGCTCGCAGGAAAGCTGGAGCCGTTTCGGCACGCCTTCCTGGGCTTGCTTCCGCTGCGACCGGAATTGGCGGCCGACGCTGCTTCCCAACAATCTGCGAACACGGGTTTGCCGAAATCGGA
>DASYDU010000230.1:0-4389 GCA_036499445.1 Lacipirellulaceae bacterium
GGCTCGGGTTTGACCCGGCGACGAGCTCAGCGCCGTTTGTAGCGACTCTCGTCGATGTGACGGGCTTGGTGATCTACTTCAGCGTGGCGATGGTCGTGCTGCGCGGAACGTTTTTGTAGCGTCAGCGAAGCCGCGATCGGCAGCTTATGAGAGCATCGTCGCCTGTTGCAGCTCGCGGACCCAAGCGGGCGTTTCGTCGAGGCAGGCCTGGACGTACTTGCGGCGGGTGAAGTAGTAGTAGGCGTTCGCACCCTGGAAGATCGCGCTCAGCAGTATGACCAATCCATAGAAGGCGACGACGATCTGCCGAAAGAGAACATCGAAGCTGCCGGAGCCGCCAAGAACTTCGCCAATCTCGGGATTCGCTTTTAGGTCGGCGGCGAGCGGATTGGCGCCGCTGAGGCTGCTGTAGAGCATCCACATACAATACACGATGATCGTCGCGAGCAGTCCGAGTTGATTCCAGCCAAGCAGTGAAGCGGCCGACGGATCGAAGGCCAAGAGCCGATTCCGTCCGCGAAATTCGTTGACGGCGACAATCGTCAGGGCGACCGCCACCACGAGCCCGTCGACTCCATAGAGCGCAAAAGGGGCCGAGCAGACGGCCACCAGCGCGCTCATCCAGCCGTTGAAGCCGGCGACACGGGCGGCCTTGCGAACTTTCACGGCTCGCTGGCTAGCCTGCGCAAGCTCCTGGGTGTGGGCTAGCGTGAAGCCTTCTGGGGGAGGTGGGACCAAAGTCGCGGCGGCCATAGGATTTTGGGCGACGCCAGGTCGGGACTCGCGCCAAAAAAGAGCTCGAACTACCCGGGCTGGGTCGCTTCCCAAGTGTACGCCGCCGGATGGGCAACGCAAATGCCGCGATTCTGGCAGGCGGGCTATTTCCGGATCGTAGCCAAGAGTCGGTTTTTCAGGCCGTGCAGCCCGGATTGGGCGAGAACCCAGGCGCCGACGACCGTACCGGCGAGCGGCAAAGGTAAGCCGACAACGATGCCAGCGACAATCGCCTTGAGCCACGCCCAGCCGCGCTGGTCACCGGCAAACTTCCGCTGGAGACGATACGTGCCGATCGCTCCCAAAAGGAAACCGACGGTGGCGATGACCGGCGTCGCCAGCTCGATCGTGACGATTTCCTCGGAAAACAAGAGCCAATCGAGGCCGATGATCCAGAGGCCAGTCAGCGGCAAGAGCCAGGTCTTGCCGTCCGGCTCGGTGAGCCAGCGCCAATGGCCTCGCCACGATTCGATGTGGTCTGCATAGGGCTGATTGGAGATCAAGTCAGGCTGTGAGGACGTCTTCATGATGCGGAGAACTGGCCAAAGGTCAGAAGGAAAGCCGTTATTCGGCAAACTTGCACGGTGGAATTATACGCAGTATCCCACAGCGACAAGTGGCTCGATTCGCGAGCAGGCAGCGGACATAAAGTCGCGGCAGATGCGAGCTACGGTTCCGCCGCACCCAGGTCCCGCCGGGACGACAGATTGACCTGGCGGTCCCGCCTACCAGTACCCTTCGAATCCCATGGATCCGCCTAGATAGTACGGATCGCGTCTGGTGTCGAGGTGGGAAAACGTGCTGATGAAATTCGCCTGCTCGGGTGCCGTGGCTTGCGACGTCAAGAAAAGCAATTGCAGTCCGGCTCGGATCGAGAAGTTGGGCGTCAGATGCCAGCGACCGAGGAGTTCGGTTTGATCGAGAAAGGTTAGCGTATCCTCGTGAAAGTGGAGATGGAAATCATCGGTGTCTGTGGCGGTGAAATCGAGATCGGACTTGGCACTGGCATCGTTGATGAACAAGCCGATCTTATTCTCGATTCCCAGGCTCCAACGGCCCGTTTCGTAGCCAAAGCCGCCGCCGATCTGTGTTCCGATCAAGTCGTTTTGTGTTGTGATGAGGTATCGCGCGTCGGCGCCGACGGTCTGGATATCCTCGGCGGTCCAATCCAGGATGTCGTGCAGGTTCATGAATCTCATGCCAAAGAGATAGTCCTTCGTCCAGCCGTTCGAGGCTTCGCGGCGCCAACCGCCATTTGGATCCATGACCATCTGGTCGCGGCCCAAACGTTGCTTGACGCGGTAGTTGAGCTCAAAATTGGTGAGGCGGTTGCTGTATTTGACCTCTTGCCGCGAGGAGCCGGTGTTTGGGGTGCCGCCGCCAGCATCAAACGAAGGGTTGCCGCCGTCGGTAATAAATGGAACGTACAAATTGAAGGGAGTGGTCGACGAGAGTACCAAGTCTTGATTCCAGTCCCCGCCGCCCTCGGCCGTGAATTCCAGCGCATGGTCGCGATCGTCGTCATCGCGGAAGAGAAACCGGCCCAAGGTCACGTTGGCCGCCGCGTCTTCGCCCGGATGCGCTCGCTTGAGCCAGATATTGCGATTGGAGTCCAAAGCGACCACACCACCCCCGCCACCGGCAACCAGTTGCGACGAGCGGAAAAAAAGCGGGTTGTTGACGTTGATGTCTTGCGATGCCATGAACTTATCACGTTTTGTCCAAACACGAGCGCCTACGATGCCGTCTGCCTCGGCATACCACATGCCACGGTCGAGCCAGGTGCCCGAGCTGATGGGCACGGCGGGCTGCGAACCGTAAAACTCGTAGGGGTTTGATGCTTGGCACTCGCTCTCGGGCATTTGCTGCTCGGTGGCGACTTGCGGCGGCCCGGCCAGGAGGCTCGATCCGGCACCGCTGGATGGGTTCATCGGAGTAGCCGTTGAGCTCATCGGCGGCAACTCTTCCCCGACGCCGGCAGGCGCCATCGTTTCGGGGGGGAGCGACATGCCGTCGGGGTCGGCGGGAAACAGATCGTCCGCCGACGCCGCGCCAGCGAGCATCGCAATCATGACTAGCCCGATCCATCGGGTCGCGAAGTTCACGTTTCGAGTCTCCTCGATACCCGGGCCAGGGCGAAATCGGGCTCATTTGCCCGTTTGATTCCGGCCTGACCGCGTGCGAAAGCCTTGAACATTGTGCCGTCCGGAGAGTACCTTGCGGTACGTTCCGGCGACGCAAGGTGGAAACGTAGCGGTCCACCTGACATTCGATCATCGGCCTTCCGTAATCCGTAATGTAGGAATAACCGTTAAAATCGTCGGAACCGGCAAAGTCGCTTAAAACTGCGTAAAACCAGTAGATTGACCATTAAGCCTGAGCACCGCGACCGCCAACCCACGGCAGCTTGCTTTGGCAGCGGAAAGTGGCGCCAACCCACTGGCTGAAGCACCGACTTATGGCGGCGTCTGGCGTTTGCTGGCGGAGCAGCGACAATTAAGCGATATGGCATTTGACGGAATCGAGTAATCCAGAATTGGAGTCGCTTGCAATGGGATCACCGCTGGCATCCTTGGTGGCATGTGGAACGAAATTGTGGCTTGACTCGATCGATCCCGATCTGGTGCGAACCAATCGGGCGCTCGGCGCGACAGGTGCCACTTCGAACCCAATCATTATCACGGATTTGATCAAAACCGGGCGCTTCGATGCGCAGTTGCCGCGACTGCTGGCGGAGCAGCGTTTGTCGGCCGAGGATGCGGCTTGGCAATTGACGGATCAAGTTGTGAGGGCGGCGCAGGACGTGTTCCTGCCGGTATGGGAGGAAACTCGCGGCGACAACGGCTATGTGAGCTTTGAGCTCGACCCCTTGTTGGAAGATGCCGGCTGTAAGCTGTCGCAAAGCGAGCGGGTGGCGCGGTATGTCGAGTTGGGCAAGAAGTGGTCGGCCGGCCATAAGAACAGAATGATCAAAGTGCCCGCGACGGCGGCCGGGCTAGGCGCACTGGAAGCTTTGTGCGCGGCGGGCGTGACACTGAACGTGACATTGATTTTCACGTTGCGTCAGTATGAAGCGGCGCGGGCGGCGATCTGGCGGGGCGCGCAGCAACGCAAATCACTCGACCAGTTCAAGAGCGTCTACAGCATTTTCATCTCGCGTGTCGACGTGTACACGGAGAAGCAGGTGCCGGAATTGTCTCCGGCCGCACAGGGGCAGGTGGGAATTGTCGGTGCGAAGCGAATGTGGCACGCGAACCAAGCATTTTGGTCCGACAAGCAAACGAGACTGAAGCAAGAAATCATCTTCGCCAGTACGGGCACAAAGAACAAAAGCGATCCGCCGTGGAAATATGTCGAGGCGCTCGCAGGGAGCGACATTCAGACCAATCCTCCCGCGACGAACGCGGCGGTCGAAGCGAGCGGGCGGACATTTCACCGGATGGTGGATCAAATGCCGCCAGCCGCTGTGCTGGAAGAAATCGACCGCAAGGTGGATCAGGAGAAGCTCGAAGCCGTTCTGATGCGAGAGGGCGAGGCCAAATTCGCCGATCCGCAGAAGTCGCTCATGGCCCTTTTGGACGAAAAACGGCGAGCTCTTGCAGGAAGCTATTCTCG
>DASYDU010000231.1:0-6481 GCA_036499445.1 Lacipirellulaceae bacterium
AAACTGGCGATGGAGATCAGCGTCTACAGCCTGATTGCGCTGGCGAAGCAGGCCCGACCGCTATTGCGGCCCGGCGCGAGCATTTTGACGCTCACTTATTTCGGCGGCGAACGGGCGGTGCCGGGCTATAACGTGATGGGAATCTGCAAGGCGGCTCTCGATTCGGTTGTGAAATACCTGGCATTCGACTTGGGGGCGCAAGGAGTGCGAGTGAACGCACTGAGCCCTGGCCCGCTGCAAACGGTGTCCGGTCGCGGAGCGGGCGTCGACGAAATGCTCGGCCTGTACGAGGCTGTCGCGCCGCTGGGTCGCAACGTGACGCATGACGAAGCGGGCCGATGCGGGGCGTTTTTGCTTTCGGGCATGTCGTCCGGCATCACGGGCGAAATCCTGCACCTCGACGGCGGCTACAACATGATGGGCTCGCCGGGGCGGATGCTGGAACGGCTCAAGGGCGCACAGAAAACGTAGTGGCCCTTGGCGTACTTTGGACGCCGCGGCGCCGTCGCATTTCATCTGCTTATCCGAACAGCTGTTCGCCCAATTAGTTAAGCGAGCATCTGATTGCGGGGCAACTCGTGTCGTGAGCAGAATATGGGCTGTTGCCCCAAAAGCCCAAGGCATCGACAAAATGTCACTCGGATCCCATTATGCATTTTTCCATGCAAAGAAAACTAGGTATCCAATTGACAGTCTGTCATCGAACGATAAAATACCGTTATTTCAAGACGGGGTTCTTAATAATGACATATTGTCAATCGAATAGCTCTTTGTTCATCTTGAAAAGATCGGAGAGTGGTCAAATGCCATCGCAAGAGATCAAACCAGGAGACCGATTTGACTGCCTTGAGGTTATCCGCCGTGATCCACAAGGCAAAACACAGCACGCTTATTGGATATGCCGTTGCGATTGCGGACGCGAGTATAAGGCGCGCGGTGCGTCGCTACGAGACGGATCGACAACGCGGTGTCAGCAATGTGCGTCGGAAGCACGGGTCGCGACTCGTAATCGATGGTCAGCTCCCGACACTCCAACCAACAATCTGGCGCTCACGGTTTACAATGTGGCAGCGAAGTATCGCTTGGCCGGAGTAGTGGAAATGCAAGAACTTATGGATCTCGCACATGCCGAACTCAAGCGCAATAGAAATGTGTAAATCCATTATCGACCTAAACCTCGCTCACGCTTCTTGGTGGATGACCACGTTGCTGGGTTCAATGACTTGGGACTGCATGTGGTTATCGGGTGGGAGGGGTTCAATGCGCCGATGTCCGTGGGCTCGGGCGGCACGTTTAAGTGATTTCGCCGCGACGCGCCTATGCGCGATCTGATTGCGGAATGAGCGTTCGCGGTCTACACTGACTCTAACACGGGCAAGGTGTCGCGTAGTAATTCCATTCATCGCTTGATCCAGGGCCAGTCGCATGAGGTCGGTCCGTGATTTTCATTGCCTTACGAGTCGTGCGGGATAGCGTACGGTCCTGCCGAAGCGAACAAGACGAGGGGAGAAGAGAGCAATACCGGACGAGCCAGCAGTCGCACCACGGCGGTCAACGCGTACGCCGTGGAGCACGGCCCGGCGCTTTCACACTCGTCGAGCTGTTGGTCGTCATCGCCATCATTGGCGTCCTCGTCGGGTTGCTGCTGCCGGCCGTGCAAGCGGCGCGCGAAGCGTCGCGGAGAAGCGCCTGTTCGAACAATCTGAAGCAGATCGGCCTGGCAATTGCCAACTATCAGCTCACCAACAAGGCGTTTCCATGCAGCAGCACCGACACGCTGCAAACTGCCGAAAGCAGTTTTTTTGATCTCGCGGAAGAAAAGAGTAAGCGCAGCTGGGGCAGCCTCATTCTGCGGTATCTCGAGTTGTCGGCGGTCGCGGACACGATGAACCGTTCGGAGCACGCGCTCTTGGGGGCAAACGAATTTGCGGCAAAGACGATTGTGCCACTTTATCGCTGCCCCAGCTATGTCGGCGCCGACTTCAGCGAAGACAGCCGATATGCAGGGCTAGGCTACAAATGCGCGATTGGGAATTACGTGGCGCTCGGCTGTACGACGGTGGGCAACCTGTGGGGTGTTGAGCTGGACCCCGACGGCGTCATCATACCAGGAGGAGCAGTCACGCCGGCGCAAGTAACAGACGGCCTCTCACACACGGTGTTGATCGTCGAGACGCGGGAGGAATTATTGGCGGCGTGGGCGGATGGGATGACGGCGGCCGTCGCGGCACTGGCGTACAACCGCGAGCGCCCACCCAAATACGCCGATGATCAGGCGACACTGAATTATTCGACCTATTTCGAAGATGACGGCGTCCTTTGCAAATACGGACCCTCGAGCATGCACCCCGGCGGGGCATTTCACTTGTTTGGCGATGGGTCGGTGCGTTTCGTCCGGGATGAAGTTGCTGCGACCGCATATGCGGCACTCTGCACGCGGGCCGGCGGGGAAACGGTCGACGATGCAAACTAGGCGCGGGTTGATGTTGGCGCTCATCGGCGTATGGCCGCTGATGCTGGGTTGCAGCGGCAATTCCACGAATCAACATATAGCCCAGCTCGGAGACGGTGATCCAAAGGTTCGCCGCGCGGCGGTCCGCGCCCTCCGCGAGCAGAAGAACGACTCGGCCGAGGCTGTCACGGCACTGGCGGGTGCCTGCAAGGACCAGGACTTGGAAGTTCGCGAGATCGCGGTCGCCGCCTTGGGGCGCTTTGGAGCGGCGGCGAAGCCGAGCGAGCCGGCGCTGGCGGAGGCCCTTCGCGACCCGGAGATTTCAGTTCGACTGGGCGCCGCAAAGGCGCTTCAAAAGATCGATCCTGAGAGCCAAAATTATGTGCCGGTGATTCTCGATTCGCTGAGTGCCGGGCACGGGACTATCTTTCTCGACGTGGGGCAGATGGGTGCCGACGCGAAATGGGCAATTCCGACGCTCGATAAGCTTTTGTCTCACCAGCAAGCCGGCATTCGGGCGCTGGCGGCCCGCACGCTGGGACAAATTGGCGTGGCGACCAGCGAGGCGACTGCGGCGCTGACGCGAAGTCTGCGCGACACGGACCCGGTTGTGCGTAAAGCGGCGCAGCATGCGCTCGCCCAGCTTGGATCGAAAGATGCGGCCGCGCCGTAGCTCCCGTGAATCCACGCTAGCACCGCGCCCGGCCGGCGAATCGCTCTGGCCGCCGACCTCACGCGCGTGTTACAGTCTGCAAACTTTACAAACCGGAGCGTCGCGAACAACTCTTCAGATTCCCCCGCGTAGAAGAGTTTTTGCGGTTTTCCAGCGGCCCGGATGAGCGAGCACAGGAACGTGCCGTTCGCCCGCCGAACACGTGTGACAACGATTGTCCACCGCGAAGGAGAAGAGCATGGAAGCTCGGTCTTGCCGGGTCATTGCCCAGATGACCCTGATTGTGTCGCTGTTGTTCTTGTTCAATGCGTCTGTGAATGCCGAAACGGGCGGTTATCGCACGAAAAACTTCGTCGTCTCGGTGAGCGGCGCGAATTCGCCGGCCTTGGCCAAAGAAATCGGCGACGTGGCCGAGAAGTGCCGACACGATTTGTCGATCGAGTGGATCGGCAACGAAATGCCCCCCTGGTCGACGCCTTGCCCGATTCACGCCACGGTGGCGCCAGACTTGGGAGCCGGCGGCGCAACGAGCTTCGTCTTCGATCGCGGCGAAGTGTTTGGCTGGCGGATGAACATCCAGGGCTCGCGCGAACGGGTGCTCGATTCCGTGTTGCCGCACGAAGTGACACACACGATTTTCGCGTCGTACTTTCGCTGCCCCCTGCCCCGCTGGGCGGATGAAGGGGCCTGCACCACGATGGAAGGCCCGAGCGAGGTAGCGAAGCAAGAGCAGATGTTGATTAAATTCTTGAAGACCGGTCACGGCATTCCGTTTGGCGAGATGTTTGCGATGAAGGACTACCCCAAGGATGTCATGCCGCTCTACTCGCAAGGGCATTCGCTGGCCGAGTGGCTCATCGAAGACAAGGGCCGGGCCGAATTCTTGAAATTTCTCTCCGACGGCATGAAGGACGAAGATTGGCGTCGAGCCGTGCACGATCACTACGGTTTCAGCGATTTGTATTCGATGCAAAATTCGTGGCTGGATTGGGTCAAAGCAGGCCGGCCGCAATTGGCGCCGGGCACCGATCTGGGCATTCAATTGGCATCGAATACGATCCCCGGGCCCGCCGAATCGCGAGCGCCGATTATGGGTATTCCGGCGAGCTATCGCGGGCAAAGTCCGAACGACGCACCCGCTGAATTGAGGACCCGTGGAGTCGTCGCTGCGGCAACGCCCGCTGTTGCGCCCGTGACAGTCGACCGAAACGTTGCGCCCGCGGGCGGCTCGGTGTATGCTGCGGCGATGGCGCAGGCCCAGCAATCCCACCAATCCGGCAAATTGGCCGACGCGAACGTGTATGACGCTTCGCTGCAAACAGGCGCGATTCGTCGCTAGAGTAAACGACAACGTCTACTAGTGCTGGGAGACCATGACGCGGCGATAGTCGGCGATGACCTACAAGCAAAAAGGAGACATTCTACGGCTGTTCGGCGCGTCGATTTCGGTGTGTGTCGTTGCATTTGTAAGCTATCTTCACGCGTCAGAATTTATTCCGTTGGGTGATTTACCCGGCGGAGATTTCTTGAGCGGCGCAGCTGCTGTGTCAGACAATGGAACTTTTATAGTCGGTAGTGGGGTGACAGACTTTTCGGACGACGTAAATCCCTTTCTGTGGACAAGTTCGACTGGAATGGTCCCGCTTGGACCTCCGTCAGCCAGATTCAGTGCTCCAAACGCGGTTACGGACGGTGGCAATCTTGTCGTAGGGACGCACCGATTTGAACTGCCAGATCTCTACGAGCAGGCATTCGTTTGGAAATCCTCAACGGGCCTGATTCCTTTGAGCGGTCTCCCTGCTGGCGCCGAATCAACGCGCGCAAACGACGTGACTCCCGACGGAAAATTCATTGTTGGAGCGTCGAGCATCGGAATCAGCGGCACCTTTGACTCCGAAGCATTTCGACTCTCGAACACTGGCGACCTGATTGGATTGGGCGACTTGCCGGGCGGGCAAAATTATAGTGAAGCCAAGGCAATATCAGCCGATGGATCGGTCGTCGTTGGTCAGGGCAGTTCTGCATCGGGCAATGAAGCATTCGTCTGGACGCAGAGCAGCGCCATGACCACACTCAGTGGCTTGGCTGCAATCACCTCGGGCGCGACAAACGGGTCAGAACTATTTTGTATACGGCGGCGCCGCTTTCCTCGGGCGGCCACGTGGACGGATCGTGAGATCGAGGTCCAGCCGTTTTGCCAGCCGGGCGACCCAAGCTTTCTCGCCCAGCGGCAGTCCGCTAGTCGTCGATAGCCGCAGGCGAGCCAGCATTGCTTCAGCGAGCGGCTGGTGAACCTTCACCGCCCATTTCCGCTGGCGCGTCTTCGCACTAGGCGATAGCTCTTCGTACGTCGACAGCCGATCCACGAGCTGGTCGACCGCTCCCAGGCCGTGCACCGCGTAGCTGCTCCAATGACAGTCGGCCGCGTTTTCCACGATGCCCGCCCGCAACGGGTTGGCCTCGATGTACCGCAGCACCGTCAGCAAGTGCTCGTCGTTTTGAATCACCGGGCTCTTGAAGCGGCCCTGCCAAACGTGACCGCCCGAGCCGTGATGTTTGTGATAGCGCTGCGTGTGGGAGATCAACAAGCTTTGCACGATGCGGCTCACCGAGTCGCCGGTCGGCCGCAGCAACAGATGAAAATGATTGCTCATCAGGCAATACCCGTAGAGCTTGAACGGCTTGCGTTCCTTGAGCTCGCCGAGCGCCGCCAGAAAGGCCGCATAGTCGGCCGGCTTGCGAAACACGGCTTGGCGATTATTGCCACGATTGACCAGATGATAGACGAGGCCATCGGCAATGGGGCGCAGCGGTCGGGGCATCGCATCAAGCTAACGAACAGTCAACACGTTTGTCAAGAAATAGTTCTGACCCCTTTATGTCCCCCATTCCCAGTGATGGCGGAATTGCTCAGGTTGAGCGTTGCTCCATCGTGAACCAAAATTCCACCGCCGCTGAACCCGCTAAGATTCGTTGGTCGGCCGCCAGTGACCGTCACACCGCTAAGATCGAGCGTCGCGCCGCCGAGAACTTCGAAGACGCGATCCGAGCTGCTCGCCTGCAGCGGCGTGGCGTCGATGATCGTCTCGCCCGCGCCGGTTCCAAGGACCATGACGCTATGACCGATGTCTAAATCGCCGACCGTGTCGCCGATGCCGCTGTCGGATAGGCCGGGAATCGTGAGCTGGTAGTTTCCACGCGGCACGTAGATTCCCAGCATGGCGCCTCCCGCATAGTTATTCGCATCGTGGATCGCAGCGCGGAGAGAGACCTGCCGACCGGGGATCACGCTACTTTGGTCCACGAACACGTCGCCCGGCGTGCCCGCGTCGGCCGAGTCCTGGTTGCTGCTCACG
>DASYDU010000232.1:0-7552 GCA_036499445.1 Lacipirellulaceae bacterium
CGATCCGAAAGAGCAGTCGGTTCGGCTCGGTGCGATCGAGGCAATTGCCGTCCGGGCGTTTAATCTGTCGCACTTGCAGCCGCCACAGCCACTCGCCAATCCCGATTTGGAGCCAGCGTTGTTCCGGCTGGCCAGCGACGATGATCCTCTAGTGCGTTCGGAAACGGCGTATGCGCTTGGTCAGGTTGGCGCACCCGAGTGTCTCGACCGGCTCGAGGCGATGCTCGATGATGCCTATCCCGATGCGCGCGAGAATGCTGCGGTGGCGCTCGCTCATCACGGACGAGCGAAGGCCGTTGCGACGCTGGCCGAAATGCTCAACCCCGCGGAGTCGGCCGACGGCGGACAGGACGATGCGGCGGGCGCCCGCGCCGCCAATCTCGCGCTCACCATGACCAGCGCGTTGGCGGCCGCCGAGGACCTTGCGAGACAAAATCCTGACGCCGATCTTTCGCCGGTGATCCAAGCGATCAAAAATCTTGTCGGAGCCAAAGAATCGCCCGCGGGCGACAAGACCAAGCCGGCGAGCGCGACGATTGATCCACAGATCGTCGCCGCGGCCCATCACACGCTCGAAGTGCTAGAAAAGTAGCCGTAATCACCGGAGAGCAGAGGACGTGCTTCATGCCTCGCCTGCGACGCGTGGCGGCCAATCGCAGCGCCGAAATACTGTGCCGGTTGTACCGATTAGGCAAAGGTCCATTCGCCGATTTCTTGTTGCTGATTGGCAACATCTGTTGCAATGCTGCAACGTGTCGGCAGACAATGAATGGGACTTGAGTATTTTTTTGCGGGCGCAAAGCGTTGCGGCATTGGCAGTTCAATTGCTGATAGCAAAAAAACTGCGAATGCAGTCATTTGCCTGAGGGCGTTTTGTCCCGCAGACTCGATATGAAGCACTCTTGCCCGCCGGCATGGCCGCTGGCGGATTACAGCTAATTCAATTTCCGGGTCTTTTCACTTCACGGGTAGGGTCATGCGAAGTTTTTTCCCATTTGCTGCCGGTTTCTGCGCGCTCGTTGTAGGCAGTTTCACGTCATTGTCGGTGCCGGCTCAGTGCGACACATGCTGCTCGCCGTGTTATCGGCTCACCTGTAAGACGGTCTACGAGGAGCGGCAAGTTACGTGTTATCGGCACGAGTGCGAGACCGTTTACGATCAGGTCGACGTCACTCGGCAAGTCCCCGTGTGGGAAACCGAGGCCCGCGAGCGCCGCTTCACGGTCCTCAAGCCAGTTCATGAAACGTCGGTGCGCGAAGAGCGATATTGTGTGCAGCGGCCAGTCTATGAAACGGTGATGCGCGACGCCAGTTACGATCAAGTTCGCAATATTACCGAGACGCAAGAGCGAGAAGAACGCTATGTGACGATGCGACCAGTGTGGGAAACCGCCACGCGCGAAGAGCGGTACGTCGTACAGCGACCGGTGGTCGAAACGGTCCAGCAACAGCAGGTTCGCACCGTGATGCAGCCGGTGACGACCTGCCGGACGCAACTCGTTGATCAAGGATGTTACGCCGATCAGGTGTCCGTGATCCCCGGCACGCCGACTTTTCCGTCACTTCGCTGGTTGCCAGCCACGCAGACGATTGATCCTGCGACGGGACTGGTTCAATATCAACGGGGCGGACTGGCTTGGGTCTCCGGCCAGACGCCTGCCACTCAGGTCGTGCAGAAAGTGTGGCGGCCCAACGTTGTTGCCCAGCAAATTCCGATGACCCAATACGTGCCGCAGCAAATTGCCGAGAATGTGCCAGTGCAAGTCTGCAAGTACGTGGCCGAAGAGCAGGTTCGCCAGGTGCCGGTACAAGTATGCAAGATGGTGCAAGAAGAACACTGCCAAAAGGTGCCCTATACCACGTGCCGGCAGGTCGTCGAGCACGTCGCGCGGCAAGTTCCCGAGCAAGTTTGCCACTATGTGAGCGAAGAGCGCGTGCGGCAGGTGCCGGTGACGGTCTGCAAGATGGTCGCGGAAGAGCATGTTGAGCCGTATCAGGTTCGGGTCTGCCACATGGCGTGCCAGAAGGAAACGGTCCAGGTGCCGCGCGTGGTGACGCACGAGGTGCCGGTCACGTACAACTATCGCGTGCCGAAGACGGTCGTGGTCCGCGAGCCGATGACATCCTGCGATGGTTAGTTTGCCTTCGTGCTTTCGACCAACGGCTCTCTCGGCGATTGTGCGCATAATTAGCTTTGGGCCGTTCTTGGCCGAATCGCCGCATTGATCCGTCTTCGTTGACATCGGGCCGTCAGCGGGCGAAACTAGTGAATCTTGGCGGCCGAACTTCGTCGGTTGCCGGCAGACACGCGTTTTTCAGTTGGGTGTCGCCGTTGTCGCAAGGCGCGTACCACGGACGACTTACATCTCGGCAGGCCAGGTGCTTCGTGGGCGTCGAAACGACAGAGCATGCTCAGCGGTTGCTCGACGGCCAACGAATTGCGCTCGTCGGTAAACTTTGCGGTATGTCGCGCCGCGAGGTCGAGCAGCTAGTTCGCGATCGTGGTGGGCAAATCGTGTCGCAAATTGACGCCGCTACCAACCTAGTCGTCGTCAATGATGATGCAGACGATCCGGCACGGCTAACGGAAGATACAGACTTATTTGATGACTCTACTCGGGAATCGTGGCGCGATGGGCGACTGAAATTCATTCGGGAGTCGCAATTTTGGGCTCGGCTAGAGTTGGTGGACACCGGCCAAGAAATACAGCGGTACTATACTCCAGCAATGCTGGCCGAGTTGGTCAATGCGCCGGTCGGCGCAATTCGACATTGGTATCGTCGGGGCCGTCTTATTGCAACGTGCCTGGTAGGGCGCCTGCCGTATTTCGACTTCGAGGAAGTCCGCGTAGCGCGTCGGCTCGCCGAACTGCTTTCGGCCTGCTGTTCTCTATCGGTGTTGGATCACAAGCTGGATGAATTGGCGCGGTTGCAGCCGCAGATGCCGCGACCGCTGGCCGACACTGACGTAGTAGTTGCAGGCAGCCGTGTCTATGTGCGCCGCGGCGAGAGCATTACGGAGCCGACGGGCCAATTGCTAATCGACTTCGACGCGGCCGCGATGCCCGCAGCCGAAGCGAATGAAGATTCCAAAGCGATCATCGCGCTGTCGCCACCTTCTCCCCAGGCTAGAGAGTCCAAGGCGACAGCATCGTCTTCGTCGGCGGACGCCGACGAACTCCGATCGCTCGCACTGGACTTTGAAGAGAGCGGCGAGCCAGAGCGGGCGCTCGAGGTTTATCGGACGATTCTCCTGTCGGGCAATTCCACGGCCGAGGATCATTTTTGTCTGGCTGAGCATCTTTACAGAAATGGCGATTTGGCCGCTGCGCGGGAGCGCTACTACGCGGCCGTTGAGTTGGACGAAGAGTACGTCGAAGCGCGGGCGAATCTGGGCTGCGTCTTGTCCGAGCTGGGAGAATTGCCGTTGGCCGAGGCTGCATTCCACGGGGCATTGCGGTATCATTCCGGCTTCGCCGATGCACACTTCCATTTGGCGAGGCTGTTGGATGGTATGAATCGGCCGCGCGAAGCGGCGCGGCATTGGCACGATTTTTTGGCACTGGCACCGGCCAGTCCTTGGGCGGAGGAGGCTCGCGACCGCATCTACGCGTCGATGGCCTCTGGGATGGCGCAGCCGTAGCCGGTCGAGCAGTTATGAATTGCTCGTCGAATTGGCGGATGACGGCGGCCGAGATCAGGTGTTGGCGCAATGAGCGAGATTCTTATTCGATACGTGCGCGTTGCGCCCACGACTTGGGCGTATCTTTCCGCGTTTCTGGTGATCGCGCTCTATTTCAAATTCAGTCGCGTCTGGAGCGTCCGCAATTTAGACTTGATCATCCTGATCCTATTGTCGCCGGCGCTGCTGCTCGTGAAGTACGGGCTCGACACGGGCCAAGTCACTGGTGGGGCAGCGCTCGTTGGCTACATCTGGTTATTCTCAGTGAACGGATGCTTGCTGTTGCGATTGCTGCTCGACGCGTCTATGGTGCGGCGTCCGCTGTTGGAACCGAATCTATCCGTGGGCGGCCTTACATTTTTGGGAATCTCGCTCTTTGTGTTCTTAATGGCCAACGTAGTCACCGGTACGCCGAGCGAGGCCGATCTGGCGGCCTCACAACGAGCGGCCGAGCTACAAAACCGCGAAGCGTCGCAGGCCGAGCTGAACACTTTAAAAACAGATGGGCCGGGCTTCCCGCTCATTTATCTCTTGCCGCAGATTTCGACGCAATCGCTATTGGGCAAGGACGCTCAAAACGTAGCGCAGGTTGCGGAAAATGGCGAACCGTCCGTCCGCTTGGTCAACAAGGTCACCGCTCGCGTGATGGCGATCCTCGCGCAATTGGCAATTGTGCTCGGGATGATGCTGGTTGGCCTGCGGCATTTTGATAGTATCAAGTCCGGTATCGCGGCCGCGACGCTCTACTTGTTACTGCCCTACACGGCGATGTGGACCGGCAGCGTGACCCACGCGCTTCCCGGAGCGCTGGTCGTGTGGGCGATTGTGTTTTATCGGCGGCCTCTTTTTTCGGGCGCGATGCTGGGATTGGCGTTTGGCACGATCTACTATCCGATGTTTTTGCTGCCGTTGTGGATCAGCTTTTACTGGCGGCGCGGCCTGGTGAGGTTTCTGCTGGGTTTTCTGGCGATGGTCGCAGTGCTCGTGGTGACGTTAGCGCTAACTTCCAGCGACACTTCGATGTTGTTTGCCCGCTTGCAGCAGATGTTCGGCATCCAGTTTCCGGTCGCCGAGCATTTGCGGGGAGCGTGGCAATTCTGGAATGAGGTGTATCGCTATCCAATTCTCGCCGCGTTTGTCGCACTGTGCGTCAGCTTTGTGCTTTGGCCCGCACAGAAGAATCTCGCTACGCTCTTGAGCTGCTCGGCGGCCATCATGCTGGGCACACAGTTTTGGCACGCTTACGGCGGTGGACTGGCACTGGCATGGTATCTGCCGTTGCTTCTGTTGACCGTGTTCCGACCGAATCTCGAAGACCGAGTCGCGCTCGCGGTCGTCAAATAGATTCACTGATCGCGGCGCACATCCACCGCGTTCGCTTTGGCCTGTGCCGAGAACCATTTGTGCCACTGATCCTGATCGTATTCGAAGCTGGCACCGTCCGAGAGTTTCACCAAGGCCGTCAGGACGAAGGGATTTCGCACCGTCTGCGTGACGATTTTCGGCGGTGCGCTGCCAAAAGAATTGACGCCGCCGCCACCACCATTGGGCGTAAAGACATAAGCGTGCTGATCGGGAGAGCTGCCGCCAGCCACCTGTCCTCTGAGCTTAATCACGAGTGCATCGATCAACGGCCCAATCGCGCCCGAATCGCCGATCGTCTGCAGGGCTTCGGCCGCGTGGTTGATCACACTATCGTCCGCGCTTTTAAGCGCGTGAATATAAGGGCCTGAAATTCCGGGCCGCCCCGATTTGATCAAATGCTCGAGTGCCTGGGCGCGCGTTTCGTCATCCGGATCAGTCAGCGAAATCTCAACGAGCGCGTTGAGCGCCGGAGGGCTATCAATTTGGGCAGTGGTTTCGAGCAGAATGCGTTTGAGTCCGGGATCCTGCTCGTGAAGGAGCCAATCGGCGACTGCCGCTCCTGCCTGCGGGTCGCGGATTGCGCGAAGGTCCGACAACGCCTGTTCCGCCCGATCTTGTCGACGACCGGCGAGGCCGCGGCGGAGTCGATCGATCTTGTTGTTCCAATCCGCATCGGTGGTTCGCGCCTGCTTGTCGCGCTCCAGTAGTTCAATATGCTGCCGGGTAACGTACTTGCCTTCGTACAGTACCAGACCACGCGCAGCCATAATGTCGTCGCGCAACATCCATTGCCCGTTGACCTTTTGATATCCGAGCGCTTGCCGGGCCTCCGCGTGTTGCGGGTCGAGCTCGAGGATGTGCGCCAGCTGCTCACGATATCCATTGCGAAGACTCTTTTCGCGGCACCACTGGGCGAGATCCCAATGGGCGTCGACCGTATCGGCAGCGGTGCGAGCCCGACGTTGATACTCTTCTTCGTCCTTCGACTGCGGCACGATGTGGGCAACGTCTGACCTAGCAATCGTCAATTGAGCCCCATCAGGAGTCGCAATCATGTAATCCGAATGGTCGTCATCCTTTGACTCAGCAATTTGGCCTTCGATCCGTCCGCCATTTTTTAGCTCGACCACATCGGCGCGCGCCGGACGAGGATTGACGACGCAGATTGCCGCCAAGACAGGCATCCCGATCGCTAGAATGATAAAGTACTTCAGCATCGCGGTGAGTTGAGTTGTCTCCGACCTCCGACCTCTGGCCTGCGGCCTCTCCGCTTGCTCTATTATACCGTATGAGTGAGAGCACGGCCCAACACCGAAAAGCGGCTCCCCAAATGGTGCGTTGTGCCGTGGTCACGGTCAGCGATACGCGCACGCTGGCCGATGATCGGGGCGGCCAACTTTTGGTCGATATGCTCACGGCAATCGGGCATCAGGTCGTGCGCCGCGAGATCGTGCGCGACGAACCGGCGCGGATTCGCGCTCTACTGGCAGAGCTGGCAGATGCAAGGGTTGTCGATGCCGTCCTCGTCACCGGCGGCACCGGGATTGCTGCCCGAGATCAGACGTTCGAGACAGTCAGCCAGATGCTCACCAAAACGCTTCCCGGCTACGGCGAAATCTTCCGCATGCTGAGCTACGAAGACATCGGCGCCGCCGCGATGCTTAGCCGCGCTATTGGCGGCGTGATTGGGCAGGTGATCGTGCTCACGATGCCGGGCTCTCCCGCGGCCGTCCGCCTGGCTATGGAAAAGCTCATCTGCCCGGAGCTGGGGCACCTGGTTTACGAAGCGCGGAAGTAGAAAATTGCCATACTTTAGAGAGCTGACGCCGCTGAAGAACAAGGCGACTGATGCACGAGCTAGTTCCGCAATTGGCGTTCGCGAGTCACGCCGAACCCAGTCGGCCAATTCATCGCCTGGCCCAATTATCATCGAACCAAATACGTGGGACGCCGGTCAATCTACCGACCTCCCCAAGTTGGTCTTGTACGGCGTAGAATTTGCTTGGCGAGTCGATTTCCTTGATCTTCCGGAACGGCAGCGAAATATCCAGCGAAAGAAGCCGACGGATGACTACCGTCAATCGGAACAAATAACCACGGCGTTATTCGATTAACCGACGAATCGTCGAGATATCTATGTGCGAGACCACGTCTCGAAGGAACAGACAAAGAACCTTCGACGCGTGGCCCCACTTATAGCCCGGATAGATTCGGGTATTATCTGAGTTCAGTCGTTTGATCACCCTGGCAATTTGGCTTAGTTCGTCCTCGAAAAACGCTTTGAACGAATTCACATTGCAAATCGCCCGAAGTTCATCGACCGCGACATGTCCCAACGCATTCGTGAGGGAAGGCTTTGTGCCCGCGGCAAACACTCGGATCACTGAGGCACCCAAATTGCTCCTTGCGCACCGCGACAAAACTGAAGTTGGATGATCTCGCCTGAGTCGTTCGAACTCTAGATGTAGCACGGTCGTATTGTTCTCCCCTGAACGCCTAACTACGG
>DASYDU010000233.1:0-3116 GCA_036499445.1 Lacipirellulaceae bacterium
CTCTATCTGCCGCCCTACAGTCCCGACTTCAATCCCATTGAACTGGCCTTCTCCAAGTTCAAGTGGTTGCTCCGCAGCGCCGCCGAACGGACCGTTGACGCGCTCTGGCAAACCTGCGGTACGCTCCTCGACCACTTCCACCAAAGCGAATGCCGAAACTACTTCCGACACTGCGGATACCGCTACGTTAATGCTTGACGCGCTCTAGCGGCGGCGAACACCCGACGCGAAGCGGTGGTCGGTCCCGCGGATGCACTACTTTGTCGCCTGCTGCTCACTGGCGTTCGTCCGCGTCACCAGAATGCGGTCAATCCGCTGGCCATCCATATCGACGACCTCCAAGTGCAACCCATTCCAGTCAGTCGATTCGCCGATCGCCGGGATCTGGCCCAGCTGCTCCAAAATCAAGCCGCCCACCGTGCTAAAACTGCGATTTTCCAGGCTTTCTTCGCCGCGCAGCTCGAGCTTCTCAATGAAGTCGGCCATGCTCGCTCCGCCGTCGATCAGCCAACTTCCATCGTCACGGCGGACGAACCGCTGCGCTTCATCGTGGCGATGCTCGTCGCGGATTTCACCCACGATTTCCTCGACAACGTCTTCGAGCGTAACCATGCCTTCGGTGCCGCCGTATTCGTTAAGCACGATGGCCAATTGGTTGTGCTTTGCCTGAAACAATTCCAGCAGCCGGTCAAGCTGCATCGTTTCGGGAACAAACAACGCCGGATGCATCTGCTTTCGCAATTCAATCTTCCACCCCAGATGCATCTGCCGAAACAGGTCCTTGATATGCACAAAGCCGATGATGTGGTCGAGATCGCTCTCGTAGACCGGCAGCCGCGAAAAGCCCGCCATCGCGACCGTGCCGATCACTTCTTCCGGCGGCGTCTCGACGTCCATCGCGTCGAGATCAATTCTCGGGCGCATGATGTCGCGAACTGTGCGCTCGCCGAGCCGCAGCGCGCCAAGCGCCAGCCTTTTTTCCAGCGGCTCGACGACGCCCTCTTCAGTGCCCGTATCGATCAAGTGCTCGATGTCGTCGAGCGACACCGAGGGCTCGGCCCCGGTCCGGAGACGAAACGTCCAAAGCAGTGCGTCGGTCGAAAGGCCCATCATCCAAATTAGCGGCCGCGCCAGCTTCGAGACGAAGTGCATCACCGGGGCCACGAAAACGGCCAGGTTTTCGGCCTGATGAAGCGCCGCCCGTTTGGGCAGCAATTCACCCACGATGAGCGACACCAAAGTAAAACACGCTACGAACAGCCCGAGCCCAATCGACTCAGCATGATGCTGCAAGAAAGGCCACGGAAGCGCCGCAAGCCATTCGGAAATTTGACCAGCGACCTGCTGGCCGCCGTAGGCTGCGCCAAACACGCTCACCACGGTGATGCCGATTTGCGCGGTGGACAAAAACTGGTTGGGATCGTGCGAAAGCTCCAAAGCCCAGCGGGCGTTGCGGCTACCCTCGGCCGCACGCTGCTCGAGTCGACCCCGCCGAGCGGCGATGATGGCGATTTCCGCGGCCACGAAGAAGGCGTTGGCCAGAATCAAAAGCATCAAGAACGCGATTTCCCAAAGCATCTCAGCAGTATGGATGACTCGCGGACAAGTTTATACCTCAACTCCCATCTCGCGGAGCAAGAATTTCATGTCGTCCCAGGCATCCTTCTTCGCGGACGGATTTCGTAGCAGATAGGCCGGGTGAAATGTACACACTACCTTCGCGCCGCGATAGGCATGCAGTTTTCCCCGTAGTTTGCCGATCGAGACTGTCGTATTGAGCAGATTTTGGGAGGCCACCGCGCCCAAACAGCAGATGAATTCCGGCTGGATCAATTCCAATTGCCGCTCCAGGAAGCCACGGCAGTTCGCCAGCTCGTGCGGCAGCGGATTGCGATTCCCGGGCGGACGGCACTTGATCATGTTGAGGATGTAAACATCCTCCCGCTTCATCTTGCAGGCTTCGATGATCTTTGTGAGCAATTGCCCCGCGCGGCCCACGAACGGCTCACCGAGCCGATCTTCGTCCGCCCCGGGCGCCTCGCCCATGAAGCACAGCCGTGCGTTAGGATTGCCGACGCCGAAGACGGTCTGTGTGCGAAGCTTCGCCAATTCGCTGCATTGCGTGCAGCCGGCGACTTCTTGCGCGAGCACCGTCAGCGATGGCGCCTGCGAGGCTTTGACTTGCGGCTCCGCTGAATCCGCGAACAAAGTAGCCTCGCACGCGCGCTGCCAGGTGGCCGACTTGGCCATCGGTTCCTCTTGGATGTGTTGAGATTCCTTAGCGGTCGCCGGGCTGGCCGCAATCGAAGGGACCGACTCATCCACCGCGCCCGCGGCCAACGGCGACTCAGCCGTACGCAGCGCAGCCTCTGCTGTGGGCGCTACCACTGCCGTCGTTGGTTTCCGGTTGGACTTCGGCAATTGCATGACGCCAGCCCGTTCCAGGCTTTCTAGCCGTCCGAGCAAGACATCATGCAAGCGGTGATTACTGAGATCCATGGGGCCGGCTTAGTCCTGTCCCGCCAGTGTAGGCATTGCTTCCTCGGTGGAAAGGGGGGGAGGAACGACAAACTGTCGATGGCCGTCGCGGCAGGCATTGGTGCTGCGGAAGCCGGTGCGAACAAGCCGGGCACTACTCCCCGCGCGCCAACTCAACTATGATGTTTTTGGGAGTTTCATGGGCGTGGATTGTGCGAAGGATAGCCGAGGGGAGCGTCCCGGCCATTTCACAAGTCATTTTACTTTGGTCGGCCACGCGGCGGAATTAAACCGTTCGCGCGCAACGGGCGCTATCGGATCATCATGGGCGTACCTCAAGTTGTCATCGTCGGTCGGCCAAACGTCGGCAAGAGCAGCGTGCTGAACTGGCTTGCCGGCGTGCGCATTGCCATTGTCGACGACAAGCCGGGTGTCACCCGCGACCGCCTGACCCATTTGATGTGCCACGACGACCGCTTCTTCGAGGTCGTCGACACGGGCGGCATGGGCATTGCCGACATGGACAACCTGACGGCTCACATCGAAGACCAGATTAATCTCGCTATCGATTCAGCCGCGCTCATACTCTTCGTCGTCGATACGCGCGAAGGAATGTTGCCGCTCGATCAAGATGTCGC
>DASYDU010000234.1:0-12626 GCA_036499445.1 Lacipirellulaceae bacterium
ATCCGCCAATCGGCGTAGCGTCGGGTACTCAAATCCTGTCGGCCGGCTAGAAACACAACTGCTCGTCGCGAGCACCTAGTGCCGGTCTGAAAACTCAGCTAGGTGGGTCACAAAGCGTGTCCGCGGATGCCACAATGCCCATGTCTTTTACGTAACTGGCCGTTCCGGCGATTTTCACTAGGAAAGGCGGCTGTCGGTTTGTTACGGAGACATGTACGCGACCATCCCGGCCGACATCTTTACCCTGTTCAACAATGATGGAGTGATTGCGATCAACCATCCAGCTTTCGGCGTGCATCGCCATAAAGGCGCCCATCGCTCCCGAAGCAGTACCCGTGATCGGGTCTTCTACAGTGCCAGAAAAAGGTGAAGAAAAATGTCGCGCACTGAGGTCAGCCTCGGTTGCATCTGCTTCCAGACAAAATGGATGCATTGATGAGCGTGGCATCTGATGAAGTGCGCTGGGGAATGCGGTGCTCTGAGGATGCATGGCACGTAGCGCTCGCAGATTCTTGACAGGAACGAGAAGCGTCCACGTGCCAGTGCTCGCGAAGACGACGGGCAATTCCGGGTGTAGGTCCGAGCTTGAAATCCCGAGAATATGTGCGAGTGTTGCCGGATCACCACGGAATGGAACAAATTCTGCAGGAGCTTGCATCATTTCGATCCGTGGCTTGTTCCCCACCAGCTGAATGGCCATTGACAAAATTCCAGCGCGTGTCTCCACGACCAATTCCCCGGGACTGCGACGTCCGCGATCGTAAAGAGCAAACAATGATGCGACGGTTGCATGACCGCATAAATCGATTTCGTGGCCAGGCGTGAAATAGCGAAGCCGAACATCCGCTACCGTTGAAGGAAGCACGAAAGCTGTCTCGTTGAAGCCGACTTGTTTGGCAATCATTTGCATCGTGACGTCGGACAAACCCTGAGCATCAAGAACCACGCCAGCGGGATTGCCTTTGCCCGGCTCGGGTGAAAAAGCTTCGTAATGGTGGACGCGGAATTCCATATGGCATAAAAGTGTTCGGTGCAATCACAGATCCTGAAAATTACTTCGAAACGTAATTAAACGGATAGTTCAATTTACCCTCATGGTGCAGCATCTGATTGCCCAGGTCGAGAGTTCGTCAAAGTTTGTTACGCTCGCCGCAGTGCTTGCCGCAATACTGTTTCGCAGAAGCCCTTTGCGGCCTCGCCGGTGGTCGCAAAGCGATAAAGCCCAGCGAGAAAAATTTGGCGCAGCGCTAGACACGATCGCCAAATAGATGAGCCCGATTGCGACGTGTGACGGTCAGTTTGTTCTGTTTGCCTGACAATGCGCTCTTGCCACTGTCTTATAGGGAACACTAATCGGCCCTGATCTTCGCTGATCCGGATTAGTGATGATTATCGGCGATTGGTGTTCCAACCTGCCGCTTCAAACGATTGTGACGTTAAAGCTGCGTCAAAGAATCGGCGTCTACGTCGTTAGCGAGAAGTATTTTCTATCGTAAGTGCTTTTATACCATTTTGTTACGCCTATCTCAAAGGGACGGTTTGCTACCCTGTAACCGCGGCGGCTCGCCGGGCCACTGAGTGTTTGAAGGGCCCTCGATTCGAGTAAATCGGGCCGTGTGTTTACGGCCCAATAAAAAAGACAGGGTTTTGGAACAGAGCGGAAGAAACCTCTCCCGGCCCCTCCTTGAAACGGAGGGAAATGAACAGGGAAGAGACCGCCTCAGTATTCTAGAAACCCAGTGATCTAGGAGATTGCCATGACAAAGCGCATGATTGGAATGTGTTTGATTTCGGCCGCCTTGGTGGGCGGCGTCGGTGCTGCCGGAAACGCGGCCACGGGTTGGGGACGCGGCCACGGCGAAGGCGGCCCGCTACGGGCGCTGATGAGTGGGCAGGTCGGACGCCTGCTTACTTTGCGGTCGGAGCTCGACCTGACCACCGAGCAAAAGGACTCGATCCACAAGATCGTGGACAACCATCGGCAGGAAATTCGCGATGTGATGAAGCCGGTCGCCGAGAAGCGCCGGGCGCTTCGCGATGCGACGATCGCCGCGAGCCCAGATGAAAAGGCAATTCGCGCGGCTGCCAGCGACCTGGGAAGTGCGCTCGGTAATGCCGCAGTGCTCGGCTCGAAGATTAAGACCGAGGTCGTTACCGTGCTAACGCCCGAGCAGAAGCAAAAGATCGACGAGTTTCGCAAGCACGCGGATGCGGCCGTCGACCACTTCTTCGACGCGACGGCGAGCGCCACGTAACGGCTCGCGACAGATGAACAATAGATGTCCGCACTCACGGCGCCGTGGGTGCGGACGCTATTGATGAACACATTGACTTATCCGAGTGGCATGGAGGAAACACGGCCAGTGGCCATGTCGGACGAAGGATCGAACTGGGCCGCCGAATTGAGCGCTGACGTGCGGGCGGCGACCCGGGGCGACGGCGAGGCCTACTCGCGGATCATCGGCCGATATCAGCAGACGATCGCCCGGCGGATGCACCGCTTCACTCGCGACCCGGCGGCGATCGAAGAACTGGTCCACGACGTGTTTGTGGAGGCATATTTTGGGCTGAACAAGTATCGAGGCGACGCGCCGCTGGAGCACTGGCTGCAACGAATCGCGACGCGGGTCGGGTATAAATACTGGGAGCAAAAGAAGCGGTTGAAAACCGTTTCGTATGAGGAAGGTCTTCACGAGCCGATGATGGCCGAAAATGCGGCGGCTGACGAAGCTACGGAGGAAGTCGAGGCGGCGTTGGAAAAGCTGCCGCCGCGCGATCGGCTGGTGCTGACTTTGTTGTATTTGGAGTCGCGGAGTGTGGCCGAGGCGGCCGATTTGGCCGGCTGGTCGCAAACGATGGTGAAGGTGCAAGCTTACCGAGCCCGAGCGAAGTTACGCAAGCTGATCGAGGCAACAAACGCCGCTGAAATCCGCAAGGGAGAATCCCATGGACGAGATTGAACGACTTCGGCAGTACGCGGCGCGAACATCGCCAGCCGCGTCGCCCGACGTCGACGTTGCGGATGATGTCATGGCGACGCTGCGCCGACGCGGCAATCGACCGGCGCCTTCGCCGACGCGAACTATTTTCACTGCGGTGGCGGCCAGCTGGCTGGTAGCGATCGGCATCGGCTTATTCGCCCAGCAGTCGCTGTCGGATGTTCAGGATCCAATGAATTCACTGACGGCCCCGTTTTCGGTCACGCTCGAATGACGAACGAACCCTCGCCGACCGCTCTCCATCAGTTACCAGCCCCAGCGCCCGCGCCGCGAGGACGCTGGACGACCGTGCTCGCGGCGGTGTTGATCTTTGGCGCCGGACTAGCGAGCGGTGTCGGACTGACCGTAGTGGTTGCCGTTCATCGCCTGCAACATGCGATTCATCATCCGGACGAAGCGCCGACGCGCGTCGCGAGCATGTTGCAGCGTCGGTTGGGACTTAGTGACGAGCAGAAGTCGCAAATCGAGGCCATCGTCGCCAAACGCCAGGCCGAGCTGACGGCAATCCGTCAGCAGTTCCATCCGGAAATCTCGCATCAGCTCGACGAGCTGCATCGCGAAATTGGCGAAGTTCTCACCGCGCCGCAGCGCGAGCGGTGGGCGACGATCTTCAGTGAATTCCGTGAGCGCTGGCTGCCCCCTGCTCCGCCGCCGGCAAAAGGCTCAGAATAAAGGGCCCTTCGGGAGAAGGCCCATTCTGCGTCCCGCGCCGCTTGTGAAGCGCCCGCCGTTACGATCTAATTCAATTCGCCGACGCTAGGCGACGGAAGATGTGCCATCTGCAAGGAGGTGTTCGCCACGCCATTTTTTTGACGAAAGGGCATTTGACATGAACACCGACTCCGGGTTTGGAACGAGTCTCCCCTCGAATCTGCGCGAAGTGGTCAAGCACGAGTTGCACCACATGCGGACCCACTGGTTGTGGTTTCTGCTGTTGGGCGTCCTTCTGGTGACGGCCGGCACAGCGGCGATCATCGTCCCGCCCGCCACCGTGGGCACCACCTTTGCCGTGACGATGTTCTTTGGCATCGTGCTCATGATCTGCGGCGTTGCTACGATCGTCAGCTCGTTCTGGATTGGAGAATGGAGCGGCTTTCTGATCCACCTACTGGTCGGCATTTTGTACGTGGCCTGCGGCTTCGTTGTGACCGAAAATCCCGTCATTTCGGCGCTTACGATGACCGTATTCATCGCCGTCTCGTTCGTCGTCTTGGGACTCTTTCGCATCATCGCGGCACTCAAGCTCCGCTACCCGCAATGGGGTTGGGCGCTGCTGAACGGCACGATCACGATGCTCGCCGGCATTATCATCTATCGGCACCTGCCGTCGGATGCGCTGTGGGTCATTGGTCTCTTGGTCGGGCTCGAACTGTTGTTCAACGGCTGGACTTGGATCATGCTGGCGCTGGTTTTGCGCAACATCCCCGCCGATGCGTCCTGAGAGGGTTTCAGAAGCGGCTGCTCGATTGGCTTTGCCGCGGACTTGTTGAGGAGGGTCGTCGTGATGGCAACGCACGATTCCGAGACGATTGTCAACGTATCGCCGATCCTGGCGGCGGCCAAGTATTACGTCACGTCGAGCACCGACCTGGCGTTCGATTTCGGCGCCGCCACCCATGCGGGCTTGTGCCGATCGGAGAATCAAGACCATTACCTGGTCTTGCGGCGGACGCGAACTCAGCAACTCCTGCTTACCAACATGCCGACCGAGCAGCTCCCGATGCCGACCGACGAAGCCTACGCGATGGCGGTCGCCGACGGCATGGGCGGCCACGCCGGTGGCGGCTTGGCGAGTGAGCTGGCGATTCGCACCGGTTGGGAGCTCGCCGGGCGCGCATCGAGCTGGGTAATGAAACTTGGGCAACTGAGTCGAGAGGAATTGACCGAGCGCGTCGAAGCGTTCACGCATCTGATGCAGCAAGCCTTTGTCGACGAGTTTCGTACGAACCCAGATTTCGGCGACAGCGGAACCACCTGGTCCGCTGCCTATTTCGTCAGTTCGTTTGTCGTCGTCTTTAACATCGGCGATTCGCCCTGCTTCCTCTGGCGCGACGGCATCATGTGCCGAGTCTCGACGGACCACACGGTCGAGCAGGAATTTATGGCCGCGGGCGTCGATCGCGAAATTGCCGGCCGCTACGGCCATATGCTCACGCGCTGCCTGGGCTACGATTCGCAGAACGCCCGGCCCGATGTGTATCACATGCGACTCAAGCCTGGCGACCAGGTACTGCTCTGCACCGACGGATTGACCGACATGGTCAGCGACACACAGATCGCCCAGTGCCTAGACGAATCGACCGACGCGCAGTCGGCCTGCGATGGATTGGTGAAGCTGGCGCTGGCGGCGGGCGGCAGGGACAACGTGACGGCGATATTGGCGCGGGCCAAGACACGATAGGGTTTGCCGCGTCGGGCATCGTCACTTCGGCCACGCCCGCAGTGCAGTTTTCGCGACCCGCTGCAATTCATTGCGCGAGGCGCCGCTGGCCGCCTGAACCGCTAATCCCTGCACGATGGTCGTGATATAGCGGGCGAGGTCGGCAGGACTGGCGCTAGCCGAAAGGTCGCCCTCAGACTTAGCCCGTTGGAAGCGCTGGCGCAATGCGGCCTCGCGTTTGACGCGGCGTGCGATCAGCTCTCGCCGGATCGATTGCGCTTCATCGCCGCAGGCGAGCGCACCATGCACGGCGAGGCATCCGCCCGGGTGTCGCGGGTTGGTGACGAGATCGACGGCGCCCAAGAGCAGCCGCTCGGCCACCCGGCGGGCCGTCGGCTCCTCGAGCGCTTCACGGACATAGGCGGCCGGCCCGTCGGCGTAACGGTCGAGTACCTTGCGGAATAGCGCCTCTTTGTTGCCGAAAGCGGCATAAAGACTGGGGCGGTTGATATCCATGGCCTCGGTCAAGTCGGGGAGCGTCGTCCCCTCGTAGCCTTTGCGCCAAAATACTTTCAGCGCGCGCTCGAGTGCCTGATCGGTATCAAACCCGCGTGGTCGCCCAACCGCCATGACCTTTCGTCTCCCTCCAGAATTTTGTACCTATCAGTATAGTACACCCCTTGAACTTTCCTGTCCACCTCGATATATTTACCGTCCGGTACAGAACACCCCTTAAAGGAACAGAGTTATGTCACAGAAACTTGCTGGCAGGGTCGCGGTCGTCACGGGCGCATCGAAGGGCATCGGAGCGGAGGTCGCCCGGCAACTGGCGGCCGAAGGGGCCTCGGTCGTCGTCAACTACAGCTCGAGCAAGGAAGGGGCGGACCGCGTCGTCGGCGAGATCACCAAGAAAGGCGGCAAGGCGGTTGCCGTGCAGGCCAACGTCGCCAAGGACGCTGATATCCGTCGCCTGTTCGCCGAGACGAAGAAGACATATGACCGGGTAGACATCTTGGTCAATAACGCCGGTGTCTATGAATTTGCTCCGATCGAGGAAGTGACCGCCGAGCACTTCCACAAAATGTTTGACCTGAACGTGCTCGGCCTGCTACTCGCGACGCAGGAAGCGGTTAAACAGTTTGGCTCGCGCGGCGGAACGATTATCAATATCAGCTCCGTGGCAGCCACGTCCGCGCCGCCGAGCACCTCTGTTTATAGCGCGTCCAAAGGAGCTGTGAACTCGATTACCAGGTCGCTGGCTCAAGAGCTCGGCCCCAAGAAAATCCGCGTGAATTCGATCAATCCTGGCATGGTGGAAACCGAAGGCGTGCGTTCGGCCGGAATCGACGAAAGCGAATTCCGCAAGCACTACGAGGCAAATACTCCGCTTGGCCGCATCGGCCAGCCGCAAGACATCGCGCCTGCCGTGGTGTTCCTCGCGTCGAGCGACTCGGCCTGGATCACGGGCGAGTCGTTTTATATCACGGGCGGCCTTCGCTGATTGCCGTGAGCAGTCATTTCCCGCAGTTGCCGCAACACATACCTTCAATCCCTCGAAGGAGAGTAGCATGGCACGCGTCGTACGATTTCATCAGACCGGCGGCCCGGAGGTGCTAAAGATCGAGCAGACGGACCTCAAGCAGCCCGGGCGAGGCGAGGTCCGCATCGCAGTGAAGGCGCTCGGGCTGAACCGGGCCGAGTCGATGTTTCGCACGGGTAAGTATTTGGAAGAGCCGGTTTTCCCCGCGCGACTCGGCTATGAAGCGGCGGGCACCGTCGACGCGGTCGGCGAAGGCGTGCACGGGATCAAGGTCGGCGACGCGGTGAGCACGATCCCGGCTTTCTCGCAGAATCAATACGGCGTCTATGGCGACACGGCGATCGTGCCGGCGCATGCGGTCGCGAAACATCCGGCATCGCTATCGTGGGTCGAGGCGGCAGCGATTTGGATGCAGTATGCAACGGCGTACGGGGCGCTCGTCGAGATTGCGAACCTGAAGGCCGGCGACACGCTGCTGATCCCCGCCGCTTCGAGCAGCGTGGGTCTGGCCGCCAGTCAAATCGCCAAGTCGATCGGCGCTACACCGGTGGCGCTCACGCGCCGTAGCAACAAGCGGTCAGCCCTATTGGAGCTCGGCGCTGCGCATGTCGTCGCAACGGAAGAACAGGATCTGGTGGCGGAAGTCGGGAAGCTGACGGGCGGCAAAGGTGCTCGTGTGGTGTTCGACCCGGTGGGCGGACCGACGGTCGCCAAGCTCGCCGCCGCGATGGCCGAGCACGGCATGTTGATTCTCTACGGCGCGCTCAGTACGGAACCGACACCCGTGCCGCTGATGGAGCTGCTGGGGAAGCTGCTCACGATCCGCGGCTATGTGTTGTTCGAAATCGTCGGCGATCCCAAGCGAATGGAGCGAACGAAGAAGTTCATCGTCGAGGGGTTGACATCCGGCAAGCTCAAGCCAATCATCGCCAAGACGTTTCCGTTCGAGCAAATCGTCGAAGCCCACCGCTACTTGGAATCAAATCAGCAAATCGGCAAAATTGTGGTGACGGTGTGATTGCGCCGATGACGCCCGTCAATCTCAGCACCACGTAAATCGTGGGAAAAGGAAAGTTTATGGCGAACGATCCAGTGCCCGGCATCTCGCGTCGGCGGTTCATTGCGTCCACGGGCGTTGTCGCTACGGCGGCCTGGCTTGCGCCGCGTCGACTGTTTGCTGCAACCGGAGGCGTCGTCGACTCGATGCGTGGGAGCGCCGCCGACGCCGACATCACGGTGAAGTCGCTGCGCGGAAATGTCAGCGCGCTGATTGGTTCGGGCGGAAACATCGCGGTCCTCACCGGCAAGGACGGCAAGCTGCTCATCGACGCCGGTCTGGCCGGATCGGAGCCGAAAATTGTTGCGGCCCTCTCCGGTATCAGTCCCGACCCCGTGAAGCATCTCGTCAACACCCACTGGCACTTCGACCACACGGACGGAAACCAGTGGCTCCACGCGGCCGGCGCCTCGATTGCGGCCCACGAGAATACCGTCAAACATCTTTCCACATCGACGCGCGTCGACGATTGGGATTTTACATTTCCGCCTTCGCCGGCGGGCGCGATTCCCACAACGGTCATCGAAGCCGAAAAGACGATCGACATCAACGGCACAAAGGTCGCCCTTAAATATTACGGCCCCGCCCATACCGACGGCGACCTCTCGGCCCACTTCACCGATGCAGACGTGTTCCATACCGGCGATACCTGGTGGAACGGACACTTTCCTTTCATCGACTACTCAACTGGCGGCAGTATCGACGGCACGATTCGCGCAGCGGAAGCCAATTTGGCGTTGGCTGCGGACAGCACGCTGGTCATTCCCGGTCACGGACCAATCGGCGACAAACAGGCGCTCCGTGAGTTTCACGAGATGCTCACGACCGTCCGCGAAAAAGTGTCCGCGCTCAAGCGGCAGGGAAAGACGGCCGACGAAGTCGTGGCCACCAAACCCACGGCCGCTTACGACGCGAAGTGGGGCACTTTTGTGATTGCCGGCGATTTCTTTACGCGGTTAGTATATAAAGGCGTGTGACTGTTGTTCAATCAACGCTGATTGCGTTCTATGTCAACGCCAACCGCCAATAAGTCATCGACCAGCGCAGGTGCGACGACCGAGCACGCGCCGGCGCCGCCACCTCCACCGTCTGCGACGTCATATGCTCACCAGCGGCGACGGTGGTGGCGATGGATCGTGTTTGCACTGCTTGCCGCCGCGGCGCTCTACTTCGGCCTGCCCTGGATTCACGCGGCGCTCAGCACCGTGTCGACCGACGATGGCTACGTCAATGGTCACGTGACTTTTGTCGCGCCGCGGGTGTCGGGTCAGGTGGCGCGCGTGTTGGTGGACGACAACAACCGTGTTAAGAAAGGCGACTTGCTGGTGCAGCTGGACAAAGAGCCCTATCAGGTGCAGGTCAACATCGCTCAAGCGGCTGTCGATGCCGCGCAAGCCGACCTTATTGCCACCGAGGCTCAACTTCGCGGGATGGAAGGTCAGACACGGAGCCTGCGGTTCAGTCTAGAGCGTGCGATTGAAGACGTGGAGAATAAGGTCGCGGAACTGCGGGCCAGCGTGGCGGCGCTCGACACAGCGAAGGCCAAACTTGCCCGCGGCGAAGCCGACTATCAGCGGGCTGTCGCGATCCAAAAGAGCAACGCTGGAGCGGTGAGCCCGCAGGAACTCGATCAATACAAGGAGGCCTACGGCGTGGCCGACGCGCAGGCGAAAGAGGCGTTGGAACATGTGCGTCAGATTCGCGTGAGCCTGGGCTTGCCGGCCGAGCCGGAACATGGTGGTGACTTGACGGAAGTTCCGCCGGATCTGGACCAGACATTCTCTTCGGTAAAGCAGGCGCAAGCGGCGCTGATCGAAGCGGCGTCGCAGCTGGGAGTGACGATATCGTCGTTTAACTTATCCCCGAAGGAAATGGTGGCCGAGTTTTACAAGCGCGACCCCCAAGGGGACATCGACCGCATCTATGCGCAATTAGTGAAGGAGGCGCCGGCTATGAAGCAGGCGCAGGTCAAGGTGTTGCAAGCGCAGCGAAACCTGGATCAGGCGAATTTGAATCTTCGCTACTGCGATGTGCTGGCCGAGATCGACGGCGTAGTCACGCGGCGGAATGTGAATCCCGGCAACAACGTGGTGGCCGGCCAGAGCTTGATGGCGGTTCGCTCCCTGACCGAGATTTGGATCGATGGCAATTTCAAAGAGACTCAGCTGCGGAATTTGCGAATCGGGCAGGCGGTCGACCTGGATGTCGACATGTACGGCAGCCACCAAGAATTCAAGGGCCGCATCTCCGGCTTCACGATGGGGACGGGCTCGACGCTTGCGCTGTTGCCTGCAGAGAATGCGACCGGGAATTTTGTTAAGGTCGTTCAGCGGTTGCCGGTTCGGATCGAGGTAATTGATTACGATCCGGAAAAGGCGCCGCTGTTCATCGGCCTCTCGGTGACGCCGTATGTCCACATCAATGAGGAGCCAACTGGCCCTGATGCCGGCAAATTCTTGCAGCCCTTTGTGCCGGCGGCGACGGCATCGAATGCGCGCGAGACACCAACGAACACGCCGGAGGCGCCGGGGCCGGAGACGAAGCAGTGAGCGCCGGAGCAATCGGCATTCCTGTGGCGCGGCCGACGATCAGTCCGTGGCTGATTGCCGCGGCCGTCGTGATCCCGACGTTCATGGAGGTGCTCGACACGACGATCGCCAACGTCGCACTGCGCTATATCGCTGGTGGCCTATCGGCGCCAGAGACCGATAGCGAATGGGTGATCACGAGCTACTTGGCGGCCAACGCCATCGTGCTACCGATTTCCGGCTGGCTGGGGATGCGGCTCGGTCGGCGAAATTATTTCTTGCTTTCGATTGCGGTCTTCACGTTCGCCTCGGCGATGTGCGGCATGGCCACGAGCCTCAATGTGCTGATTGCGGCTCGTGTGCTGCAAGGACTGGCCGGAGGAGGCCTGCAGCCATCGAGCCAAGCGATTTTGCTCGATGCGTTTCCACCCCAGAAGCAAGGTTCGGCGATGACGATTTTCGCGGTGGCCGCGCTATTGGCCCCTGTGGTTGGTCCGACGCTCGGCGGTTACATCACCGATAACTATGGTTGGCGCTGGATCTTTTATTTGAATGTGCCGGTCGGCCTGTTTGCGCTCGCGATGTGTCGCGCGGTGGTGACTGACCCCGATTACCTCAAAGCTGCGCGGGCCGAGGCGCGCAAGGAACACAAGCCGTTCGACACGATCGGATTGTGTCTGCTCAGTGTGACAATGGTGTCGTGGGAGATCATGCTGAGCAAAGGTCAGGAATGGGATTGGTTCGGCGATCCGTTCTGGCGGGTTCAGACGCTCGCTGCGCTGTTCGTCGGCGGATTGACGAGCCTTGTGGTGCGCGAATTGCGTATCGGCAATCCGCTGGTAAATTTTCGGACACTCAAGGATCGGAATTTTCGTGCGTGTTGCTTGATCATCTTCTGCACGTTCGGCGTACTCTATGCCAATACGACGACGCTGCCGGGCATGCTGCAATCGCTCTTCGGTTACGATGCGACGACATCGGGTCTGGTGCTTTCGCCGGCCGGGGTGTTTGCCGTGATGATCCTGTTCGTCGTCGGCGCACTGCTGTCGCGCGGTGTTGACGCGCGCTATCTCATGGCCACAGGGCTCGTGGTATTGGCCGCGGGAAACTACTGGCTGTCGCTGTTGAATTTAGAGATCAGCCCGTGGCAGGTGGTTTGGCCGCGGGTGGTGGTAATCGCCGGTCTGTCGATGATCTTTGCCCCGCTCAACGTCGCGGCCTTTCTCTATATCCCGAAGGAAATGCGTGGAGCGGCGGTCGGATTGCTGGCGCTGTTGCGAAATGAAGGGGGAAGCGTCGGCACGTCGGTCGCTCAGATCATTCACGAGCGCCGCGAGCAATTCCATACACTGCGGCTCAATGAGCACTTGGACTCGCTAAATCCAAACGTCAATCAACAGTGGAAGAAAGCGGCCGATTTCTTTTATCAGCACACTGGCGATGGGCCCCTCTCGCAGCAACTGACCTTGCAGGCGCTGCAGAATCTACGAAATCAGCAATCATCGTCGCTGGCCTACTTCGATGTGTTCTGGGCGTCTGCGGCGGTCGCTATTTTGTTGGTTTTCTTGGTGCTCTTGATGCGCCGATCTGCCGCCGAAAAGGGCGCTCACGTCGCCGCGGAGTGATCCATCAATACCTCATGTCCGCTGCCGATCACGAGTACATTCCAGGCGTTTGCAATATCGGTTCCAAAGAAATCGCGAAACGACGGGTTCTTGGGTGGATCGGACTGGCGGCGTCCGTCGTGCTATGGGCGACGCTTATCTTCCTCAAGTCGGCCGCGGCGTGGCGGCTGTTTCTGTTCGTGCCCGCGGTGCTGAGCGCGCTCGGCTTTCTGCAAGCCCACCGGCGATTTTGTGTGAAACACGGTTTCGACGGCACGTTCAAGTTTGGGCCGCGCGCCCAAAAAACTGCCGATGCCGATCAGCCCGACCATCGGCGCAAAGATCGTCAAACTGCCGTTCGAATAGTCATCATCGCGACGCTTATTGGGATAGCCGTCGCGGCAGCCGCCTATTTCATCTAGTACACAATCGGAACGACAATCACGAATACTCAACAAACTCAAACACATCCGATGGATCGGGCAGTAAAAAAAGAAAGCCGTCGCCGGAGATGGGAT
>DASYDU010000235.1:0-3972 GCA_036499445.1 Lacipirellulaceae bacterium
CGATTGTTGTGGTGGGTGCAAGTGTGATGCCCTTCGGGAAAGCCGAGGAACGGCAGCGTGCGATTGCTGCCTTCGTACGCCAATAGGAACGTCGCGATCCGGGTCTGATCGGTCTGAAAAGCCAGAACCAGCATGTCAAACATGAGCTGGATGTGGTCGCCATAGTCGGTGGGGACTCCGACCGGAGTGTCGACCTTGGGGTCGACCGATTCGTTGTGAAAACGCTCGGCCTGCTCGATCCGCTGCTCGATGGCGCGGAGGCTGGTGAGGTATTCGTCGAGCTTGATCTTGTCGCGCGGCATGAGGGAGTGGTCCACGCCGCGGGCATCGTCCATGACGAAATCGAGAATCGACTTTTCCTGGGCCATCCGCCGCGCTAGATTTTCCTTCCGCTGGCCCTGAGGGCCCGAGCCAAACATTCGCTCAAAGAGCAAGCGCGGATTGGGCTCTGGCGTGATCGGTTGGGTCGGGCTACGCCAGGCCAAGTTGTACGTGTAGGCGCACGAGTAACCGCTGTCACAATTGCCGGTGGTGCGGACCGCGTCGCAGCTGAGCTCAAGCGAGGGAAAGGGCGTAAGATGGCCAATCTGCTGGGCGGCCACCTGGTCGATCGAAACGCCAGCCCGGATGTCGGTGGAGGTTTTTTTGACACGCACGCCGGTCAAGAAGCTGCCGCCGGCACGGGCGTGGTCGCCGCCGCCGTCGGGTCCGGGCGTAGCCTCAAGACAGTCGAGACCGCCGAAAATTTGAAACTTGTCTTTGAGGGCCGTGAGCGGCTCCATCGTATTGTTGAGGGCGAAGTCGCTGCCTGGCTTGTCCGGCCACCAGTTCGCGGGGATCGCGCCGTTCGGAAAATAGACGAAGGCCATGCGGAGCGGCATGCCGGCGGCGGTTGTCGCCACCTTGGCGGCGGGAGCGGCGTCCGCGTAGGCCGCGCGGACTATCCGGCAGGGCAGCAGCGATTCCAAGGCCGGCAGCGCTACAGCCGCACCGACGCCGCGAAGAAACCGGCGGCGGCTAAAACTGGCGCGACGCTGGGCAGCCCAATCGATGGCGTTGGTCAATTGTTGCTTGTTCATCTTCAATTCTCCGAGGTCTTCACGCGGAGTAGGCGACGCCTATTGCGTCGCGGGTGCGGCGGCGAGCGAGCCACTCCCGATTCGTTGCTTTTGGAACGGTGCCGATTCGATAACTCCCGACAATAGCGCGGAAAACTGGCCGTTCTCGCGCTCCAGTCGATCCACGATTCTATCCACAGCATCGACGTCGTAGTATTCCAGACCGCGGCCGAGCGCGTAGATCATTAGCTTTTCGGTAAGACAGCGGTAGAAATCGGTCCGGCGCCGCTCGACAATGAGTTTGCGGAGGTCGTCGAAGCCGGTCAGCTTTTCGCCGGTAACAAGTTGGCTTTCCGTGACGATGTCCTGGCCGCGCTCGCGAGTTCGCCACATGCCGAGGGCATTGAAGTTTTCCATGGCCAGCCCAATGGGATCCATGCGGGCATGGCACGAGGCGCAGACCTCGTTGTGCCGATGCATTTCCAGCGATTCACGGACTGTCGGCTCGCGGCCGCCAAACGACTGCTCGACCGTTTCCAGCGCGGGTACATTGGGCGGCGCGGGGGGCGGCGGAGTGCCGATCAAATTGTCCAAAACGAATCGCCCGCGTTTTACTGGCGAAGTTCGATTGGGTTGAGACGTGAGCGTCAAGAACGAGCCCTGTGTGAGAATGCCGCCGCGATGGCTGTCCTTGGGCAGCGACACGCGGCGCATTTCGGGACCTTTGACGCCCTCGACGCCATAATGCCGAGCGAGCCGCTCATTCAAAAATGTATAGTCGCTATCGATCAATTCCAGGAGCGGGCGGTTTTCGTGAGCAATGTAGCTGAAGTAGCACTCCGTCTCCTGCCGCATCGCGGCACGTAGCCCGCTATCGAGCTGGACCGGCGGCGGGCCGAACTCCGCGAATTTACCGCGTCCGCGCCGGCGTGCCGGCCGGTCGCTCGGCGGCGGCGAGGAGTTGGCGGCGATAGCCGGCTTCGGCTCGGCACTCTCGGCAGTGGCATGCGAATCGGACGGCTGCTCCGTCTCCGCCGGTTTTGCGGCGGGTTGCGGCTGCTTGGCTTCGGCCGCGGCATGGATCGCTGATTGTTGTTCGCGCCACTTGGCCTCGGTGCCGTCGTCGCGGGCCAAGACGGCGCGGGAATCGATGTCGACCGAATCCACCTCGCGCGTCCGCAACCACTGGCCGACGAAACTCTCGACAAACGCCTGGCTCTTGGGATCGGCCAACATGCGCTCGACCTGCGACTGCAGGCTTTTGCGCAGCTCGCCCTTTTGTGCCAGCGCAAAAAGTTCGTCGTCCGGCAGCGAAGACCAGAGCAAATACGAAAGGCGTGAGGCCAGTGAGTATTCGTCGAGCAGGGCAAAGGGCCGATTGCCCTCGCCAGCTTCAGGCTCTTCGACGCGGAACAGAAACCGCTTAGAGCAGAGCACGGCGATCATGGCCTGCTGAATACCTTGCTCAACGGTGTGATCGGGCTGCGAGTAAGCCGCCTCGGCAAGAGCGACCAATCGATCGAGCGCGGGCTCGTCGACCGGCCGCCTGTAGGCGCGGCCCGCAAACGAGCGGAGCACCTGACGGGCATAATCGCGCCGCTCTTGTTCGCCGGTCGGCGGCTCGGAGCGTGGAAAGAATCGTGAGTAATTCGGCGGATTGACCCAGCGCTCTTTGTCCAAGGGACCTTCGACCGTGACGCTGACGATCTGCAATTCGATTCGCGTGGCGTTCGGGGTCGGATCGAGCTGCGGATTGGCAAAATCACCCCGGGCAATTTCCTCCGCGGTCGGCTCCCGAGCGGTCCTTTCCTTGCCAGCTTCGTGAGAAGACTCGGCGTCATGATCGAGCATCGGCAGCGGCTCGACTTCGAACACAAAGTCTTTCTCGCCCGGCTGCCAGTCCCGATGGAAATCGAACTTGACCACGAGCCCGTTTTTCTCGTCTTGCCAAACGTGAGTTTCCTTGTAGAGCTGCTTTCCTTCGGAGGTGAAAGAAATGTTGGCCCGGCCGCGATCGTATTCGAATTGCCCGTACACGCCGAACTCGACGGTGACGCGATATTCGCCGGCCTGGTCGATCTTGAGCGACTGCGCATATTTGTCCGCTTGGGAAAATGGCACGCGGCTGCCATGATGTTCGGCATCGGAACCCGCGCGGACGAAATCTTCACCCGGAACGGTTGTTGTGGCCACCACTTTGGAAACGGCCGGCACGGCGGCGTGTACGATCTGGTCGGCCGCCCGCATATACTTTTCAACGAGCATCGGCGACGTGTTGAGCAAGTCGGCAATGTTGTCAAAGCCCTGCCCGGTGTCGTCCGGCGGGAACATGTCGTCGACGCGATAGTCATATCCCATGAGATCATGAATGGTATGGCCATATTCATTTCGATTGAGCCGTCTGAGGGTCACACGGCCGGGATCAGGGTCAGCGGCGTCGATGCAAAAAGCCTCATATTTAACCCAGTGTTCGAGCGTTTTGATTTCCTCCGGCGTGGGTGGCGTTTCACCGGCCGGAGGCATAATGCCGGAGCGCACATTCTTTAGCACGCGCTGCCAAAGCGCGGTATCGAGAATGGCCGGCTCATCATTCAGCAAGTCAAACGCGATTTGGCCTTCGCTCGCCCCGTCGCCATGACACTGAAAGCATCTCTCCGCGAGAATCGGAAGGACCTCCGTTTTGAATTGCGATACGGCCTCGGCGGACTTCTTCGCTGCGAGAGCGCGCGGGGATGCGATCGCCATCATGAGGAGGCTCAGCAGTAGGGTCGCAATGGCTAGCGGATATCGCTCGTGCATGGGGAGACAGCCTGGCGGTGCTATATCGACGATACACTAATTGGGCAGCCGAAACCGCAGCAGTTCCATCGGTTGATTTGACCATACCGGGATGAGGGTGAAGGAATATTGATAG
>DASYDU010000236.1:0-4763 GCA_036499445.1 Lacipirellulaceae bacterium
GGCGTCGTCCGGGGCGATCTGTTTCTCGTCCATGACCATGTCGCCGAGGGTCCAGCCGGCCTCGGTTTGGTCGGTTTGCGGCGTGGCGTTGTAGATCTTGATCGCCTTTTTGATGATCGGGAGCTTTTTCTTGGGGAGGCCAAGCACGCGGGCGACCTCTTCAGGCGTCGGGGTGCGGCCAAGCTCTTCGGTGAGACGGATGTTGGCCCGCCGCCATTTGGAAAGGAGCTCGACCATGTAGGCCGGGATGCGGATGGTTTTGCCCGAGTTGATCAGGGCCCGCTTGATCGATTGCTTGATCCAGTAGCTGGCGTAGGTGCTGAAGCGGGTGCCCATCGCGGGGTCGAAACCTTCGACGGCTCGGAGCAGGCCCAGATTGCCCTCCTCGATCAGGTCCTGAAGCCCGAGCCCTTTGCCGGAATAGCCGCGAGCGATGTTGACCACAAGCCGCAGATTGGCACGGACCATGCGGTCGCGAGCGCGAGTGTCCCCCTGGCCAATGCGTGTGGCCAACTCGCGTTCTTCTGCCGCATTGAGGAGTGCCGTTTCGTTGATCTCGCGGAGATAGGTCTCCAGCGGCGATTGAACGGCCACCGACGTCTTACGCTTCTTGGGGGTAGTCGAGGAGGGCATCTTGGCGGCGCTGCGTAGGAGGGCTTCAGGATAGTGGGAGGATTGGCAAGGAGCAGGAGTCGGGAGCGTGGACCCAGTACACACTCTCGTCGTTGCTCGGTGCTAGCTGCTGCACTTGCCCGCAAAGACTATCGGCGCGTCAGGCTTTGACAATCAACGAAGAGAAGAATTCGACACAGTACGAGGAATGTGCGCCGCGTTCGGGAGATACCAAAGAAAACGGCGTCGCAGATCGCAGGAGCGTTGTGACGCCGTGGTAGGCGGATTGTAGGAATCGGATGGACGCAGGCGAACAAAAATCGCGAATGCGCCTATTTTGCGTTTGCCGTTTTCGAGGGCGCTGGCTTCATAACCCCTCTCCGACACTCTCAACCGGCCGGTTGAGGGTCTCGGAGAGCGATATATGAACTGCCGCTAGTCCTCTGCGCCTTTTGACGAAGAAGCCGATTTGAACAACGGTCCGGTGCCGGAGCCGACGCCGCCTTTGAGCTCGGCCGGCTGGCCACCGTTGGCGCCGCCCTCGCCGGCGGCCGACGCATCGGCCGTGGCGTCGTCTTCTTCGGCCCATTCGACGCGTTTGCGGGAGAGGCCGATCTTTCGCTCGTCGGCGTCGACGCGGAGGACTTTGACCTCGATCTGTTCGCCGACTTTCACGATGTCTTCCGGATTCTCGACTTTGTGGTCGGCGAGCTCGGAGATGTGGAGCAGCCCTTCGAGGCCGTCCTCCAAGCCGACGAACACGCCGAAGTTAGTGATCTTAGTGATCGTGCCGGTGACCAATTGGCCGGGCTGATAACGACCCGGGATGTCGGTCGCCCAGGGGTCCTCTTCGAGTTGCTTGAGGCCGAGCGCGATGCGGCGACGCTCCTGATCGACGGAGATCACCTTGCAGGTGACTTCCTGGCCCTTTTCGACGACTTCGCTGGGATGGCCGATCTTGCGCGTCCAGGACATATCGCTGACGTGCAAGAGGCCGTCGATGCCTTCCTCGATCTCGACGAAGGCGCCGTAATTGGTGAGGTTGCGAACCTTGCCGGTTACCATCGCGCCAGGCGGGTAGCGATCGGCCACTTTGTCCCACGGGTTCGACTGCGTTTGTTTCATGCCCAGGGAGATTTCTTGCTTCTCCTGGTTGATGTCGAGCACCATCACGTCGACCTGTTCGTCGATGTGGACCAGCTCGCTGGGGTGGCTAATGCGCTTGGTCCAGGACATTTCGCTGATGTGGACCAGGCCTTCGATGCCGTCCTCTAGCTTGACGAACGCGCCGTAGCTCATGACGTTGACGACGGTGCCTTTGACCACGGTATTGACCGGGTACTTGGTGGCGACATTGTCCCAGGGGCTGGCGCTCTTTTGCTTGAGCCCCAGGGCGATTTTCTCCTTCTCGTAGTCGATGTGGAGAATTTTGACTTCGACCTCGTCGTCGATGTGGACCATCTCGGACGGATGATTGATGCGGCCCCAGCTCATGTCGGTTATGTGCAATAGGCCGTCGATGCCGCCGAGATCGACAAACGCGCCGAAGTCGGCAATGTTTTTGACAATGCCCGTGCGGAGCTGGCCGACTTGCAGCTCTTTAAGGAGCTCGGCCTTCTTTTGAGCCCGCTCGTTTTCGATCAGGCTGCGGCGGCTCACCACGATGTTGCGGCGGGCTTCGTCGATTTTCAGGACGAGGCACTTGATCGGCTTACCTATGTATTCGCCGATGTCATGCGGACGGCGGATGTCGACCTGGCTGGCAGGAAGGAAGACATTGACGCCGATATCGACCAAGAGGCCGCCTTTGATTTTCCGCGTGACGTTGCCGGTGACAACGTCTCCTTCGCGGACGGTCTCCATGACCTTCATCCACTTTTCGATCTTTTCCGCTTTGCGTTTGCTGAGCACGATCATGCCGCGATCGTCGTGCTGCCCGACAATGTCCTCCGTGTCTTCGACGAGCACGCGGATCGTGTCGCCAACTTTCGGCAGCTCATCCCCTTCTTCCCATTCGTTGCGCGGGACAATGCCCTCGCTCTTGTAGCCGACGTCGACCAGGATGAAATCGTCATCGAGCCGCAGCACGCGGCCCTCGACGATTTGATTGGCGGTGACATCGGCACCACCCAGCCATTCCATTTCGTCGGGCGCGGCGGAGCCGATCGCCGCCAATTCTTCTTCTTCAGATACGTCAAATTCTCGGATTAAATTGCGGTTAACCATAACGAAGGGGGAGAAACTCTTTGTGGCAGACGGGTCCACCTAGAAGTGCGTGGTCGGCGATCCACGCGATGGTGAACGCCGCGCCATCGAACAAAGCTTGCTCGCCAACCGAGCGAGACCGGCGTCCTACCAAAAAACGAACAGTCCTCGGCCGACCGGCTAACGCAGCCAATCTTCAGCAGCCGCAGGGAAACCCAACATGGTAGCATAATTGCCGGCAGTGGACAATTGCTGGGGAGCACTGGGGGCGCAGCGAATCAGATCAAACGCAGTTGTTAGGGAGCGCAATGAAGCTCCAATCCTGTGGTTTCTGAGGCTCTCAATTGAGTCCGAGAGTGCCGCGTGTCTGTTGCTTAGCAATCAATTTCACTGGCGAGTTATGGGGTGCCGCTGCCGACTGACGCACATTTCGGGTTTCGCTCGTCTCACCGGATTCCGCAATTCGCCTGGTTTAACACGAGCGTGCCTAATTCCTTACTTGGCAGCGGCTTCCGCTAGGAATTGACCTTGCCAGCTTCGCGAAAACTTCATGTAATTTGATCGCCGAGAGTCCTCCACGGACGAGCAACCCGGCAGGAATCTATTAAGAGCGGCCCTCGGACGCTCCTCTTCTGCTTGAACAGACGACTCGCGCAATGGCCTGGACACGGACGAACTGGCACAAGATTTTTTCGTACGCCGAAGTGATCTGCTTCGTGTCGGCGTGGACGGTGAGCCTCTTGCTTGCCCTTTCTGCGGAGCGTTCCAGTGACGACCGCTCCGCGACGCGGAGCTTTGCCGTGACGACCGACGTGCTGGGAATTCAGGCGACGCGAAGTCGGTAGTGGATGACTCACTAGGCGTCGGCCGCGGTCTTGATTCGCGCGCCAGAAGACGATTGCTTGCGGCTTCGCTTATCCGTGGCGGCCGCAAGTTGCGAGTCAACCTCGTCGCGCAAGTCGGCCGGATGCCGCCGCCGCAAATAAAGCTTGATGGGCACTTCCGGAAAACAGAGCTCGTCGCGAAACTTACCGAGCAGGTAGCGCTGATACGTCTTAGAGATCGACGTCGGCGCGCTGCAAAACACGACGATCGTCGGAGGCTGCACTCCGACCTGCGTGGCGTAGAAAATCTTCGGTTGCTTTCCCTTGAGCACTGGCGGCGGATTCCTGCGAATTGCTTGCTGCAACATGCGATTGAGCTGTCCCGTCGTTACGCGCGAGAGCGACTGCTTGAATAGCATTTGCGCGTGGTTCAACAATGCCTTGACGTTTTTGCCCGTCTGGCCGGTGACAAACGCGATCGGCAGATAGTGCATCGAAGGGAACGCGTCGTGCAAATACCTGACCCACTTTTCGGTCGGCATGGTATTGACGATCAGATCCCACTTATTGACGACAAAGATGCAGGGCTTGTACTGTTCGGCGATATAATCGCAAAGCTGTTTGTCGACTTTGCTGATTCGCTCCGTCGGATCGAAGAATAGCAGCACCACGTCAGCCCGGCGGATGCTGCGCTGGGCGCGATGGGTACCGTAGAAATCGATGTCTGTCTTTTGGCTCTTCGTGCGGCGCAGGCCGGGCGTGTCGATCGCGGTGAAGCATTTGCCGTCGAGCTCGAAGCGGACGTCGACGCTGTCGCGCGTCGTGCCGGGAACCTCGCTAACGATCATCCGCTCGGCCTTGACCAAGGAGTTGATAAACGTGCTCTTACCGACGTTGCGGCGGCCCACGATGGCCACTTTCATCTCGGTCGCCGCTGCGTCGGCCGCTTCATCATCAAGCTGCGGCGGCAATTGAGCCACGATCATGTTTAGCAGCACCGCGCGGTTGCGGTTTTGCAAGGTGCTGATTCGCAACGGCTTGCCGGCCCCCAGCCGATAGAACTCGTCCGCCTGTGGGTCGAAGGACTCGCTGTCCGATTTATTCGCGAGACAAATAATCGGC
>DASYDU010000237.1:0-15063 GCA_036499445.1 Lacipirellulaceae bacterium
GGCGTGCGCGGCGGGGCGGTAGCGAATGGTTAGCGATGTATCGTCGCGGGTCCATGTGCCGGCGAGCGCGTAGGAGGGTTCGGGGTTCAGGGTTCGGGGTTCAGGCTTCGGTGATGCCGTTGTTAACCCATTAGTCCCGACCCCGGTGCCATCCCGACTGTTCCAATCGCTTGCACCTATATCGACGTTTGGTAGCCAGGACTTCGTCGCGGCGCGAATCGTGTCGGCCGAAAGGCCGGCCAGTAGCGGTTGAATCTGTCGCTCAGAGATATCTCGGCCGAGCGCGATCTGCAATCGTTCCTGTACAGCCACCGGCCCGCGCTGACTCACATCCAGCAACAGTTTCTTTATGCCTTGGATGATCGCGGCGGCGCTCCGCAACTGCTCGAAGTTTTCGGCTTCAACATCGGAGAATTCAAAATTTGGTCCGAGTTTGGTCATCGCTTTGGCGGCGTCCGGATCGCCGGCCAAGAGGAGCATCATCTGTGGCGGCATCCGTCCGTCGAAGTCGCCCGTTGCCGCCGCCGGCCACGCGCCAACTTCCACGCCGGCCTTGCGAAATACTGCGACGTCCAATGTTGGCAGCGCAATCATGGCCACTCCCTTGCCGAGGCTGGTCTGCATTTTTTCATCGTGACAGGCGGCGCAGGCCCGATCGTAGTTGGCAAGCAGCTGCACCGAATGCGTTGCATCGTCCACGTGGCACGTCTGGCAAATAAAGGGCTGCTTCTTTTCGAGGAAGTGCTTTGCCTGATGGGAAACGTGATCGAAGATGATCCGCGTTCGACGCTGGTACGGCCAGGTGCCGAAATTGGGATGGTCGTCGGCAAAGCTTTGATATCGCTCGCTGTGACAAGCTTGGCAACTGGCGTTGTCGATCGTGGTCAAGTCGCGGTCCGCACCGTGGTGTTCAACATGGCAAGTGGCGCAGGCGGGCTCGGCCGGTCGCGAGACGAACACCGCCTTTACCGCTCGCGACAAAATGCCATGCCGATCGTTTTCGCCGCGAGCAGCTGTGATTTTCGCCAACGCCTGTGGCGGCAAGTTATGAGGTGACCGCGAGAACTCGCGTGATAAATCCTTGCCGTGGCAGTCCATGCAGAGCTGAGACTGCGACGGGGCGTTAGCGTGGCGGGTGGCGAGCGATGCTACCCAGCCGCCAAGTCCTTCGTTGGCCGCAGCATGGCAAGCCGAACACTGTTGTGCGCCAGCGCCGGAACCGGCGAGCTCTGCATGTTGCCGCGCCAATGGCCCGGGCGAGATAAAGTCGTCGCGAATGGACGTGTGAACACAAATCAGCAACAGGCCTGCCGTCGCCAAAACGCAGGCGACGAGGAACCGGCCGCGCTTCGTGCGCAGGCTGCGCACCGGCTCGCAGTGGTAGACGTGAGAACATCCGCCGTCGGGGGCGGGGCCCTCATCGCACGGACCGCCACGAAGCGGCGACCGATTGCAGCGCCAACGATCGCCATCGCGGACCGGAGCGCAGACGACGAGCACAGAACACTTTCCGCCCGCCGTCGGTCCAGCGGGGCACGACTGTCCCTCGCTGGCCAAACCGCAAACCCAAGGTTGGTTTGGCCGCTCATAATGGCGCGGCGCCCCGTTTTCGAGCGGCTCTCTCATGCTCCTCCTCCGGCGAAGGCGAGCGCCAAGAGACCGTGCAGCGTGGCCAGCAAGACCAGTGAGCAAGTCAATCCAATATGAACGAAGAGCCAAAGTTTGAGGATGCGCTGCCGCGATTCGTGAAAGTCGAGATCGTCTTTGGTGCGCACGAGGGCAAAGAGCCGTTCGCAGAAGGATTGCTCCTGATCGGAGAGATAGCGGCGGATGTCGTGCATTTCACGCATCAGCGCGCGGCGGCGACCGGACGTAGGCCGCAAGTCATACAACCAGCCGCCGGAGTGCTCAAAGTAGTCGTAAAGCCGGTTGGTGTAAAAATCGGCAAGCGTCGTCGCACCGGAGGCGGCGACTGATTGCAACACGAGGTCACTGGCTTGCTGGCGAACCTGATGCCGCAGCCCTGGAATCCGTTCGTAAATTGCTTCCTGCCCGACCCGCGCCAGTTGGACTGGGATCGTGCGCGATAGATAGAGGCCGACGAAGCCGCTACCGATAGTCAGTAGGTACGCGATCGCGAGTGTGGCGTTGAGCACACCGTGTGGCCAATTCGGCCCGACATGGAGCGCAAAAACGCCAATCGTGCCCATGCCGACGTACAAATGCCATTGGAGCCAGGCGGCCGAGCTGCCCAGCGGCAAGAAGGGCAGCTTCTTACGGAGATTGTAAAGCGCGAGAAAGCCGATCGCCGCCAGTAGTAGATAGCCAGTGGTGAAGGCGGTCGGCTGGAGCGCGCGATGTTCGGCGCGCATCCAAAGCCACAGCGCGCCCAAGGCGGCGAACGTGAGGCCGGCGTTGCGAAATCGCCGCGCAACGAAATATTTCATGACGCGCAACCATCCGTGAATTCGGCGCGGAGAAAGCCGAACGAGAGTCGCAGGCTTCCGGGCCCTTTCCCGCCGCCGATCGTAGCAGCCTCGCCGCTAGCGGCCAAGCCAGCTTGCTAGCGCCGCCTGGTCCGACATGTCGATGCGGACCAAGGCATCGTGCGGGCAAGCTTGCTGGCAGGCGGGGCCGGTGAGCTGATCGGAGCAGAGATCGCATTTGGTGGCCTTCAAAATCGGCTGATTCGTGGCCTCGTCGAAGAAGAACACGCCGTCTGTGTCACGAATCTCGACCATCCGGATCGCGTCGTAGGGGCAACTGTTGGCACACGTCGAGCACCCGATGCAGGTGCGATCGTTGATACGCACAACGCCTGTCGCCTGATCTCGGCCGATCGCGCCGGTCGGGCAACCGATCATACAGACCGGATCGACGCAATGCATGCAGGCGTTCGCAACCATGAACTGGTCGTGCTTGGGGCCCTGGCGAACGAAGCGCGGATTGTTGTCGTGCGTGGCGGCGCACGCCCGGACGCAATCGTCGCAGCGAGTACAGCGATCGAGATTGATCAGCATCGTTTCCGTGCCGTTGAGAAAGCGGTGATCGGACAGGAAGTCGAGCGTGCGCGGATCGATGGCCGGTTGCTCGACGGCGGAAGCGGCAGATTGCGAAGACTGACCGGTCACGGCACTGGTCGATGATTGTGAAGTTTGTTTCGCCGTCCGCGCCGTCGGCAGAATCGCGTTGATCACGACGTCGCTTGGAATTCGCAGAATATCGACGTAACCGACCGCGCGCAGCGAACATCGGAGCGGCACATCTTGGCCTGTCTCGTTCGCCTTGATGAGCTCCGCCAATCCAAACGCTTGGCCTTTGCCGAGGTAGGCGACGGTTTGCTCCCCATGCCCACGGCGCCGGCTGATGCGGGCGAAACCGGACCGCACGAGCAAGAGTCCGGTTGGGACATCACCTTCTCGGGCGATGAGCGGCTCCGCGGCGATTGTTGCCGCGGGATCTTTGGTTCGTTCGGCACCGAAATCGGTGTACCAGTCGAAATTGCCATACGACTCGAACACTGTGGCGGCCGCGACGCGACTCAGGTCCGAAGCTGATAGTTTGTCGAGCAGCGGCGTCTCGCGAAGATGGACCAGCAAACTGTTTTCGCGATAGAGCCGCTCGACGTGCTCGCGAATCGCCGGCGTTCGCCGCATCAAGTCGCGCAGGCCTTGCCAACGGATTTCGAGTAGCGTGATGGGGCCGTCGGCAAACACCGTGGCTGTCCGTGGCGTTCGAGCGAGTGCGGCCAGTTCGCCAAAAATCTCACCCGCTTCCAGCCGGACGGTGCCCGTGCGATCCAGCTGGCGTGGAATATCTTGGAGAAAGATTCGCGTTCCGTCTGATTCCTGGCGGATGCCAACGGAATCGGGAAGGACAGTGCTTTTGCCGAATTCACGTCGCACTTCCGGCAGCTTGGCGTTTTGCCAGAGCTGTGCCAGAGCGCGTCGCCACGTGGGTCGAGTCGGCGTGCTACGCCCGAGCAGCTGCGGATCGAGACTTTTGAGGGCCACGCGGACCGCACCGTCCAAAATCATGAACGCACTGTGTCCGTAGTCTCCTTCGCGGACAATGAGGTCGCCGTTTTCGAAGTGGACGATCCGCGTATCGTTCCGCAGCACGCCGCGCAGCGGGAGCGTCAGCGGAAAGGCGGTTGCGTCGGCCCGCCGGAAGGGGTCGACCGAAAGCAAACGGTCTACATCCGATTCGGACATGCGATCGCCAAACGGCACATCCCAGCGTTGTGGCCGCGGCACGGCGATTTCCAATTCAACCATCTGCTATCCTGTCAGACTAGTTTTTGTATTGGCTGGGCTTGGGGAGCAACGGGTCGATGGCCGCGAGCTGATCGCCATTGGTCTTCTCCGCGAAATCATAGGCGGCTTTGCCGACTTTGTCGGCGGCCTCGACGAGCGCCGCACCATTATTTGCGCGCAATTCGACGGTTGAGACGGCGTCGAGTGCAGACTCAAGCAACGGATCGTGGATCAGTCCTTGGATCTCGACAAGCCGACGCTTCATTTGGACAGCCCTCTGAGCGCTCGATACTCCGAACGCGGCCTTTTGCGTGGCGACGGCCGTGGCCCGCAGGCTGTATTCCAAATCGGTCATAACGCCGACGACGTACATGACTCGCAATTGGGCCGGGGTGCTTTCGCCGTTTACCGAGCCGCCTGTCCGCAGAAAGTTGTGCCGCACCATTCCTTGCGACCAAGCCACCAGCTCGAAGTCTTTGCTCCCCGCGACATGACCTCCGACATTGACCAGTTTTTCGTTGGGCACCGTGTGGCAGTTGTAACATTGCTTGGCGATCAGGTAGACATTGTGCGGATTGTTCATGCCGTGGGCGATGCTCTTCTCGAGGCGCTCGTGCCGGTGCTCGGGCGATTCCGCGGCTTTGGCGGCATTCGGGCCGCCGTAGTCGTTGTGAATGGCGACCCAGTCGGCTGCCGCGCCGTGGCACGATTCGCATGACACGCCGGCCACAACACGCGCCCGGCCGTCCTCATTCTGCTCGGTGTAGTGACAACGAACGCACGTTTCATTTCGCTTGATCGACTTCAAACCGAGACGATCGGCAATTTGTTTGGCCTCTGGCTTGCGGTGGAGAGTGTCGAAGGTCGCAAAGTGAGGCGTCCGCATCCATTGCTGCACTTCCACTTGGTGGCACTTTGCGCATGCGTCGGCACCGACGACTTTCGCCGGATCGGCGGGCGACGGGCCAATCGGCGGGTCGTCGTCGGCGAGCGCCACGCTCGCGCCGATAAGAGATAAGGCCCAACAAATGATCCAGCGTTGCATCATCCGCTCGATTCCGACGATGGAATTATGCATCTAACACCACTGGCCCGGCCGGCACGCTGATGCATGTCAGGCAATGTCCGGTCGGCACGGTCACGCCCGATGGCTTTAGCATGCGGACTTCACCCGATCGCAGCGCGGTCAGACATTCGCCGCAACTGCCGGCCCGGCAGCCGGACGGCAGGGCGATGCCGTTCGCTTCGCCGAAATCGAGTAAGGAGCCGTGGGAGCCATCCCACATGACATTCCGGGCGCAGCGCTCGAAGCGCACTTCGCACGGTTTCGGCGTTGGCGCCGCCGTGCCGCGCCCGCTTTTGATGCTCGCCGGGCCAAAGGCCTCGTAGTGAATGTACGATTCCGGCACTCCCCAGTCCAAGAGCGCCGGGACTAGCGACTCCATCATCCGTCCCGGCCCGCACAGGTAAAAATGGAAATTGCTCGAAGGCAAGATTTCACGGATCCGGTCGATCGTGAGCCGACCTTCGTGGTTGAAGTCTCGGTACAAGGCGTCGGTCGGCAGCGGCGAGGAGTAACTGACGTGCAGATGTAGATTCCGGTGTTCGTCGGCCAACTTTTGGAGATGCCCCTTGAATGGATGCTCGCTGCTGTTGCGAAAGCCGAGCAGAAGATGCACCGAACGCCGCCGACCGGCGTTGAGCGTGGCACTCATCATGCTCAAAAGTGGTGTGATGCCAATTCCGGCGCCAATCAGGACGATCGGATCACTCGTTGCGGCATCGAGCAGGAACGTGCCGGCCGGGGCTCGCGCTTCGACTACGTCGCCCACGTGGACGTGCTCATGAAAGTGGCTGCTGCCGCGGCCAAACGGCAAGTCGGGCCGATCTGAGGGCGGCCGGACCAGCTTGATCGTGCAGCGGTAAAAATCCTCATGGGGATAATCGGACAGCGAATAGCACCGCACGACCGGTGCGTCGCTGCCGGGCGGATGCAAGCGGAAGGTGAGATATTGACCGGGCAGAAACGTAGGGAGCGGACGGCCATCGACAGGCGCCAAATAGTACGACTTTGTATCAGCCGCTTCGTCAACGATTGCCACGACACGAAACGGCCGCCAGCCATCCCACTCCGGAATTGCCTTGGTCGCACGCGCGATTTGTGCTGTTGTGGCAACTTGACGACTGAATTCTTCGCGACGCTCTTGATTGCGGCGGTGTCTGCGGCTCGAGCCGACGGCCGACTGCACGGCCAGCAACAGTCCCTGCACACCGACCCAGCCGCCCAATAGCAGCCCTAACATCGTGCCAAAGTTTAAGAGGGGCGCCATCGATTGTGCCAGCATGGACGGAGAAGTACGCGGTACCGAGACTTGCGCGGCGATTATTCCGGAATCGGCCTGGGGTGTCCATAACACGCTGGCGATTGGGGCTGGGCGATGCTAGCAGGCCGCAAAATGCGTACTGTCAGGCGTGGTGGTGCAACGATTATGACGGCTCTAGCACCGATCGGTGCACACCGGCTGGTTGGCTCGGCGGACACCCTCGGCGTGAACGATGGTCCGCGTAACCTATTCTGGTGTATCAGGATAGATTCTCCGCGGCTTCCGCCCTTGCCGGATGGAATTGAGCGATGCTCGACGTCTCCTTCTTCAACGTCCGTCAACACCGGCAATTTCAGCACACGGCCGGGCCGATGTTGCTTGCCCGAAGTCTGAATGCGGACGAATCGTGGATCACAGTCGATTCCGAGCGGGCGAAACTCGCGCAAACGCTTCTTTCGATCACGCCCGACGCGGATGGCATCACGTTGCAGCTGGCCGGGTGTGAGAAGGAGTGCTACTGCGGCCGACCGGGTGAGCTCTCTGGCAGTTGCCATTGGAAGCTGCCGGCCCGCTTCAATGTGGGGGACACGTGTTTCGAAGTCGCGGCGAGCGGTCCGGCGGCGGGCTCGCGACGACCACTGGCAACGCTTCAAGCCGACAAACCGCCCCGCGAGCAGCGGCGCACAAGTGGTCCCGGACCTTCGCCAATCACGCTCTCGCGCTGGTTTTACGCATTGGGGACGCTGCAACGCTGGGGCAATTGCCCACAGGAATTCTTCGTACAGGCTGCGCGCTGCGCCGTCGAATCGATTGGGCTGGACGGGGCGATCGTCGTCCGCCGGCGCGATCAGAATTGGGAGATCGTCGCCAGCCATTTGCCGATGCCTGAGCTTGGCATCCACTGCGATCTCGACGTGCTCGACCAACTGCTCGAAACGCCGCGGACCTTGTTCCACGGAGCAGTGCAGGCTCCTAAGAAGGACGAACTTGGCATCGATCGTGCAGCGCGGCTCGTTGACCAATTAGCAAAGTTCGATGCGCCGGCGAGCGACTTGTCGGGGAACATCGTGGTCCAGGACGACGAAGATCACTACGACGTCGTCGTGTCGCCGCTTTGCAACGCAGCGCGTGAAGTAACGGGCGCGATTTATGGTTTTCGCTCGGTCCGCGCCGGCAACGCGCGGAGGGGCATCCGGTATCTTGAGGCCCATTTGGTGGAACTGCTGGCGGGCGCGGTGACCGAAGGCATCATGCGGCTGGAGCACGACGCCGAGGCCGAACGTAGGCAGGTGCTGCTGAAGCACGCCAATCTCGCAACGCCGGACCAGGAAGCGGAACAGCACATCGTCGAGCAGCGCGAGATCACGCTGCTGTTTGCCGATTTGCGCGGCTCCTCCGGGCTGGCCAATTCGCTCGGGATCGAGCGGACGTATGAGCTGATGGGCGACGTGATGGACGCGCTTACTGCGGCCGTGATGGATCTCGACGGTGTGATCATTGATTATTATGGCGATGGGCTCGCGGCGATGTGGAATGCCCCAGCAGATCAGGCCGACCATGCTGAGCTGGCTTGCCGGGCGGCGCTGCGGATGATCGATGCGCTGCCGGCGGTGCAAAGTAAATGGTCGCAGGTGCTCGCCGATGAGCTGCGGCTTGGCATTGGCGTCCATACGGGATTGGCGCAGGTCGGAAATGCGGGCAGCAGTCGGCGGGCAAAATATGGGCCGCGGGGTGCGAACGTGAATTTGGCCCATCGCGTCGAGGCGGCGGCCAAGGCGGTGGGCGTTTCGGCCGTGGTGACTCGGGCGACCGCGTCGCGGCTGTCGAATCGACTCTTGGCGACGCGGATTTGCCAAGTCCAATTGCCGGGCGTCGAAAGTTCCATCGACCTGTTCGAAATCCGCCAGCCGACGACTGATGCGACAGTGCTCGGACAGTTGGCTGAATATGACCGGGCGCTCGCGCTGTTTGAACGGGGCGAACATGAACAGGCGGCCGAATGTTTGGCGAAGCTGACGCCGACGGCGGACAGTGTGCCGGTGGAGTTCTTGCAAGGGCAGATTCGCAAGGCGATTGGATTGGCACAGCGTCGCCGCAGCACGGATGAAACGCCTCTGGGGCCGGTGATCGCGCTTAACGTTAAATGAGCGTTGTGCCGCGTCATCATTTCTCGCGGGCCATCTTGAGGAAGAGCTCGTAGCGGGCTTTCATTTCCTGGAGGCTGTCGCCGCCGAATTTGTCGATCAGCGCGCAGGCGACTTCAAACGCCACGACGTTTTCGACGATCACGCTGGCGGCCGGGACGGCGCAGACGTCGCTGCGTTCGTAGTTGGCCTCCTGCTTCTCCTTGGTTTCGAGATTGATCGATTCGAGCGGCTTGGCGAGCGTGCTGATCGGTTTCTTCGCGGCGCGGACCACGAGGGGCTGGCCGTTGGTCATGCCGGCCTCTAATCCGCCGGCATTGTTCGTCGGGCGGACGAAGCCGAGGTTCGGCGAGTTGCGTTGCGACTCGTCATATTGAATCGGGTCGTGAACCTTCGAGCCGCGGCGACGGGCGGCCTCGAAGCCGAGGCCGATCTCGACGCCTTTGATCGCTTGGACGGCCATCACGGCTTGCGCGAGTCGGCCGTCGAGCTTGCGATCCCATTGGGCATGCGTGCCGAGGCCGAAAGGGAGGCCGTCGACACGGACTTCGAGGATGCCGCCGAGCGTGTCGCCATCTTTGCCGGCTTCGTCGATGAGCTGCTTGATCGCCGGGTCGCGATCGAGATTGAGGCCGTAGACTTCGCTCTGGTCGCGAATCTCGCGGAGATGATGGAGCGGTAAGTCGATTGGCTCGATGCGCTCGCCGCCGAGCTCGACGACATAACCAAACGCACTAATGCCGAACTCGGCGAGGAGTTGTTTGGCGAGCGCGCCGGCGGCGACGCGGACGGCGGTTTCGCGGGCGCTCGCTCGTTCGAGGACGCCGCGGATCGATCCGAGGAACTTCACCGCGCCGGTTAGGTCGCCGTGACCCGGGCGGGGGCGGGCCAGATCGTCGAGCCGTTCGAGTTTGTAGTCGCGGTTGGGGACCTCAAGCACGATCGGGCTGCCGAGCGTGACGCCGCGCCAGATGCCGGTGCGGATTTCGACGGCGTCGGTTTCAATTCGCTGCCGGCCGCCGCGCCCGTAGCCGCCTTGCCGCCGCTTCAACTCAATGTTGATCGGCTCGGTGTCGATCGTGACGCCGGCGGGGAAGCCGTCGACGAGCGCGATCAGCGTTTTGCCGTGTGATTCACCAGCGGTGAGGTAGCGGAGCATTGGGGAGTCGAGAGTCTAGAGTCGAGGGTCGAGAGCCGGAAAGGGTTCAGGGTTCGGGGTTCCGTGTGGAGGATGCAGGTTTCGGGAGTCAAGCGTCAGGGGTGGAATACGGCTTCGCCGCATCCTTCTTTTATTTTAGTTGGTGGAGGTGGTTGTCGGTAGTTGAGTTGGTGCGCGCGGCGCGGGAGCCGGCGTCGTTTTTACGAATTCATCGGGATTCTCTCGAAGGGGCCAACGTGTTCCTGTGAAATCGTCGGGAATCTCTCGAAGGGGACAATTTTTTCGCGAAGGGGACAACTTTTCCCACGTCTGGCGGTTGTCGCCTCTTCTCTTTCTTTTGACAGGGTGGTGCAAAGGGCGAAGGTGGACGGTGGAAGTCGGAAGGCAATTCACCACAGAGTCACCGAGGGCACGGAGGAAGAATCGTTGATTGATGATCGATGATTGTTGATTTTCATTCATAGAGCTTCCTCTGTGCTTCCCCCGGTGAGCTTCGTATTCTCTGCGGTGAATCTCAGGCTGCAAAGGTGAGGCGGCCGCCTCGGGTTGCGCGGGCTGCGCGAACGACTCAGTAGGGCGATTCCGGACTCGCCGCTGCTGATCGCGCACGTTCGGGGTCTATGTTACTGATTGGCGGCTGGAATAATAGCCTGCAGTTTTGGGCCAGTTGGGAAGAATTTTTAACCGCTGATATACGCTAATGGGAACGGCGCAAAAGAATGTGAGAACAGAAGAACGGTAGAGCTGAGTAGAAAACAAGAATTCGAACAAGGTGTCCGGATTTGGCGCCTCTGGCTGAAAGCTGATGGCTGAGAGCTAATTTCTCGCGTGGTCAAGAGTTGGGGATTGACAAGGATCGGCGATTGCTGATCGGTGATTGAAGATTGGCGGAGGGAACTGATGTTTGTGGGAGGCGTCGTATTTAGTACAAAGTCGCTAGCACGGGTGGGTGGTTTGGCGAGGAGGCGAATATGAGAGCTGAGAGTTTAGAGTCGAGAGTCGAGAGCCAGAGTGTGGGGCAGGGCAAGCGACGGGGCGCTCGCGCTAGGAGGAAGTCGCGGCGGCTGAGCTATGGCCGGCGGCTGCGAATTGAGCCGCTGGAAGAGCGGCGGATGCTGGCCGCATATTTGGTGAACACCGAGCTCGATTCGGTTGATCCGAATGATGGGCTGACCTCGTTGCGCGAGGCGATTACGAGCGCGAATGGTGCGCCCAGCGCGGATACGATCAATTTCGATGCGTCGCTTTCTGGTAAGACGATTCTGCTGACGCACGGCGAACTCAAGATCAGCGACGACTTGACGGTCAGCGGATTGGGCGCGGGGCTGTTAAGAGTGGACGCTCAGCAACAGTCGAGAATCTTCAACTTCGTAGGGCCAACAGGGGATCTTGCCATATCCAACCTTACTCTGACCAACGGCCACACAACCGGGAGCAACACGCCCTACGGGGACAACATTTACGGTGGTGGAGCAATTCGTTCGGCCACCGCCGGGGAACTAACGCTGACCGGAGTTGTAATTACTGGTTGTAGTACATCGGGGTTCGGCGCAGGTGGCGGCGCCGTAAACGCTACGGGACCGCACTATGTAAGCCCGGGCGATACAACGATTCGATCGTGCACCATCACGGGGAATTCGACAACTGGACAAGCGGCCGATGGCGGTGGAGTCTTCGTTGGCGGTCGCCTTAACATTAGCGACAGTTATGTCATAAATAATAAGACAACAGGACAGGTTGCTCATGGAGGCGGCATATTGGCAGATCAGGAGATTATAGCCCTGCGGTGCACGATTTCTTCAAACCAAGCAACGGGCGGTTCCTACGGCGGGGGCATATTTACGTTTGCCGGCATTGATTTGAGCGACAGCGCGATATCCGGAAATGTTTCGATGGGGTTCGGAAGCAAAGGTGGCGGAATATACGCCAAACGATATTCGACGATCGTACGGAGTTCGTTCGTGGGAAACACAGCAAGTGGACCGGGCGCAAGTGGCGGCGGTATGTTCTGCCGTTACGATGGCAGGTTTCTTTCCGTCACGATTACCGACAACTATTCAGATTCCGGCGGCGGAGTTTGTGTCGATGGCGGAGCCTATTTCGAGGACTGCAATATATCCGGCAATACCGCCGTTTTAGGGGGCGGACTATCTGTAGAGCATGTTTTGACCCTATCGGACTGCGTTGTCTCGAACAATAAAAGTACGGGTAATGGCGCGGGAGGCGGCATATTTGCGAACAGCACCGCTCGGATTGTTGGCAGTCTTATCAAGGACAATTCCGCTGCGGAAGCCGGTGGTATTTATGGCGGAGGGCTTCCCGACGGAGGGCGTCCCAGCAGCGGGCTAACTTTGATTTCGAGTACAGTATCGGGAAACTCTGCGTGGCACGACGGTGGAGGTGGCATTGTGGCCGTAGGAGATCTCACGACTATCAACAGCACAATTTCCGACAATAAGTCGTTGAAAGGCGGCGGTGGCGCGGCTTGTATCTTCGGAAATCTTTCGGTGTACAGCAGCACGATCACAAATAATGTCGCGACCAACGGTCACGGTGGTGGAATCTCCACTTTGGATGGAAGTATGGCTGTGTACGGATCGATCATCGCCGGCAATGTCGCGACGGACGGCAACCCGGACGTGCGACCCGGTGCCGGGCTGTCGGTCAAAAACAGCATAGTCGGTAACAATGCTGGGACGACTCTGATTGAGTCCTTTGTCGCAGACGCCAATGGCAATTTAATTGGCGGTTTAATTCATGGCGTAATCGACCCGCTGTTGGGGCCGTTGTCGTACAACGGCGGATTAACATTTATTGAGGGCAGTAAAATGTTAACTCGGTCTCCCTTGCATGGGAGTCCCGTGATTGACGCTGGAGATCCGTCCGCGGTAGTGGGTTCTGATCTGATCCCGTTGCACGACGGGCGCGGCGCACCATTCAATCGTGAGTTCGGTGGACGAATTGATATGGGCGCGTTTGAGGTAGAGCCGACAGGATTCTTGGCAGGCGATTACAACGGAGACGGTTTCGTCGATGCAGCGGATTACACGCTTTGGAGGGACACGATGGGGGCGACAGTTGTAGCTGCATCAGGCGCGGACGGGAATGGCGACGGCGTTGTGGATGCGAAGGACTATGCAGTCTGGGCTGCGAATTTTGGGGAGACATTGCCGGCGGGTGCTGGGAGTGGGGTCGGTAGTGGGGAGTTTGGAATGGGGAGTGCGGAGTTCGTTCAAGCGTCGTCGGAGGTCGCACGCATTGGCGAAGACCCTCTCCCGCTCGACGACTCGCGACCTCTCCGCAAGGGAGAGGTGAGAATTGAAGTGGCACTAACATTGAGGCAAGTTTTACCACGCCCAGCGCTGGGCGCTTTGGGCGTGCCACCGTTGGCTGTGAGTTCGTCACGCGATGATGCGTTGTTGGTTTGGTTGGCGGGGCGGGAAGAAGGGCGGAGCATTCGGCAGGCTCATGCCGGGAAGGCGGAGGGCCCGCCGCAGCGGGTAGACTCCGGGGGGAAGGCGGAAAGCAAAGCGGGCGATGATTCGGCGGAGGTTTCTGTTGGTGCGATGGATGATGTGTTTGCGGGGTTGGGGGTTGGGGTTTAGGTGCGCGAAGACGCAAGCGGAAGGGGCGCGTTTAGATTTTTGGCCTTGGCGGCGCGGGATTCGAATTCAGCGGTTATTGCTTGGCCGAGGGAGGTTTGTCGGTTGTTGGCCGAGGGCTTACGTTAGTGCGGCTAGTTTCCCGCTCGCTGAAGCGAGCTCGCCGAGAGCTAAACCGCAAGCGATGGGGCGGCGGGTGTGGGTGGTGGATTCGTCGGGGGCGACGACGCTAATTGGGGCTCGTGCTCGATTGCCTGCTCGCTAACGCTCGGTTTTGCAACTGGTTGTCCTAGCGCGTGTCGCTATGCGTCTCGCGGAGGAAAATATCTTCTACCGCATATCGCTATGCGCCTCGCCAGCTCGGCGAGCGATATTTGCTCTCGGCCGAGGCAGATTTGTCGGTTGTTGGCTGGGGGCATACGTCAGTGCGGCTAGTTTCCCGGTCGCTGAAGCGAGCTCGCCGGGAGCTAAACCGCAAGCGGTGGGGCGGCGGTTGTGGGTGGTTGATTCGTCGTGGCCGACGAGGCTAAGGGAGCGCGTTGGGAGTGACGCGGCTAAGGCGCGCTCCGCGTCGCGGCTAAACGGATGTGCTACTTCCAGGGGAAGGTTTCGGCGGTGAGGCGTTCGAAGGCTTCGATGTACTTGGCCCGAGTACGGGCTACTACTTCGGCGGGCAATTCCGGCGGCTGGCTGTTTTTGTCCCAGCCGCTCTTCGTGAGCCAGTCGCGGACGAATTGCTTGTCGAAGGAGGGCTGGCCTTGGCCGGGGGAATACTGGTCGGCGGGCCAGAAGCGCGAGCTGTCCGGCGTGAGGACTTCGTCGATGAGGATCAATTCATCGAGATCGACAGAACTGGCCCCTCCCCTAACCCCTCCCCGGAATACCGGAGAGGGGGATAAGAGGCCGAATTCGAACTTCGTGTCGGCGATGATGATGCCGCGGGTGCGGGCGTACTGGGCGCCGCGGTTGTAGATGTCGAGGCTGCGGCGGCGTAGTTCTTCGGCGAGGTCGCGGCCGACGCGGCGGGCGGTTTCTTCGAACGTGATGTTCTCGTCATGCTCGCCGATTTCGGCTTTGGTGGCCGGGGTGAAGATCGGCTCGGGGAGCTGGTCGCTTTCGCGGAGGCCGGCGGGGAGCTGGATGCCGCAGACGGTGCCGCTCGCTTGGTACTCTTTCCAGCCGGATCCGGAGAGATAGCCGCGGACAACACACTCGATCGGGACGACTTCGCTCTTACGGACGAGCATGCTGCGGCCGACGAGTGGATCGCGGTCGATGCCGGGGGGCAGGTCGAAATCTGCGACGTCGCAGGAGAGCAAGTGGTGCGGCACGTCGAAGCGATCTAACCAAAAGCGGCTGAGCTGCGTGAGGACGCGGCCTTTGTCGGGGATGCCGGTGGGCAGCACCCAGTCGAAGGCGCTGATGCGGTCGGTGCTCACCAGTAGCAGGCGATCGCCGAGGTCGTAGATGTCGCGAACTTTGCCGCGACGGACGGGGAAATTGTCGAGCGATGTTTCGAGAACGGTGGAGGTCATGAGTGCATCCGAGCGTGGTGGATTGTAACGGGGCGATGTTCCC
>DASYDU010000238.1:0-16404 GCA_036499445.1 Lacipirellulaceae bacterium
TGCGAAACGAACTATGGTCCGCAGCGTCCGCTCGAGGCGGGTTCGACGCTGTCGCAGGCTTTTATTTGTGCCGGGGCGCGGCGGGTGGTGAGCAGCGATTGGAGCGTGGACGACCGGGCGGCATCGCAACTCATCGGCGAATTGATGAATAAGGTGACGAACGATTTGTCGCAAGGTCGCGACGCGGACTACGCCCAGGCCCTCCAAGCTGCGAAAAAGCTGCTGCGTCACGGTCAGCAAACGTCCGCGCCGCGCGATTGGGCCGCCTTTGTGCTGATCGGGCCGCCGACAAGTGGCGAAGATCGGCATCGGCAAGCGCCTTTGGCAACGACGCGTCCGTGAAGCCCGGTCACCTGCCTCAAGCATGGAATCAAATCTGCCGTGGCCAAGGCCGTCATCAATCCGGAAGCTGATTTGCCGTCCCGACCGGGAGACGTGCCGCTTTCGCTCGAGCAGCTGGCCGTGTTGGGCATCTTCGCGTCGTTGAAGAAGGCGCCATCGTTTAATAAATTTCCCGGCACGTACATTCTGCGTCATTACGCGGCGGGCGACGCGATCTGTCGTCAGGGCGAGACCGGTGGGACAGCTTTTTATCTTTTGACTCCCGCCGACGTCGAGGCACTGCGGAAACAGACGGCTGTGGGCGAAAAGCAATCGACCGGGCAGGCCAACGAGCCGCTGCGCCGCGACTGTGAGCGAATCCTGAAGCAGATGCGCGCGGCGGGTGCGGCGGGCGCGGTGGAGGGCGAAAGCCCGATCCAGCTCGCCACGGCGCGGCTGCTGCTCGACAAGGCGTCGCAGGCGGCGCCGAGACGCTCGATCTGGCCCTGGTCAAACAAGACTTCGCCTGGGGAGGCCAGTGGGCAAAGTACGCCGGCGTTCATCGCCAACGACGGCCCAGCCGACATTGACTACGCCACCAAGCGGGCGCCGATGTATGCCGGCGAAGTGTTTGGAGAGATGAGCTGCCTGTCGCGGCAGCCGCGCTCGGCAACGGTCGTCGCCGAGGCAGAGTGCCTGGTGCTGGAGTTTCTACGTAACATTCTCGATCAAATGCGGAAGGATCCGGAGTGTAAGAAGGCGACTGAGAAGAAATATCGCGAGCGAGTGCTGGAAAATCACTTGCGACAACTTTCGATTTTCAGCTTGCTCAGCGAAGAGGAATTTGCGGAGATCCGCAAACAAGTCGAATTGGTCGAAGTGCCGCCGGGCGGCGTGATTTGGGATGAAGGGGACGCATCCGATTCATTGCTGGTCGTGCGGAACGGCTCGGTGCAAGTCGTGCAGAACTTTCCTTGGCGCGTGACGCCGCAGATGGTGACCGATTGGAAAGCGCTTGCCAGTGCGCTCGGTGGACCGGACGCAAAGGCCGGCGGAATCGAGAAGTTACGCACTTCGTTGCCAAAGCCGCTGCAAGAAAAACTCGCCGCGGTGAGCGGCGAGATTCCCGAAGAGTTGCGTCCGGAAATCGTCCAAAGCCTTGACGAGCTGGCAAAGACTGACGTGCTCTTATCGGCAAAAGAAGTACAGGCCGAGATGGCGACTGCGACATTTGCGCGAGAAACCGCCGGATATCCGCCGAAGGTCAAGGCCTGGAGCGGCCTGCAAATTCGGCGCGGCAACCGAGTGCTCTACCATTTACTCTTGCCGGGGGCAGTCGCGCCGGCAGAGCCCATTGGCATCACAAAAGTGTTGCGATATGTGAGCCGGGGGGAGACGCTCGGCGAAATGGGGCTGGTTTTGAAGCAGGCTCGGTCGGCGACGTGCGTGGCCTATTCCCATTACGAGTTGGATCGCGAGGCGACCGCGGTCGAACTGGTTCGCGTGCCCGGGACGGTGGTGACGGAGATGGCCGCGAAGTCGCCGCGGATGCGAGCGGAAATGGAGAAGATAACCGCCGCGCGGCACAAGAGCGAACCTAGCGTCAAGGATTCGTCGATCAGCGCTTTGTCGCAGTCGAGGCGGGCCGAGGAATTGGGGCTGCTGCAGGGGCAAAACTTGATGCTCATCGACTTAGATCGCTGCACGCGCTGCGGCGATTGCGTTGAGGCCTGCATTGCCACGCACGATGATGGATATAGTCGCTTGTTTTTGGACGGACCGCGCTACGGGAAGTATTTGATTCCCTCTTCTTGCCGCCGTTGCCGCGACCCGGTGTGCATGATCGGCTGCCCGGTCGGCTCGATTCAGCAAGGTAGCGACGGCGAAATTCAGATTCGCGAATGGTGCATCGGCTGCAGCCAGTGCGCCGAGCAATGTCCGTACGACTCGATACAAATGCACGCGCTCGGGATCGTGCCGGACGGCATGTTCGGTTGGCGGTGGACGCAGGAGATCGATCCGGACGACAAGAAGTGGAACACGCTAGGCTATGACGACCGAACGTGGCAAGCGGGGACGACGCCTTTCGCATGGAATCTTGGCATGCAAATGGCGGCGCGCGACGCTTCGCCCGACGGTTATGCAGGGCTAGCGACGCGGCGATTTTATTTCCGAGTCAAGTTCCGCATCGACCCGCAGCAAAATGCGCAAGAGCGAAAGTACCAAGTGTTTGCCACGGCGCAGGGCAATGGATTGTCTATTTATGTGAATGGTGAACCGCTCGAGTTGAGCCAGGATGCTCCACAAAAGAAACGAAGCCAGTTTATGGCGATCTTTCCTGGCGAGGATTGCAACTTGCCGGAAGGTAAACCGTCGTCGAACGGTGTTGCGGCGACCAAACCTGAGAAGGTCCTGGCGGGCGTCGGCGAACAAACACCGGTTGCCAAACCAAAGAAGCCAAGCAATTGCATCGAGCTCCGTAGCGGCGACAATGTGCTGGCAGCGAGTGTCATGGCGCCCAGCGACTTCGATGCGACGCTGCTCGATATCCGCTTGGACGCGTTGCCGCCCGAGGCCGCGACCGTGGAAGAAAAGTTGGTGACTGAGCGGGCCGTGGTTTGCGATCAATGTAGCAGCCTGTCGGGCGACCGACATGCCTGCGTCTATGCCTGCCCACATGAGGCGGCCTTGCGCGTCGACACGTGGGTCAATTTTCCTGACGGCAGCTGACCACAAGTCGGTGCAACTGCTTTCACTTCTCAGGCAGCAATTCAACTGATTCGGCGCGCGATTGCCGCGCCGCGTGCGATGCCATGTGCTGGGCGAGGACGCCTTCCATCGTGGCCTTCACTCCGGGGAAGTGGGCCACCAAGGTGTGGAACGTCTCGCGGGAGACCGAGGCTACGTCCATCGGCGTCTGAGCGCGGAATGTCGCGGTGCGCGCGGTGTCTTCGATCAGTGCGATTTCGCCAATGACGTCGCCCGGCCCAACGGTATCTTTTACGTCTCCATTCACCTCGATGGTGCCTGTGCCCTCGATCAGGAAGTAAACACGATCGCCGACGTCCCCCTGGTGAAAAACGATTTCGCCCGGCTGGAAATGCTCGCGTCGCACTTGGGCATTTCGAAAGATGCGGACCTGCGTGATATCGCGAGGCAGAAACATGTCCATGGTCCAGTCGACGAGAATCCGGGCCTTGCGATCGAGGCCGGGAAACTTCGAGAGATAGATCACCCGCCAAAGCAGCCACGCAAGGATCCCCGACACTCGGATGCCGAACACCTCGGCAACGGCCGAGCGCCGTCCCAGGGAGGCGAGCGCGCCGAGCGACTTGAATTGGAACGGCCGCAGCGGAGCTCCATTGATGGTAGCGACGATGTTTTGGGCACAGAGGCGTCCTTCGCGGACGGCATGCTGCGCGGTGGGCGGGGCGAAGGTTCCGTCTGGTAGCGGAATCGCGGCACAATCACCCAGCGCCCACACGTTGCGGTCCTCGTCCGAGTGGAGAAATTGATTGACGGCGATGCGGCCGCCCGATCGGGCGAGCGGCAGGCTGCCGAGCAGCGGATGAGGCTCGACCGGAACCGTGGCCACAACGGTCCGCGCTGGAATGGTGGACTTTTGATTTGTCGGCTTGTGCATCACGACCGCGGCTTGCTCGGTGCAGGCGGTGAGCCGCGTATTGAGCAGAATCTCGACGCCGCGGCGCTCGAGCAGCCGATGTGCGAAGGCGGCCAGCGACGGCTTCATTTCCGGCAAGATGTGGTCAGCGCTCTGCAGCAGCACGGTGCGAAGGTCTTTGGCCGCGAGACCAGGATAGGCCTTCACCGCATGCATCAAGAAATCGTGCATTTCTGCAATGCACTCCACCCCGGAAAACCCGCCGCCAGCAACGACAAATGTTAAGAGTCGGCGGCGTTCTTCCTCGTCGTCGGCAATCGCCGCTTCCTCGAGCACGTGCACGAGATGGTTTCGCAGCCGCAGTGCGTCGCCCAGATACTTGAACGGGATGGCATGTTGTGCCAAGCCGGGGACGGACTTGTGCGCGAGGTTTGTGCCAAGCGCGATCACCAAATGGTCGTACTCCAGATCGAGATGCCGCAGTCCGTAACCCGGTGCGAGGCGGACGCGTCGTTGCGCCACGTCGATCGACTCGACTGCGCGGACGTACAGAGTGGCGTTGGGCACGATCCGCCGGATAGGGCTGATCACGTGGAGAATTTCCAAGGTTCCGGAAATGACCTCCGGCAGCATGGGTTGAAAAACGAGATAGTTTTCGGGACTCACCAGCGAGATCTGCACGCGGGCGCGATCGGCCTTTCCCAAATAGTGGGACAGATACTTGGCGGCATAGACGCCGGCAAACCCGCCTCCCAAGATGACAATTCGGAGATCGCTCTGGGCCATCGGTTTGCGCTCACCTCGAGGAAAAGAAAGGCGTCTGCGGCCCTGCGGATGCTGCCGTGCCCGATTCGGTCGACAAGATTATGCGGTCACCACCGCGATCGAGAGCCCAGCCCAGCCGATCAAGCTAGCACACTCAATCGACTGTCGCAATCGATTGCGACATTTTAAGTCATCGCCAGCGGAACCAGCGGAGCGCGAGCGCGAACGAGAAGATACCCCAGGCAGCCATGATCGCCACGCGCGGCAACTGAGAGGCGAGCGTGGCCCCTTCCAGCATCACGGCACGCAGGGCATCGATCAGCGGCGTGAGGGGGGCGGCTTTGATCAGCGGTTGAGCGGCCGCGGGAAAGCGCTCGGATGAAAAGAAAATGCCTGAGAGGATCCACATGGGCAGCATCACGAGATTCATGAGGCCGGTGACGGTTTCGATTGTTTTGGCGCGGCTGGCCACGAGCAGGCCGATGCCGGAAAACATCGTCGCGCCCAGGAGCACGAGCGTCATCACCGCGGACACGCTGCCATGATTAACGACGCCAAACGCGTACCGCGCGAAGAGTAACAGAACGACAACTTCGGGCACCATGAACAGCATCCGGCTGAGCATGATGCCCATCAGGAAGTCAATTTTCTTCATCGGCGTGGCAAGGAACCGCTTGAGAAGCTTGCGCATCCGCATGTCGACGGTGACGAAGCCGACGCCCCACAGGCCGCCGCCCATCAGACTCATGCCCAGAAGGCCCGGCACGAGGAAGTCGATGTAGCGGCTGCCGGGTTCGTTGACGGGCGTGAGCGTGACATCGGCAACATCCTGTCGTCCGCCGGCGCGTTGCAGCTGGTCGTCGACGGCATTTCGCGCGAGCACGCTCTGGGGCCGCGTGGGGTCGAAACGGTATTCATAACGCTGGCGGGATATTGCACCGTCGTCCGCCGCGGCCACGACAACCAAGTCAGTTCGGCCAGTCCGGAGACCCAGGCGAGCTTGTTCCTCGGGCAGAATCTCGGCTTGGAATCGCTCGCTGGTTGTTGCTCCGGCCAGCGCGTCGCGAGTTGTCGCGGCGGCCGGGCCGTCGACGACATCGACGACAATTTTTTCCACGCGCTGGTTGCGAAACGCGATGCCGAGCGCGACGGTCATCAAGATCGGAAAGCCGTAGACCCAGAAGAGCGCCTCCGGCTCGCGCAAAAACTCGCGAACGCGGGCCGAGATCAGTTGGCCGAGGGGCCAATAGCGGCGGTGATGGTCTGGAGAAGGCATTGCGGATTTCGGATTGCGGACTACAGGAAGCTAAGAGTTGTTGGTTGGTTCGTCGCTCAAATGGCGGCCGGCAAGTTTTACGAATACGTCTTCCAGGCTGGCTTGTCGTGTGGTGAGACCTGTCAGGCGGCGGCTTTGGCTGGCAAGTCGCTCGAGGAGCGCCGGCAATGCGACGTGAGGCTCGCGGACCGAAAGACAGATGCGATCGCCTTCGGTGCGCGTCGAGATGACCGAGGGCAGATCGGCAAAACTTGAGGCCGCGACGTTGCTTTCGCTGGCGTGGCAGTCGTAAGTGAATTCGATCACGTGTTCGCTGCCCAGGCTGGCGATCAATTGATTGGGCGTGTCGAGGGCCATGAGCTGGCCGTGGTCGACGATCGCCACGCGATCGCAGAGCCGCTCGGCTTCGTCCATGTAGTGTGTCGTGAGGAGCACAGTGCGGCCCACGTCGCGAAAGCCGCGGATGATTTCCCATAGCTGGCGTCGGGATTGGGGATCGAGCCCGGTGGTCGGCTCGTCGAGAAACAAGAGCTCCGGATCGCCGACCAGCGCACAGGCCACGGCGAGGCGCTGCTTTTGCCCGCCGGAGAGATCGCGAACCCATGACTTGCCTTTCTCTTCGAGCGAAACTTGCGCCATGGCTTGCTCCGGCTCGATCCCTTGCCGGTAGAAGCTGCGGAAGAGCGTAAGCGTTTCGCGGACGCTTAGTTTTTCGGAGAGCCGCGTCTCTTGCAGCGAAATGCCGATCCGCTGGCGGATCTCTTCATCCTGGCGGCCCCAGCGAAATCCGAGCACCTCGACTTCGCCCGAAGTGGCATCGAGCAGGCCTTCGAGAATCTCGATCGTGGTGGTTTTTCCCGCGCCGTTGGGACCCAGCAGGCCGAAGCACTCACCTTGCTCGACCGCCAGATCGAGGCCGCGAACCGCGTCGACGGGCGGCTTGCCTTCGTAGCGTTTGACGAGTTGCGAACAACGAATGGCGAGCATGTTGATCGAAGTTGTTTGCCAGTCTTGAACGATTGGGACAATCGATTGATCGACTGACCGCAGGTTTTCGGCTACGATGAACCGGTGACCAGTTTAGCCTAAGTTGCGGCAGGTGACGACCACTCGTATGTCTGATGATAAGAAGGCATGTCGGGCGAGTTCCGACCGATCGATGCGGCCGTATTGGCGCGATCTGCGATCGATTTGGATTTGGATCGCGCTGGCTGTTGTGATCGCTTCCAAGTGGTTTTTCAGCTCGACGGGTCACGCGGGGCCGGAGTCGCTCGCGGAGGGCATCTATGAGGTTCGCCGCGTAATCGATGGCGACACGCTTGAGCTGATGACGGGCGCGATCGTCCACGTAGATGGCATCGATCCGCCTGAAACGGTCAAGGAGGACGCGCCGGCCACGCCTTGGAGCTCGGAGGCGAGCGAGCTTACGAAAGAGTTTGTCGAGCGGGCAGGGGGGCGAGTGGGGCTGACGTTTCCCTTGGAGCGGCGTGATCGACGCGACCGCTTTCTGGCCTTTGTCTGGAATGGCGATGAGATGCTCAACGAAGAGCTGATCCGTGCTGGGCTCGCCCGCGCCAAAGTCGGTTATAATTACAATAGCGCGATGAAACGGCGATTGTCCGACGCGCAGAAAGAGGCCCAACGCGAAGGGCGGGGCATTTGGTCGCGAGACGAATCGATTGTAGATACCGCTAGACCGTGAATCGCCGCGGCGCGGCGGAGAATTGCATTCCCACTCGACGCGTGGGAATGGGGATGAAAGCCTGACGCACGACCATGCTTCCTTCTCCTCCCCTATCGACGAAGGCCCTGACGGATTTGAGCCACCGACTGGCCGTGGAAACGGAATCGGGCATCGACATCCGTCGCACCTGGCAACGCGAAACGGAAGCTGCCCGCGGTAGATTGCAGTTTGAGTTCACCAAAATTCGCGATGCGGTCAATCGCGGCGACAGTCTTTCGGGCGCGCTCTCGGGCAGCAGTCATCTTTTTCCGAAGCTGTTTCTGGAGATGGTGGAGGTGGGCGAACAAACGGGCACGCTGGGCCGCGTATTTCACCGCCTCTCGGACCATTATCGGCACCAATTGCAGCTGCAGCGATCGTTCCTCAAGGCAATTACCTGGCCGATGATCGAGCTCACGTTCGCAATTTTTATCATCGGGGTCATGATTTTGGTGCTGGGCGTGATTGCTCAGCGGAACAATGGCCAGCCGATCGACATCCTGGGCTTTGGATTGGTCGGCACACGCGGCCTGGTGATTTATATCAACTTTGTCATCGCGGTCAGTCTCTGCGTGGCAGGACTGGTAGTGGCCGTGCGGCGCGGCGTGCTCTGGACGCGGCCGCTACAGCGGGCCGTGTATCGCGTCCCGGGGCTGGGGACCTCGCTGGAAAAGCTGGCGCTCGCGCGGCTGACTTGGGCGCTCCATTTGATGATGAACGTGGAGATGGACTTGCGCAAGGTCGTGCCGCTAGTGTTGCGGTCGACGGGGAGCGATTTCTACATTCGCCATACGGGTCAGATCGTTGCCGACGTGGCGGCCGGCCAGCCGATTCATCTGGCGATGGCGCGGAGCGGCGCATTTAAGAGCGATTTTATCGATGCCCTGCAAGTCGCCGAAGAGAGCGGCCAAATCGTCGAATCGACCGATCGCCTCTCACGCCGCTATCAAGAAGAAGCCGAATTAGCACTTCAAACGCTGACGAAATTAGCCGGCTTTGCGGTCTGGGCGATCGTGGCGGCGCTGATCACACTGATGATCTTCCGCCTGGCTTTCTTTTATCTAAACACGCTCAATAACGCGCTGAAGATGTGACGCTACGAGCTTGCGGTTATGTCAGCGCAGCGCCTGCTTGACTTGCGGCGGAAACGGCGCTTGGGCGCGGATGTACTGCTCGGTCGTGTCGCCAAGCAGCAGGTCCTCGGGCGTGAGGCTGAGCTGCGAATGATCTTTCAACTTGGCGCCGGGTTTGGAAATCACGAGCACGGCCTTTTCTTGCCACTGGTCGACGAATTCTCTGACGGGCATGCGGAGGTTGCCGCGGATCGGGTCGGCCACATAGACCCATTCCCAATCGGTGCCGCGATAGACGACGAAGTGTTTGTGGCCGCCCGGCTTGATGCCAACGACCAGCGGCACCTTGGACTCGGCGAGTTTTGCGAAGGTCAGCCTGCCGACGATGGCTTGGTAGCCCGCGATGACGGCGGCCCGCCGCAAATCGGTCATTGCCAATCCGTTTTTGATGCGGTCGACAGCTTCTTCGTCGGTTAGCACCGTATCGAGCGCTCGCAGGAAGATGTCTTCATCGACCTTGTCGCCCCAGTAATAGCGGGCGATGGTGGCCACGGCGGCGGCGCCGCAGGAAAAGTCCCGCTTCTGCATCACGATGTGCTGCTGCTTGAGCCATTCGTAGTTGTGGACCACGATCTCGGATTGGTGGTTGGCATCGCGGATCGGGGTCGGTTCTTTTGGCTCATACGGCTTTTGCGGCTTGGGCTTTTTCTGCTTTTGCTGGCCCTGCTGCTGCGTTTGCGATGGCTGCTGTTGCGCTGGCTGCGATTCGGAGTAGCCGTCGGCGCGCGCCAATGAGGTGGCCGATGCGAGTGCCACGACGAGGCTCAAGATGGTGAAGAGCCGCATGGTGCGATTCCTGGTACCTTGGCATGCCAGGCTCTATCGCCCGACGCACAGCCGCTCAATACGTGTATGTGATGCCGAAATTCACCGCGACCGCGTCTTCGGTCATGCCGAATTGAACGAACGGCTCGACCAGTCGATCGCAGGGCCGGGCAATGGTCGCCGCCAGCTGAAGCGAGATAGGTTCCTGCGAGGAACCCTCGAGGCCTTGGCCGTTGATTTGAAGGCGGCTTTGGTATTCGCCAAACAGCTGCGAGCTGAGGGTCACTTTTTCGTTGATGGCAAAGCCCAGACCGAAGGTGTAAGTATATTCCAGGCCGGGCTCGAACGTGGCGCCGACATAGTCGTGCTCGAACGAGCCGCGCATGCCAGCTCCGTAGAAAAACGTAACTGGATCCATCGGCTGAATTAAGAGCAGGTTGCCGGAAAGTTTCCAGAAGCCGTTGCCAAGCGAGGGACCGGTCGGAGCAAAAACACTGACGTTGGTGAACGGATCGCCGCCTGTGGGCGCTGTTACGAAACCGGTACCAATGACGTAGGGGCAGTCTGCCTCGGCTTCCTGGAACTGAATAGTGGCGCCGGCATAGACGTCGCCGAGGCCACCGTCGTTTTTAAACTCGTCGCGACCCGTGAGATCGACTTCCGTGTTGGACCAGCCGACCGGAGCACCGACGAAGAGTTGCACGCGCTTGTACAAACCGTACCGCAACTGCATCGGCACTTCGAACTCGCGGGTTTTGAAGCGAGCTTCGTCGGCGCTGAACAGGATATTTGTACCGTCGGTCGTAAGGACGTGGGCATCGTCGATCGGATTCGTAGGATCGACGGTGCGGAAGAGAATCGGAAAATTGCGTTCTTGAATTGAATAGGAGACGCCGATGTCGAATTGATACTTGCCCGGCTTCAGCAGCACGGTTTCGGCCCGCAAGAAATCGAGCGACCGGTCTTCGGGCTTTTCGCCGAGCTTGTCGGCAGTGGCCAGCTTGTCTTCCTGTTTCTTGCCCGCGCCTTTTTCGCCATTGGAGTCTTGGCCGGCGGCGGCTTTGTCGACTTCGGGCGTGGTCTCGTCACCGGGCAGATTGATCTTGTCGGGCTCGGGGGCCTCGGCCGGCGTCGGTATCGCTTCCTGCAAATAGGCGACCGTCATTGTTTGGCTGACAAAGTTGACCGGCCGATCGGGTTTGACGGTCATCGCAAATGGGTTTAGGTCAGCCGGCGCTTGCGCGGTCCAGCCACTGTCCCACGCTTCCTGGTCGCTCCGCAGCGCCGACTCGCCCGGCTTAGCATGCAGATCCTCGCCGGTGGTGACTGCCAACTGCCGCGTCAGCTGCGACCCACGAACGGTGTGCTCCACGTCGGGGCCATGATGGCGCGAGCGCGCTTGGGCAATTTGAGATTCGTTTCTATCGGGCTGCGGCGATCCGTTCGTCTGATAGAACGGCAGCAGCAATTGCGGCACGCGATCGGACTCCGGCGCGTCGTCGTTTTGTGCGGAGGCTGTCGCCACCTGGGTAATTTGATTATCGGCGGGCCGACGGATTGGCGTTTCATCGGTTTGCATCGTGAACGGCCGGGCAAGTTGTGCCCAAAAACCGGCCGGTTGCGACTGCGTCCCCTGGGACGCCTCGTTTGCCGCCGACCGCGCGGCCGCGGGCTGCGCGAAGCCGCCTGCGGGTCGCGCGAAGTTGCGACGACTGTCCGGCGGACTGTTCGAGTCGTCCGTCGATTGCGCACCGCTTTCCCCTGCCATCTGGGACAAAAGTCCGGCGAATACCGAGTTCGTCGATGATGTGTTGGTCGACGGAGTAGTCACAGGCAAATTGGCGACGCGAGCCGGCTGCGTCCTTGTGGACGGCGAACTCGACGGTTCATTGACGGTTGTCGACGCCGTGGACCGGATCGTTTCGTTCGACGCGTTGGTTTGTTTCGGCACCCCGAGCTGGCCAACCAGCGAATCATAGGACTCTTGTCGCGCCGGCTGCTGCGTTTGCTGTCGCGCGTCGCTGCTGCGCCGCTTGGGTGGCGCCAGTTCGGTCCAGACCGAGTCCAGGCCGGGCTGGTTTTTCGTTGTGCTGGTGCCAGTGTCATCCGCGGTGGTTCGATCCGAAGGCGTCGCGACGCTGCCGACCGAGCGGTTGGAGGCATTGCTAGTTGCGCCACCGGCGGCTTGTCGCCACAAGAGGGACCAGCCCGATTCTCCGCCCGACGGCGTGTTTCGATTTTGAGCGGAGTCACCTTGTTTGGCCCGCCAGTCGGCGGCATTCGATCCGGGCAACGCGTGATCCGTGATCAAGAACTGTGGTTGCGAGAGACCGGGCACACTCACCGACCCGCCCGAATCCGGCGCGGCGGCGGACGGGGCTAGGAAGCTCGGTTGGGCCAATCCCGAGGCCGCGCCGGCCGGTGCCTGCACCGACGGGTTAGCCGCGGTGATCGGCGACGACGAAAGGAATGGAGTCCCCGTGAGCGGATAAGCCACCGGCTGTGCGGCGGCGCTGCTGGCAACGGCAATCGCCCAGCAGCACCCGAGCCGACAAAGGCCGCGAGCGAGCGTTCCCTCAGCGCGCAGAGTGCCCCTAGTCGGGTAGGACGTACCGGGCGCATAGCAGTAACTGCCGTGCATAATAAAACTAGTTGGAGTTACGACAAATTCTGTCGCTGACTCCGCAGGACTATGCGGAGCCAGCGGAAGTACGTTGGCCGCGAGACAGCAATCGCGTTTCCATTACTCTGCATCCGAAACTGCGTCGGCTGATGAATCAGTCGCAGCGGGGTCTGCCGTTTGCTGTCGTTCGGCAGCTTAGGACGTTTTGTCCAGTTGTATCGTTTCGGCCGGTAAGTTAGGCAACACTCGTTGCGCAGACTTTGCCGGCCGTATCGGAAGATCGGTCTGGGCAAACCGTTTTCTTGACGGCGAAGCTGCGGGTGGGGGAGAATTGCCGGCCGCTAGCACCCAGGAACCTGTCCGGGGCCTGTTTATCGGCATTCCACTAGCGGCGTCACAGTCGGCGCAATCTTCCCAGATGCTCTCTTTTGGCAACTGGTTGAGAAGCTCTAACGGTCGTAACGGTTGTCCGACCTGGGCGGCAAATTCTCGACATGCCGTGCGAAGTGAGTCGATCGCTAGTTTTGCGAGTGGCAAATCGTGCCGCTTGTAGTGGAAGTCCGAGCTGTAACGGAATTGGCTATCGCAGCGATCGCTCTGGCTGTACCGCATCGAGCGATTGGCGAGAGACTCACTTCCGTAGCGGAACGAACCGTTATGCCGGTCGTGCGTGCTACGGAGACTGACGCCCAGGCAGCGTACCACTTCCGGCTGTGAAAAGAACTCCGCTCCATCGCGACCAGCGTGATGGCGCGAAGGTGGAAATGAATCCCGATTCGGATCAGTGCGTTTGCGGCTGAGAGATCCCAGCTGAAAACACCTGGCCATAATTCTCAAGTCGTTAATGAAACCCAGAATCCTGTCCGGGGGCATTGTACCGGCGCCCATCTGCGGCCAGCTGCACGTGGAGCGGATTCGACAACAGGAGGAATGATCGAAATGAACGTTTGCAAGGGTCGGATACTCATGATGATGGCGGCCCTGTTGGTCGCCACGGCATCAACCGCCTTCGCTGCCGACGACGGCCAGTCGCAATCGACTGGCCACGTGATGACGGCACAAGAGAAAGCCGCCGAAGCACAACGGCTGGCCAAACAAGCGGCAAAGCTTGCTCAGCAGGCAGCGGCGCTTGCGGCCGAGAGTCAAAGTGATTCGGCACCGGCGGTCTCGAATGAAAAAAAGCAACAGGCGGGGCCGACACAGTCACGCCGTTCGACGCGTGACGCCGCGGACGTGAGAATCTCGGACGCGAACGCCTCGAGTTCGGCCGCTGAGGGCAAAGTCTCCGGCTGGCGCAGCCACCAAGACGCGAATGACATCGCAATTCGATTTAAAGATGACAAGGCGATCGGGAGCGGATCGGACAAGATATCCAGCGAAGCCCTCGCAGACCGAATGTCGCTCGGCGACTCGAACGTCCACCTGGCGTCGCGGACGATTAACGACCGCGACTTGCGGAACGCGAATGAACAGGAGCCGATGCCTGCCCCGGCGTCTGCGAATAACGGCAAGTCCGGGCAGAACGGATACAGCAACGGCAATGGATGCGGCAGTTGCAATAGCGGTTGCGATACTTGCGGCGGCTGCAATTCCTGCAATGACGGTTGCGGCAATTGCGGCTGTGACATCGGCTGCTGTAATCCGGCGCCTTGCTTGTTCTGGTCGGCCGGCGTGGAAGCCACGTTTCTCAGTCCGAATTTGAACGATAACAATGCCACATTCGAATTCGTCAATACGAGTGAAGAGCGCGACTGTTTCAACAGCACGAATGGGATCGATTCGCTCTATGTTGCGCCGCGCATCTGGCTAGGAGTCGAAAGCTGCTGCTGGGGCGTGGACGTGAAGTATTGGCAGATGCAGGCTTCGAGCCAGGGCTGGGATCCGGCGTTGGGCGACGGCGGCATCTGGAACGGTCCGGACTGCGGCGTACCGGATATCGGACACTTCTCGGAAAATACGATGTCGGTTTACGCGCTGGATTTAGAAGTTTCCCGGCGGTTGTGCGTCCGCGATTGCTGGATGCAGTTTTCGGGCGGCATTCGCCATGCTGAGTTCCGGCATGATCAGGTGATTGTCGGAAACGCCAATGATTCGCTGCCGGGCGCCACGATTAATGATCCATCCATCAGCACGAACCTGATTGGCTATGCCCGCGACGACGCCTTTAGTCAGGGGACAGGTATTGTCTTAGGTTGGTACGGTCGGCGGCCAGTGTTTCCCTGCTCGTGCGTGAATTGGTTCTATAATCTGCATTACTCCGTGCTGTGGGGTCCGACCAACACGGCCGCGGAAACTGCCGCGCAAATCGTGGTCGATGATCCGGGTAGTGCCGGCTCGACGAATGATGCCCGCAGCCACTCAGACGGCACCTTTACGATTGGCGAAGTCCAGCTCGGTTTGGAATGGGATTATGCTCTGCAATGCATTCCGGCCAACTCGTTCTTCCGTGTCGCGCTTGAGTATCAACGGTGGGACGGCGGAAACGGTTTTTCGGAGGCCCAATCGTTCGCCGGGACCACTGTGAATGGTGCGACGAATCAGGGCACATTCACCGCCAGCGCGAGCGCGCCCGAGATGAATCTGTTCGGCTTCACACTGGGCACGGGTTTGACTTGGTAGTCGCGCCGGGTACTCGCCTGCGCGCGATTGCTCAGACGTGCCGCTGGATTCCGGCTTAATAAAAATAAAGACGCCCTGTCGCAACGATCGCGACAGGGCGTCTTTTCGTTTCAGTTTTGGTCGTTCAAATTCTAGAGGGACCGAAGCCCATCAGGATTTGCGGCCAATTTAGAAGGCCTTGGCCGAGCTGTGACCACCGGCGTAGATCGTAACCGTGCAGGTGTTGATCACCGAGCCGACGCCGTCAACGACTTCGCTCTTGGTGATGGTCGAACCAGCTTCGCTGTAGTTGTCGCCCGAGGCCGAGTAGGGGCCGTGCGCGCTGTAGGAATTCTCGCTGTGCGAGCTGCCGCTTTGGGTGCAGGTCGGGCAAGCATTGTTGCCGGTGTCAACGTTCATCGTGGCGAAACCGTTACCGGCGGCCGTGGCCGACGGAGAAGCCGAGCCACGGGGACCGCAGCAGCCGCCGCTACCCATGCTGTGGCTGACGCCGGTGAAGCCGAGGCCGCGGATGGCCATGGCGTCGCTGTCGGACATGACCGAGAGGCCAGTGAGGCCCATCTGGCCCAAGGTGCTGGATGCAATTCCATTGGCCGCCTTGGCGGAACCAGCCACGCAAACCAGCGCGGCCACAAGCGTTGCGAAAATTACTTTGCTCATCTTAGGTGTCGTCTCCAGAAAAAAGAGGGGAAGAAACATTTCAACTCAGTAAGAAATTGGGCGCGTTGCCGCACGAACGGCGGCATCGCGCCACTTGGTTTTTAACGGTCAGTCGACAATTAGTCGACCGAGATTGGCAATCGCTTAGAAGGCCTTGGCCGAGCTGTGACCACCGGCGTAGACCGTGATCGTGCAGGTCGTGACGACCGAGCCAACTCCGGCGACCGTTTCGGTCTTGGAAATGGTCGAGCCGGCTTCGCTGTAGTTGTCGCCAGACGAAGAGTACGGGCCGTGAGCCGAGTAGGAATTCTCGCTGTGCGAGCTGCCACTCTGGGTGCAGGTCGGGCAGCTATCGCCACCGGTGTCAACGTTCATCGTGGCAAAGCTGTTGCCCGCCGCCGAGGTTGACGGCGAAGCCGAGCCGCGGGGACCGCAGCAGCCGCCGCTACCCATGCTGTGGCTGACGCCGGTGAAACCGAGGCCGCGGATGGCCATGGCGTCGCTGTCGGACATGACCGAGAGGCCGGTGAGGCCCATTTGACCCAAAGTGCTGGACGCAATGCCATTGGCCGCCTTGGCGGACCCGGCCACGCAGACCAGCGCGGCCACGATCGTCGAGAGGATTACTTTGCTCATCTTAGGTGTCGTCTCCGGGAATAGAGGGGAAAAGGGAGGTGGTCGAGCAGACCAAACGATAAGCAGTCGAAACTACGTAGTTCAAACTTGCTACGCGCCTCCCGCGTAACAGAGCACTTATCCTAGGCAGCTATCCCGAAATACGTCAACTACTCATTCATAAAAAATCACTCAGTTTGTGCAGACATTGCATGTACCGCCGATAGCGTCCGCACAACCGTGCAAAAAGACACCCAAAAATGCCGATTTTAGGGCCATTTT
>DASYDU010000239.1:0-9683 GCA_036499445.1 Lacipirellulaceae bacterium
TCCTCCTCGGTGGCACCCCAAGTGAACTGCATACCAAGGAGGGCAATGAAATCAGGCGCACCGCTTTCACGACTGCGGAAACTTCGGCCGGCGGAGCCAATCCAGGAGGCGTGTTTGGTTACGTCGTACTTGAAACCAATATTGAATAGGGGAGTATCCGGTTCGGAGTGCTGCGGGAAAATGAAGTCGACAACTTCGGCCTGCAGCTCGAGTTTCTCCGTCGCCAACCAGCCGAAGGCGCAACCCGCCTTCCACCAATTGGCGTCGTCGTCGTCGAATACGATGTTGTAGCCGAACTCGGGATTGATCCAGTACTTTTCGTTGCAGAAGTGTTTTTGGAGCTCGAAGGGTATAAACAGTTCGGCGCTGCCGCTCCCCAGGCCGACACCTTCGTTCCCAACAGGGCAGCCGACCTGCGGGTAGATCGAGACGGCCCAGCCACCGCAATCATTTTCGTCTAGAAAGCGGTATTTGTAGCCGACCAAGACATCACTCACACCCCAATGATCGTGGTCGTCGCTTGGGTCCAATGAAAGCACGGCAAACTCGATTTTGAACTGATCACGTTCGTTAAATCCATAGTTGATGTCGAACAGGGGCACTTCCATTTCGGTGTCGTCGCGCGTCTGCTCAATGCTGGACGTGATGTTGACTTCCCAGCCGTGCTCGCCGGGAGTTTCCGGATCGTCGACAATCAATGGGGGCGAACCAGCTAGCGCCAGGCCGCAACAAATGAATTCAAATGCCAGCGCAACGAGCGTGCGAAGACCGGCCAAATTTGCGCAGGTGGTAGAAGCGTTGCGCATGATTCCGTCCGTGGAACTGTCGGAGTTCGTGTTTTCCTTGCTATCATCGACGGAGGAATTGCCGCACTGAAATGTGGTAGCAAGCTGGAAGCAGTTTTGTGCGACTTCGCGGTAGAGTTCTTTTGATGGTGGCGGTCAACTCGCGCAGGATGTAGTAATTACGAGCGAATCAACCTGGGCCGCTAACTGAGGTACAAGCCATAGCCATAAGACGAGCGCGGCAACCGAGCGAAACCGAGCCGTACCGTCCATAACAGAGGAGATTTGGCAGAGGAGCGCTTCCGAAAAATCGACATGACACGCTTGGCATGTATGGGGCTCTGGGCGCGACGCCTCGAGCCGTTCAGACCGGCGCAATTGCTACAAGCCAATTGCCGTCAAAGATCAAGTCGCGATTGAACAGCGCTGTGGGCGGCACCGTGATCGTGCCATTCTTCGGAACGCTTTCACCGGATGGCTCAAGTACTCCCTGCCGCGTTTGCAGCACCGCTGCTCCGCTGCAGCCGCTTGATGCCACGCGTCGCAAGCTCGCGAACTTTCGGGTCCTGATCGTGCTTCTGAAGCTCGGTGAGAGAGCCAATGGCCTCCAGTGCCGCCCGGCCCGATTTGGACAAGCTCAGGATCGCCTCGCGGCGGACCTGAGAACTTTTGTCTTTAAGCGCGCCAATCAGGGCCGGAACTACCGTCGGATCGGAAGACCCCACGCTGCCAAGTTTCGTCGCCGCCTCGGCGCGCATCTTCGCATCGGGATCCTGCAAAGCGGTCACCCAATGCTCGACACTATTGCCGCCAAGCGCCGACAGTTGGGACTTGCCGCAGCCGCTTAACGTGACACAAATCGCCACCAGCAAGGACGGCAATAGCCAGGAACGCTTCATCAGATTATGCCTCGTTTTGCCGCACAGCCAGCTACTGGCCGCTTACCATAATTGTCGTTCAAGCGCCTTATCACTCTAACCAGCGACTCACTCGCCCGCCAGTTCCCAACTTCAATGCAGCGCCGGGCAATATTTCGCACTCAACCGGACGCAGTGCTCCCTATGGGAGAGAATTCCGCTTTCATGATGATAAAACCAACACGTTAGCCGACCGCAAAAACTATGCCTGTTCGGCAATCCCAAGATTATTGATTGACTCTAATGAGCTTGGGAGTATGCTGGGTTGCTAAGGTGGGGTTTTTCCGATTTGCCGCGTCGTTCCGCTAGTCAAGGGGGTGCCATGCGCCACCGTCGAATTGTCCGCCGACCTGGTTTCACGTTGGTCGAACTGCTGGTGGTGATCGCCATCATTGGCGTTTTGGTGGCGCTATTGCTGCCTGCAATCCAAGCCGCGCGCGAGTCTGCTCGGCGGATGCAATGCTCGAATAATCTTCGGCAAATGGTGCTGGCGCTGCACAACTACGAATCCGCTCAAAAGCTCTTTCCCTCGGCGATGTACATCAACTTCACGCCAGGCGCAACCTGGGGCGAGTGGGGTCCGCAGGCCCGACTCCTGCCTTATATGGAAGAGGGGAATCTGAAAAGCCTGATCGATTTTTCGCAGCCGTTCACCGCCGACAAAAACGTGGCGGCCTGCGCAGTCCGACTGTCCGTTTTCATGTGCCCAAGCGAAGTCAACGATAAATCGGCCGTTGTCGATGACATAACGCAGTACCCCATCAACTATGCCGCTAACGAGGGCACGTGGATGGTCTACGACCCAAGCACGAATACCGGCGGCGATGGAGTCTTCGAGCCCAATACAAAGATCGGCATGAAGAATATCGTGGATGGGACGAGTAAGACGCTCGCGTTCGCAGAAGTGAAGACTTTTCAGCCGCTTCTCAATCCGGGAGACGGCGCGACAGATAAGATTCCCACCGATCCGACACAAATCGGTAGCCTCGGCGGCGATTTCCAGGAAGAAGATGGGCACTCTGGATGGGTAGAGGGGCGGTCGGATGAAGACGGCTTCACGGCCACCTTCACTCCGAACACCGTCGTGTCGTATAGCAACGGCACTGGCACGTACGATATCGACTTCACGTCCGCCGAGGAGGGTGATTCAACGACCGATATCACTTACTCCGCGGTAACGGCGCGAAGTTACCACTCTGGCGGAACGGTGAACGTCGCGATGGTTGACGGCTCAGTACACGGCGTGGCAAGCGACGTCGATCTGACAGTGTGGCGCGCGATGGGAACACGCTACGGCGGCGAGACGGTTACGATACCGTAGGAAGCTACAACCTTGCTGCCGGTTGGAAGCGGAGTCTGACAGGCGCTTGCGTCTTGCTGTCGTTATTTCTTGCCGGCGGCCGTAAACTCGACCTCGACGACCGAGACATTGCCGTCGGCGGAGACGGTACCGATGCCGACCTGGCAATCGGCGCCCGGCTGCAGGAAGCCGTCGGGGACTGCGAATTTAGTGACCGACTTGGGGAGTTTTGCCGTCAGGTCGGCGCCGCCGTCCCCTTCGACCTCGATCGTGTAGCTGGCGGCATCTTTCACCGGCGACCAGGTGATTTCGAGGTGATGCGGGTCGACGTTTTTGGCGTCGGCCTTGGGACGGGTGATGGTGGTGGGCTTCGGCAACTTGTGGCTGAGCGTGGACTTGTCGCTCAGCGTTTTGCCGTCGGCCGTCGTTCCAGTAATGACGTAAACCCCTTCCGGAAACGCTTTCTCGAGGCTTTCGGTGTCTTTTGGTTCCGGCGTTTCAAAGTGAAACTGCCGCATGCCGAGCGTGCCCCCGACGGGCGCTTTAACGTCGACAATGTTTTGGCCGTTGGGGGCGACCACTGTCAGCGTCGTGAGGCCGTTGTCGCCGCCGATGATCTCGATCACCGCTTCGACGTCGTGGTCGGTGGCATTTTGTTCCAGATGGACGCTGGCGACGCTGAACGATTCGGGCGCGCTCGCCTTTTCTTCGGCTGCTGACGCAAGCGTCGCCACGAGTGAGATGATCGTCAGCGCGGCAACGAATGCAACGAAGCGTGTCATGGATCGATTCTCCTGTTAGTTACCGACCAAGGCAGGTTCAGCCGCTGCGGCGTGGACATCTTCGAAGGCTGGAGCTACTGTGCCCTTGCCGAAGCGCAAATACAAAGAAGGGACGACAAACAGGTTGAGCAAAGTCGATGTGATCAATCCGCCCAAGATGACGATCGCCATTGGATATTCGATTTCGTGGCCGGGAATATCACCTTTGAGCACCAGGGGCACTAGCGCCAATCCCGTGGCCAGGGCGGTCATCAAAATGGGTGAAAGACGTTCGACGGCGCCGCGGAGGGCCATTTGTGGGCCAAACTCCTGGCCTTCATAGCGCTCGAGGTGTTGGTAATGATTGATCAACATGATCTTATTGCGAGCGGCGATGCCGAACACAGTCAGGAAGCCGACCAGCGAACCAAGCGAAATGACGTCGCCATTAAAGTATGCGGCGAGCAAGCCGCCCACCAGTGCCGACGGCAAAGTAAGAAAGCCCAGCACCGCCATGCGGAAATTGTTGAACGATTCGAGCAAGATCAGGAAGGTGGCGATGCACGCGCCGATCGTAAATATGTACATGCGCGTGGCGGCAGCTTGCCGCTCGGCGTATTCGCCGAGCACGACGGCGCGATACCCGAGCGGAAACTCGACTTGCTTGAGCCGCTTGTCGACGTCGGCCATCACAGTGCTCAAAGGACGGCCCTCGACATTGGCGCTGACGTCGATTCGCCGCGTGGCATTCTCACGATAGATCACGCTTTGAGCCGGTCCAATTTCCACATTGGCCACGTCGGACAAGTGAATCTGTTTGCCCGAAGGCGTATCGATCGGCAGCATGCGGATGGCCTCGACACTGTGGCGGGTTTCGGGAGTGCTCCAAACATTGACGTCGTAGGCTTTGCCATGTTTGAAGATATCGCCGACCTCTTCGCCGGCCAACATCGTGGCTGAAGCGCGACGGACGTCGCCCGGCTTGAGGCCATATTTCTGTGCCTCGGGTAGCTTGACTTCGACCTGTACTTCGGGCACCTCCGATTGGAGCTGCACCTCCGGGTCGACGATGCCCGGAATATCCTTCAGAGCGTCGAAGACTTCGTCTGCTTTGGCATGGATGACCTTGAGCTCCGGACCATTGATGCGGACCGTAAACGTGGCCTTTGTCCCGGAGAGCACTTCGTCAATACTTTCGTTCAGGTACGTCTCGACGTTGTGGAACATACCCGGATAGCCGGCAACCACTTTTTCGATGGCCTCGACGGTTTTGTCGTAATCGACATCGGGGCTGACACTGATCCAGTTCTCGCCGAAATTGACGCCGTTTGTTTCGTCGCCGCCCATCGATTGCCCGATGTGAGAGCCGAAGTTGCGGACGCCTTCAATTTGCCGCAGCTCGTGGCTGGCGCGCTTTGCCATCCGCACCTCTTCGTTGACAGTTGTGCCGGGCTTGGTGATCCAGTGCATGAGGAAGTCGCGCTCCTTGAAGTGAGGGAAGAGCGACTCTCCTAAGAAGGGCAAGACGGCAAAGCCGACGACAATTACGACCGCGGTAGCGAGAAATACGGGTCCCGGTCGATTGATGATTCGGGCCAGGATCGGCTCGTAGATTTTCTGGAGCCAGCGCGCGAAGATCGGCTCGCGGTGCTCGACGGGGGCATTGGCCAATAGCAGGAGGCAGAGGGCGGGCGTCACCGTGAGGGCCACAAACATCGAGGCCATCACGGCCAAGCCATAGGCGACGGCCAACGGCTGGAAGAACGCGCCGGACAGTCCGCCGACAAAGAAGATAGGAATCAGCACGACCGCGTCGATCAGCGTGGCATGGATAATTGCCTGACGCACTTCGAGCGACGCTTCGAGAATGATGCTGGCGGTGGATCGCTTGATGCCTTCTTTGCGATACTGGCGCAAGCGGCGGACGATGTTTTCGACGTCAATAATCGCGTCGTCGACAACCACACCGATGGCGATAACCAGGCCGGCCAGGATCATCGTGTTGAGCGTCGCGCCATACCAATAGAGCACGAGCGTGCCGGCCACGAGCGAGAGCGGAATCGCGAGCAAGCTGATCAGGGCCGTGCGCCACTCAAAGAGGAAGGCAACGAGCACCGCTGCGACCAGCAAGCAACCCAGGATTAACGCCTTGGTAAGGTTGTCGAAGGCGACCTGGATGAAGTCGGCGGGGCGGAAGATAGTCGGGTCGATTTCGAGATCGGGCAGGCCCGCCCTAAGTTCATCGAGCGCCTGTTCGATTCCGTGGGTCGCCTCGAGTGTGTTTGCCCAAGGGTACTTGTAGACGACAAGCATCAGCCCAGGTCCCTCGTTGATTACGGCCTCGCCGATCATCGGCCAGGTGTCTTCAACGACGTTGGCTACGTCGCTAAGCACGAGCGGGGATCCGTCTTTATTCTTCTTGTTCGCGATTGGAACTTTGGCCAAGTCCGCAGGTGTAAAAATGGATTGGACGGGATGGACGTTTAACCGCTGATTGGCGGTGTCGATAAAGCCACCCGTGCCGATCATCGCGCCACTGGAGAAATACAAAATGCCAACGTCCAAGGCATCGCCAGTGGTTTCCATCACGTCTTCGAGCGAGACGTTGTGCTCGGCCATCCGCTTGGGATCAACCTGCACCTGTGGCATCTTGACCCGTTCACCCCAGATTGCCACGTGGGCAATGCCTGGGACTCGCAAAAGCCGCGCGCGAATGGTCCAATATGCGGTCATGGACATGTCATTGAGCGACGTGGTCTTTGATGAGATGCCGATTTTCATAACTCGGCCGGTCGCGGAGACGGGCGGCATCATCACTGGTCCGCCTTGCCACGTGGGGAGCGTCGTGATCACGGAGGCGATGCGTTCTTGCACCAGCTGACGTGTGCGAATAATGTCGCTACCGGGCTTAAACCAGAGTTCGATCGACGATAAGTCGTTAAGACTTTTCGACCAGAGAATATCGAGTCCTTCGACTCCGTTGAGCGCTTGCTCGAGCGGCACGGTGACAAATGATTCAACCTCCTCGGCCGAAAGTCCCAGGCAAGGTGTCTGGATTTCTTCGCGCGGAGGCGCAAATTCAGGAAAGACGTCGACCGGCATATGCGGGATCTCCATGACGCCGTAGAGCATCATGGCCGCGGCCATGGCCAGCACGATGTAGCGAAACCTGAGGCTCGTTCCGACAATCCAACGAATCATAGTGGGAACACTCCCGCGACGCGGTTATTCTTCTTCGAACTCAAATTCGGAGCCGTACAATTCGGCGGCCCCGACCGTCACGACCTTGGTGCCTGCGGGCGGCCCGTCGGCCAAAAAGGCTTTATCGCCGTCGATGTGGTCGATGGTGACGAGATGCCGCACGAATACGAGCGGCTCGGGATTGGTATATGTCCAGGTTTTTCCTTCGGTGTCATACAGCACTGCGGAATAAGGCATGGACTTCTGAGCGCTATCGCCGGTCACTTCGCCCGTCTGAATGTCGAGCCGCTTGGCGGCTTCTTCCTGGAGCGTGATGCGAGTTGGTTCGGCTGCGTGTTCCGCACCTTCGAGGTGTTCGACCTTGGCGGCCGGGTTTTCGACCTTGGCTTCTTCTTCTACCAGCTGCTTGCATCCGATCAAAAACAGGCAGGCCACGAGCGGCAGAGCGGCCAGAGTGCGAAAAGTATGGGTCATGGTTTCCTCGAAGGCGAGTGTTCGCCAAATCGGCGATTGTTCAATAGTTTGAGATTGATTAAACGGCAAGTTCGGGTGCGGCGCCATGCATCTGGTGATGAGTTCCGATCGAGGCGGGAGACAGATCCAAGTCATGCAGCGAGCTGACTTTCAGGGTCGCAAACAGCGCCGGGAGGATGAACAGCAGGAGTAAATCCGCGGTCAACATTCCTCCCAGCATCGTAATTGCCATGGGGCGAATGATTTCCAGTCCGGGCCGATCGCCCATAAATAGCGCCGGCAAGACAACTAGCACCGCCGAGAGACTTGTCATCAAGATCGGTGCGAGCCGCTCGCGCGAACCGCGGAGAACAAGGTTGGCGCCAAAAGACTCGGCTTCATATCGCTCTAAATGCTTGTAATGACTGACGAGCATGATCACATTGCAGACGGCGATTCCGAAGACTGCGATGAGGCCGGCGAGCGAGCCGATCGAGACCAAGCCGCTGGTGAGCCAGGCCGCCACGAGTCCGCCAGCCAATGCCATGGGAAGGGTTAGCATTACGAGGATCGCCAGTCGCCAACTGGAGAAAGCCGCCTGGAACAGCAGGAAGATGCCGACGAAGGCGGCGATTGTGTAAATAATTAAGCGGGATTGGGCGGCGCTATTGGTCGCGTAGTCGCCGAGCAATTCGGCATGGCATTCGAGTGGGAATTTAAGGCCCTTGAGGCGGCCTTTGATGTCGTCGGCGACAGCGGTGAGATCGAGTTTTGGGACGTCGGCAATCACGTCGAGGTAGCGCCGAACCGCGTCGTGACGAATGACGCTGGCGGCCGGCACAATGCGGACTTTAGCAATATCGCCCAGTCGGGCCTGCTTGCCGCTTGGCGTATCGATCATCAGGTCTTGCACGCTATTGATGCTATGCCGCGTTTCCGGCGTACTCCAGACGACCACGTCAAAGACCTTTTGCTCCTCGAATAAGCTACCAACCTGGATGCCGGACAGCAGCGTCGCGGCAGCGCGTCGGACGTCGCCCGGTTTGAGGCCATAGTTTTTCGCCGCATCGAGGTCAACTTCGGTCTCGACGGTCGCCTGTTCGAGCGGCAGATCGATCCGCGCGCTTTCGATACCACTTATCCCCGCGATCGCCTTCTTGACTTGCTGCGCTGCCTGACGGAGCTCGGAGTCCACGTCGCCATAGACGCGGACGACGATGTCGTGCGGCGGCTCGGCCACGACGTTGCTGCTCTTTTCCTTGAGATAACCTTCCACCGTGATATAGAGGCCGGGATAGCCGTCGACGATTTTTTGGATGGCGTGGGCCGTTTGATCATAGTCGGCATCGGGATTCATGCTGACCCACAGTTCGGACGAATTCACGTCGACGATCTTGTCGCCAAGAATCGCGCGTCCGATATGGGCGCCGACTTCGTGGACACCCTTGATGGATTGCAGTTCGTGGCGGACAAGATCGGTGATTCGACTCATTTCAGGCTGCGAGGTTCCGGGCATTGCCTTCAAATGAATCTGCAGGTTCCGCTCTTTGAAGGGAGGCAACAAGGCACGGCTCAGAAGGGGAAGCGTAGCAACCCCGGCCGCTGTGATGATGAGCACCAATAAATAGGCGGGGACCGCGAGCTTGAGGAAACCTGAGAGCCAAGATTCGTAAATCTCTTGGAGTCGCTCGGCGATCGGCGACCCGCGATACTCGATGTTCGGTTTGCCCAGGAAGATGAAGCAGAGGGCAGGCGTAACTGTGAGAGCGACGAACATTGAGACGATAATCGCCAAACCGTACGAAATGGCGAGCGGACGGAAAAACGTGCCGGTCAAACCTTCGATGAAAAAGACCGGTGTGATTGCCAAGAGCAGGATCAGAGTCGCATAGATAATGGCCGTGCGCGATTCGAGCGAGGCGTCGAGAATAATCCTGGCCGTGGATGTTGTGCCGGCCGTCTGGCGATGACGGCGGAGGCGACGCAGGACATTTTCGACATCGAGAATCGCATCGTAGACGACGACGCCCAAAGCAATGGCAAATCCGGAAACTGCCATTATGTTGAAGGTCGCGCCGCGGAGATCTAGCACTAGGGCAGCGGCGATCAGCGACAGCGGAATTGCCAACAGGCTGACCAGTGTGGCGCGCCAATCAAAGAAAAAGGCCGCCAGCACCAGGGCCACCAAGATCAAGCCCACCGCGAGCATCAGGCCGACGTTATGGATCGAGCTTTCGATGAAGTCGGCGGGTCGGAACAAGTTTGG
>DASYDU010000240.1:0-7424 GCA_036499445.1 Lacipirellulaceae bacterium
CGTCTAACACCACGACACGTGTCCTGACCGGGGACATTACACTTGCGGATAATGTGAATCTCAACATCACCCCGCTCCTTAACGGTGCGCTCACGATCGGTAGTGTCACGGGCGGGACGAGCTCAACCATTACGTTGGGAGGGACGACAGCAGCCGCCACCGATGCGTATCGAATTAATTTGAATAGTGGTGCGACCATTGCCGCGAGCGCGCCAATTTCGATCTCGACCAGCGGCACGCTGGGAGTCACGGGGTTCGTGTCGAACACGGCCACTGCGACGATCAATGCTGCGATTTCCAGCACGTCGAGTATGCCTACGATGCTGGGTGCGACTGGTTCCGCCATTTTGAACGTGAATGGCAACGTAACGGGATCGTCCGGGGTCCGGTTTACTGCCGGGACGAGTGGTGGGGCCGGCACTATAAACGTCAACACCGCGCTGAACTACACGGGGACGACGTCCTTCAATGGATCATCTAACGGAACGGTGAAGCTCGGAGTTGATGATGCGCTGCCGACATCGACCCCTCTTGTAATGGGTTTCTCGACCGGGCAGGGCCAAGTGTTAGATTTGAATGGTCATGACCAAACGGTCGGCTCATTGGCGTCTAATGGCGGTGGCGGTAGTATCACGAACAACGCCGCCGGCATGGCAACCAACGTCCTTACAATCGGCGGCGCTGGAACCACCTCGTTCGGATTGGTTATCAGCGACGGGACGACTCGCAAAACGGCGCTATCGTTGGGTGCAAGCGCTGGCAGCTTAACCCTCACAACAGCAAACACGTACTCGGGCGACACCACGCTTGGCGGTGGCACGCTCGTACTCGGGGCGAGCGGCTCGATCGCCAACAGCCCGAACATCAAGGTCGCAAATGGCGCCATTTTCGACGTTTCGGCCGTGAGTGGAGGCTTTACACTTGGATCGAGCCAGGCACTCAGCGGCAACGGTACTGTGACTGGTGCGATCAAGGTTAACGGGACGGTCGCGCCGGGCGCTTCAGTCGGGACGCTTGCCGTCACCGAGAACGTGACACTCAATCCGGCATCGACATTTGCCGCGCAAATCGACACGACGACGCCGGCCACACCCACGGCCGATCTGCTGAAGATCACCGGCAACCTCACGTTTTCGGCCGCCGACGACGCGCTTCTGACGCTGGCCGATTTGGCGGGTACGAGCCAGGCCTTGGTGTTTGGCACGAAGCTGACGCTGATCAGCTACACCGGCACGTGGAATAGCCATGTGTTTAGCGGGCATCCGGACGAGAGCACGCTCACCGTGGGCGCGAATAGCTTTACGCTCAACTACAACGAGGACCTGGGTGGCGGGGTAAGCGGCGTGACGCTGTCCGCGGTGCCCGAGGCGTCGTCCTTCTTGTTCGGCAGTTTGGTGTGCGGGGTGGTGGGCGTGATGTACTATGGCCGGCACACGCGAAGGACGCGACAAGAGTCGAACCTCTAGCGTCGATCGTTGGAAACGCTCAGAGTCAACCAGGCCCGCCGACTCGGCGGGCTTTTTCATGCGCGGTCGAGATTAACAGACGGCAGTCGTATGAAGCGGGCGCGAAGAGTTAGCGAATTCTCTGAGATGGGGCGTTTGCTACCTCGTCTCTTCACAGTTGCTCGATAGACTCCGGGCCGACGGCGGGCTTTGATCGATGTCCGCCACAGGGCGCGCAAAGCAACACGAGTGACGGAAGCTATGCGACTCGTACCAACGGCAGCCACGATTTGGTTGGCGTGCGATTTCTTACTGACTCGCATTCCGGCGCCGACGTTCGCAGCATGCGGATGCGCCATGCTCGGAATGGTCTGGATTACGTACGTCGCCTTCCGAATGGCGGCCGAGCGCGAGATGTAAAACAACACCCAGGGCCTTAACCGCCGTTCACTGCGGTAGAGCGCGCCCGCCGCGCGGTGCGGCGACGTAGCCGGCCGGCCCCGACGAACAGACCAACGATCGCTACGGCCGAGGGAATCGTTACGGCCGACGAGGCCTCGGGGACCGTCGAGATGACAAGGCTGTTGAAAAAGGTGTCGTATTTCGGACCGGACCCCATCGGGTCAGAACCGTTCGCGGCCGTGAGCACTTCGATGGCCGCAATGGACGACACTCCCTCGATTAGCAACCGCTGGCCGGAATTATAGTTGTCGCCGACATTGAGCTCGTAGTGGCCAGCATCGTCGAGCAACGTCAACTTCACGTTGAATCCGGCAAATGTCAAAGGGATGCCCGTATCCAGGGGCGAGGTCTGATCACTGGTCGTGATATCGTCAATTTCGTAGGTGGGTGCGGCCGTCGAACCAAAAATTGCAAAACTCGTTTGAACCCGTGGTACGTTGTTACTGTCGAACTCGTAAAAATTGATGCCGACGGCGCCGGAGTCGCCCTGTCCGTTGGCGGGCCGATAGAGGGAGCCGTTGTCGAATTGAAGTGAAACCGACTCGCCCGCCTGCGACAAAGGTGCCCCAATCAAGGAAGTAATCGAGGCAAACGCGCTGACAAAGTGACCTGTCGACGGTCCGTGAAGGCCCCAAGCGTGGTCGCCGGCGCCGGCGCCGCTGGTGCCACCGTCGCCATTGTTGGCCGAGTCGCCGCGGAAGTCGTAGGTGCCGCTGAAATCGGGGTTAGGCAGATCGCCGTCTAAGATCACGTTCCAGGCATCGGCCGAAGCTTGGGTCTCTTGGAGCGTGGAGTCGTCGATTGCTCCGGGAGGGGCGGAAGCTTTGTAGGTGTACGTCGCAGCCGGACAGGAGGCCGTCGCCAAGGAGGCCAGCAGACTGCAAAGAATTGTGGCCGTCGAACGCATCATGACCCCCCGTCACCCACCGCTGCAATGAAGAACGGCCGAACACGAATCGGCCCGACGAGCCGAGCCACCCCCGGATTACAGCCTAATTTGAGCGTGGCGGTCGAGTCAAGCTTTCTATGTCAGGTGGTGCGCAGGCGACGCGGGACGGCTCCGCCCCTGGGCCGCCCTCATCCTTATAGCGGGGATTCTGAGGGCGAGGTGGAGTTGGGACCAGTATCCGCGGCGGCATCACCCCCCTCTGAGGACGGGGTGCACTTGCGGGGTTGAGGCGAAGCTAATCAATAGAAGAAATTCACGCATTTTTCACAACAAATGATTGACGATCGTGAATCCCTCGGGTATCCTCACAAGCGTGGGAGATGGTGCCTCTTTCGGGTGCCAGGTTGTTGCATCTATACCGTCACGAGATGATTCGTTTCGACGGTTTCATCGCAGAGGAGCACGCTAATGAATCGGAAACAAATTGTGACCAGGGCCGCCCGTGGGATCACCGGGCTTTGTGGGTGCTTTACCATGCTAGCCGTGATGAGCGTTTCACCGCGCATTAGCGCGTCGCCGATCATTATCGACTCGCACGGTTTTGAAACCCCGTTTTTTACGACGACAGCTGGCGGCACCGGCTCGATTGAAGGGCAGACGCCGGCGACGTTCAATGGAACGTGGTTGCGGGATAAGGGAGCCGGTACGAGTTCGGCGATCGTGCAGACAGCGGTCGTTGCACCTGGCGGCGGGACACAAGCAGTCCAAGTGACAAAGGCTGCGAGCGAGGTGGAAGCTTCATGGGCGGTGCCTGTAAGCGGCTATCCGGCATCGGGATTCATATGCATTGATTGGGACATGCGGGTCAACGGACCAGCAGGCAACGTGAACAACCAGTTCGGTCCATTTATGGGCGTTAAGTCGTACGATGATGATGCAAATTCACTGGGAGTGTTAGGTACGTGGGGAGTCGACGCAACAACTGGTGAAGTGCTGGTTCAGGACGCCGGTACTGGATTCCTGGACGCTCCTGGGCCCGTGGTGGCATTGGGGACATGGAATCACTACGGCATGGAGTTGAATTTTAATACGCACAGTTATCGGGTACTGCTCAATAATGTGCAGGTTGGGCCGTCGATTGGATTTGTTGATCAAAACAACGTTGTGGGCGGTTTGAACGAGTTTACGGATGCGGACATCGCAACGTTTATCGCCGCAGCCGGGGCTGCGGGTGCCCAGACGGGTACGGCCTTCTTTGATAACTTCACGGTCGAAGATGGGCCGTGCGTACCGGAGCCAGGCACACTTGCCCTGGCGGCTATTGGGGTTTGTGGACTATGGCTGGGTCGGTGCCGCGAGCAGCGGCGATTGTCGAAGTAGCGTGTGAACGTTAGGCGATTGTTAGCGACTCAAGTACACTCAAAGACCGCAGGCACCTGGAATTAACTGACAAAGGCAATTAGTTCATGACGAAACGTAAGCTGACTGCCATCCTGGCGATTTCGTTGGGCTTGAGTTGCGTGAACGTCGGCGGAGCCAATGCGGCGGATGAGCCGTTGACGCCAGCAACTCGGGGGACCGTCAAGGTTCAACCGCGATTTTTTAATCCGTTCAATATCGGTGTAAGTCGATTATCCATCGATCCGTTCGGGATGTTCACTTTGACCGAGCCGGCTGCGACCGCGAACCCGTTTGCGATCGGCGGCGGATCAGCGGCGGCGATTACATCATCGGCAACTACTACGTCGACGACCACGACACAAGCTCAAGACGCTTCGACTGCGGGGCCGGTGACGACTCCGCTAACGGTCTCCGCGCAGTTAGTTCGGCCGCCGTTTGTTCCGCCGGATCGCAGCCCGTTCCGGGTGCCACCGCGGCCGCCAATCCCACCGTGATCGGTTGGCATGATTCAATTCGAAAAGGGCGACAGGGAATATCCCATGTCGCCTTTTTTTGTTGGCGCGGCAATTCGGAGGCGATGAAGCCGGTCTCTCGACTCGTAGCAACGTTCGCTTGGCAGCCCTCGTTACGTCGTAAGCGACCACGATAGCGGCACCGAACCTGTTACGGCGCAATGATCGATGCGCTACCCTGAGCGTCCTGGCGATCGAGCCAGCGGACGAAGAAATTCGCCTGGATCGTCTGCGTAAGATATCGTGCGACAGACTCTTCCGGGGTCTCCTGCAACAGCAAGATGTCGCCCGCTTCAACGAGGATGTTCTCTCGTGGATCGCGCAAGGCTTCGTTCAGATCGACGCGAATTGTGACCTGGCCGCCGTTGGGTGTCTTACGGAGTATTGCGATTAGACTTGGTGAGGGATTGCCGAGACCTGTGCCGACGATCGCGCCATTGAGATTGCTGGAGTTGAGACCCCCGTTAATCACTGGCCCAGCTGTTTTTAGCACCGCCTGGACCACCGGCAGATCATAGTCACTTGGCAAAGGATGCTCAAACGAAGGCAGCAAACCGCCTGTGTAGAAAAACTCAGGTTGACGAGAGCGAACTGTGACGATGTCGCCCTTTTCCAAAATCACGTCTTCGGGCCGGATGGTCGGAAGTTGACCGCGATACTTCATTGGAATTCGGATAATCCGGTGTTTGCTATCGGGACCGGCAGTGAGATCAGCTTGCGTCGGACAGCCGCGATTGAGTCCTTGCGGATCGTTACGCTCGTCCCAGAACCCGCGCTGGATGATCACCTCCTGAGTCGATTCCAGGCCTGGCAAGCCGCCGCTTCGCGTCAGCACGTTGAGCACATCGTTCTCATATGCGGGGAGCTCCAAGACCATGCCTTGGCCGGAGGGCCCGCCGCCGATAGAGCTCGTCGATGATCCAAGACCCTGCAACGACTGAGTCTGCAGCGAGAATTGGCGCTCTTGCGAATCGTCGCGGATGACCAGCACCTTGACGTAGCGGGGCCGCATCAGCGTCACCAGAATGCGGCGATCTTCGGCGCGGACGATCTGTTTCTTGAGATAGGCGTCGACAACCGCCTGTTCGGCTTGCTCAATCGTGAGGCCGGCAACCTTGATCGGCTCGACATATGGGAGCGAGATGGTGCCGTCGGCCCGCAAAGGAATTGGATATCCAATCGACGGCGGAAGCTCGGCGCTATCAGGAATGTTGACCGGTGGGGGGGACTCGGCTTCGCCCAGAACACCCTCGATGAATATGCCCAGTGTATCGCCGGCGGCAAGCAAATAGTGCTCGGGCGGCGGCTGGCGCAACATCGTCAGCGGGATGGTCTGATACCCTTCTTTCGACGGAGCCAGCAATTCATCCGGCAGAAGGCGTACAGGAACGCCATTGGCCACAGGATTCGTGAATGAAGCGCAGCCCGACACGAGCGTGCAGAGCGCCGTGGCAATCACCAGCGTCAAATGGTCGAGTGTGACGTGAAGTTGCGATCGCAATTTAGAAAAGTCGATCATGGCGAATGGACGGCCGGCAAAAGGATTGATTTTCGGCTTAACTCGATCGCATTGCATTGGCAGCTTGGAGGTCTGCCATTTGCCTTTTTCGTTTACCACTCAAATTGGGGATTGGACGTGAGGCGGAGCGGACGATTCCGCGCGGCCGCACCGCCGGGCTGTTGGGGCGACTGGCTTGGTGTTGGGGAAGGCTTTTCGGGAGCCGAAGGCCGCTTGTCTAAGCTCGGCAAATGAATATCCTCCGGCGCGGGCACCGATTGCAGCGAATGTTCGAGTTCTTCCACGGGCTGCCCCGGCGGGGCCGGCTCGGCAGGCGGCCGTAACGCGGGCGGCTGAACTGCGGGCGACTGTGTCGCGCCAGTATCTGTCGGCGACGACGTGGCGGATGCGGGGACTTGGCCGGGCAGCTCCTCTGATTGCGGCCACGATGGACTCTGCATTTCAAATTGATCGGGCGGGCCGCCGCGAGGTGGCCCGTACGCGCCGTCTGTCGGTGACTCAGAGAGTGACGTCTGAACTTCGGCCAAATTGCGGTAACCGCTTTCGCGGGCCACTTGAGCCCCGTGCCGATAACCGGCAAACCATTGGTTCGCGCGCTCGCGCCCTTCCGGCAAACGCAGGTCCATGTTCCAGAAAGTGCGGGGCGGAAGTGGCGGCGGTTCGCCGGTGCCGCCGGCGAAAACATAGTCGACGAAGCCGTCTTTGAACCCTGCCTCGTAGTCGGACGTCGATCCGGCCGCGGCGCACCCCTGCCCCTCTTGCTCCCAAGCCTGATTGGCCCAGAGCCGGTAGGTGTCGCGGCTCCGATCTCGGTCAGTCTTCCACCAGAACGAGGACGGCTCCCAGTGCACAGTGCGACACACGAGGTCGCACGGAGTGCAGCCCGTAAGCAGGACGCACAATGCGGCGCCGACCCAACGATGGGGATAAGTCCACGGCATGAGGGCTTTGTAGCTTGCTTCCCGCTTGGCACAGGACGGCCATGGATGCGGGCGTCGCCGTCGAAGGTCTGCCTCGGCACGATCTCAGCAAACTGCGACGCCGCGCCATCTTGGCGAACGTCGCTGCGGACCGCGGCGTGACTGTCCTCCGCCTGCTGGCGTGCTCCCCCCTGCAATTAGGACACTTGTCAAAATGTATCGGTCGATCCAAGTGGAGCGGTTGAGCCGATTACGCGGACCGCAGCAGATGCCAAG
>DASYDU010000241.1:0-7556 GCA_036499445.1 Lacipirellulaceae bacterium
CCGCGACGCGCAGGCTCTGCGCAGCGGAGCGCTTCCCGACGGCCTCAACCCATAAACAAGGCCGCGATCATCAGCGATGACCGCGGCCTCTTTATTTCAAACGTCCGGCTGATTGCGACGATGAGGAGTCGCTCGAAGACAGGCGAGGTCGGACGGTGCTGCGCACAGCCATGTGATCGACCCGAGCCAATCGAAATTATGGTCCTCCCGACGGTATTCAACCGGAAAGTTTGATTCGCGGAATGTACGATTTGGTGATTTGTAAACTGTGAAGTTTTTGAGAGGGCTGCGTTTCTTTGCTACCGCCTTCGGCCTTTTTCCTCGCTATCGCTCGGCGACCGTCGTTGCTACCGGAATGTTTGATTCGTTGAGTACGATGCTGGACGCTGGATCCTTGATGCTCGATTGAAGGCGGAAGTTCGTACTGCTTTTTATCGGCTTCTTTGGGACGCAGACGATACACCATAATCCTAGTCCACGGAAGGCGCTTCGTCACCTTTTTTGGTGCGATATTGTCCGAGCAAATCGTGTGCCCGTGGGGAAGCGAAGCATGGGGGCAAACCGTGTGCCAGCGCATGATTGCGGCGCGGATTTGCGTGTTGATTCGGCTTGCGGCGGCTGTGACAGCGGCGTGCTGGTCGACCTTGTCGCGAACGGCATTTTGAACTAAAAGTTGCCGCGCGAGATTGTTCTGTTGCCATATTATTTGGGCCGCTGCGTTGGACAAGCTACTTTCAATTTTCGACAGGGCGAATTGCGAACGGGCAAATTGCGAGCCGACGGCCAGGACCCTCCGGGGAACCAAGCCCTTCCGGGGAGCGCGGACCGTTTGCTGGTTGGCGATCTTAGCGGCCTGCGGTTTGGCGATCCTGGGCGGCGCAGGCCGGACGTTTGCCGATGACGCGGCAGTTTTGAATCCGACGCCGGCGGCGCCCGACAAGCCGATTACCGTGCGCGATCGATTGATCACGGGGCTGCAGGTGCGGCTGCAATCGGAAGCGACGTTTATTGATCATGTACTGTTGCAGGTCGAGGCGGGCCATTTGCCGCAGCAGATGGTGGACGAGACATTCTTTTGGGCGCGGAAGAAGGCGGGCGATCCCGCTCATGGTCGTCCGCGGCGTCCGATCATCTATTTCGAGCCGGCGCTGGTGGCTCGGGCCAACGCGATCCATGTGACGTTATGAACAGGTGGCGCGTTGCAGGACTGGGGGCTCGGCGAGCAACGCTTTGCGTCGGTGGCCGCTCGTCGCCGTCCAATCGATGGTCGCGTATTCCCGCCCGCTGAAGCGGGCTCGCCTCCGGCGGTAGGCAGGGGGCCTGAAATCGGCTATGATGGCGAGCCCATCGTGGTTGGCGTCCGAAGTTTTCCTCCTGCCCAATGGTTTGAACATGGCCCGTAAAGTTGTCAGTCGCAAGGCAAAACGCGCTGAGGTGGACGCTGCGGAGCGGTCTGAGAAGGTGGAGAAGAAGGTTAAAGGCGAGAAGGCACCCAAGAAGGAGCCGGTGAAGCGGAAGAGCCGGGCGAAGACGGCCAAAGTGATCCGGCTGAAGGCGTTTTGGGGCGTTTTCAATCAGACGCTGAAGCGCGTGGCGCTGTTCGACTATCCGGACCGCAAGAAGGCGGAGAAGATGGCGGCTGAGCTCACGGCGGGCGGCAAGAGCCCGCATTTTGTGCAGCTGGTGAAGGACGTCGTGGCGGAATAGTCGGCGATGCCGATTCTCACGGCGGGCCGACCAATGCTGCGCATCGGTGCCCGCGCCCGCTAAATGCCGAGGGCTGTGGCGATCTTTTCTTTTGTCGCCGGCAGGTCATATTCTAGTTTGCCGAAGCCGTGGAGCGCGCCGGCGGTGACCGCGGTAGCTTGGTGCTCGGGGTAGTTGGTGATGAGCATCACCGGCACGGCGGCGAATTCCGGGTGGCGCTTAATCGCGCGGATGATCTCGATGCCGTCGGAATAGTCTTCGTCTAGCTTGCGGTTGACGAGGACCAGGTCGAAGTGGCCACGGCGTAGCAGGGCAAGCGTGTCGTCGCAGGCGGCCGCTTGCTCGATCTCGACGTCGTTGAAATTGGCGGCGAAGAAACGGCGGATCGCGGCGTGATCCGGGCCGCACTGGCCAACGTCGAGCACTCGCTTGGGCATATTCAATTCATTTCACCACTGAGGCACAGAGGGCACGGAGAAGAACAGACGGGCGTAGAACTGTAGATCAGAAGATCGAGGTTGTCTATTGTTCTTCCGCTCTACGGCTCTTGCTTTCATCTCCGTGTGCTCCGTGCCTCAGTGGTTAATCCTTCTTCCCCGCGTCGTTTGAGATCGCGAAGAGGTGGGTGCGGTTGGAGATGTAGAGGACATTGCCGGCGACGATTGGCGTACTATAGACGCTGCTCCCCATGTTGACTTCGCCGTAGAAGGGCTTTTGCTCGCCGCCTTCTTTTTTCATGGCGACGTTCGGGTCGGCGGAGTGCTTGAAGATGGCGATGTCGCCGTCTTCGTCGCCGATGTAGACCTTGCCGTCGACGATTAGCGGCGAGCCCCAAGCTGAGGCGAGCATGTCGTAGGCCCAGTGTTGTTTGCCGGTTTTGGCGTCGAGACAGTGAAAGAGGCCGCTGAAGTCAGCGATGTAGAGGATGTCGTCCTTGATGGCGACGCTGCCGATTGAGCGGTGCATGATTTCTTCGAAGTCGACCTTGCCGTCGCCGTTTTGATCTTCGTGGCTGAAGTGCCAAACCATCGCGGAGTTTGGATTTGGGCGGGCGAAGTCGCCGTCTTTTTCGACGACGGCTTGGATCCGCTTGGGCGCGATCGGCTTGTTGGGGTCGGCCGAGTTGAAGGCGAGCTCGGAACTGACGTCGCCGCGCTTCGTCGGGTCGATGCACCAGAGGTGGCCGATGCCTTCGCCGTGCTCGGGATCTTCGCCGACGGCGACGTAGACGAGGCCTTTGTAGATCACGGGCGAACCGATGAGATGGTTGCGCGTGGCGGTCGGGCCGAGGGTGTAGAGCGCCGTCTTGGGATTGCAGTCGAACTTCCAGATGAGCTTCGAGTTGCCCTTGCCGTCGCCCTTGGGATCGAAGCTATAGAGCCAGCCGTCGCCGCCGCCAAAGATGACTTGCGGCTGACCGCCGAGGACGTCGTAGCTCGGGGAGGACCACTGGCCGTGGAGGATGTTGGAGCCGGGAGACTTATCGGTCCAGAGGATTTTGCCGGTGTTCTTATCCAGGGCCATGAAGCTCGGCGCTTCGGGGGCCGGGATGTAATTGTGCTCGACGTCGACGCCGTTCGAGGTGCAGACGAAGAGGGTGTCGCCAGCGGTGGTGACGGAGCAGGCGGACATGTTGTGGGGCGAGACCCCAAGCTCCTTCATCATGTCGAGCGACCAAATGACGTCGGCTTCATCATCGGCGACGACGGGCTCGTCTTTGTAAGGGCCGTTGTTTTCGCCGTCGCGGAAGCCTTGCGTATCGAGGCAACGGACTTCGCAGCGGCTGGTGACGAACCAGAGACGGTTGCCTTCGATGAGCGGGGTGCAGCAAAGGCCCTCCATCGGCCAGTCGTGAACGCGGCCGGTGGGAAGCTTTTCACTGCTGTGCTGCCAGAGAAATTTGCCGTCTTTGATGTCGAAGCAGAGCAGCACGCCGAGGTCGACTTTATCGCCGGGGTAGCGCTTGAGCCAGCCGCCGGCGTTGTTGGTGCCGACGTAGGCCTGGCCGCCGGCGACGACGGGGCCGCCGTAGCTGCGGGAGCCGAGCTGAGCGACCCAGAGGATGTTCTTGGAGCCTGTCGGATCCCATTTGCCGGTCTGGGGGTCGATCTTGCCGATCTTCCATTCGGTGGGGATGTTGTGGCCGACGGGAGTATTATTACGCGTCGAGGAACCGCCCCATTGGGCCCAATCGACGTTGGGCGTTTCGTCGGAAGTGTCGGACGTGGCCGCCGGCTTTTGACTTTTGCTGGAGTCGGCGGTTGCAGAGATCGCAAACACACAAGCGGCGATCAGAAATGCGAGCGATGTCTCGGTCAATAAAAATCGTTTCATATGGCGAGCTCTCACTTGGAGATCAGAATTTTGAAGCGGAAAGAATCGCGGCAATTCAGTTTGGCGTTACGCTGATGTTGTCGAGGTAGATTTCGGCGTCTTCGGATTTGCCGAACAGGCCGGGGCTGCCGTGCAGGTTGGGCGAATGGTCGACGAAGTCGACCGTCCACTTATCTGGCTCCGGTTGACCGCGTTCCCAGATTTTGCCCATCACGTGGGCTATGTCTTTTTCGGGAACCACCTTGAGTTTCAAGGTGTACCACTGGCTGGGCTTCGGCTCGAAGGGGACGACGGACGAGCTGCGGACGTCGTGCGAGGTCCAGCTTTCGGCGCGGAGTTTTTTGTCGCGGGAGCGAAGGATCATCTCGTAGCCGCTATTCACCAGGCCGACATCGGGTAGCTCGAAGACGGTGCCGTTGAGCATGACGTCGCCTTGAATCGTGTAATTGGCGAGGTCCGATTGGCCCATGAAGAGCGTGCTGCGGGTGCCGAGCTTGTTCTTGGGGTCGCGTGGCGTGGGGAGCAAATCCTTCTTAGCTAGGATCTTCTCGCCATCAAGGTCCTTGAGCATATAGCGGACGCGGCCGCCGACCCAGGTGAGCGGCACGTCCTTCTCGGCGTTGAAATCCCACTTCCAGGGAAGCGGCGGGACAACTCGGACGCGGGCCGAGCCTTTGAGGTCGCCGATCTGGCAGGTGACCAGGGCGCATTGGTGCTCTTTGTCGGCGGGAGCGTGATAGGTGCCGTCGGCGTCGATAGTGCCGGGGCCGTCGACGGCGAACTTCACGTCTTTCGCGGCGGCGGTGCTCAGCAGCTGGCCTCGCTTGTTGAAGACGCGGACTTTGTAGGCTTGCTTGTCACCAGGCCGCAATATCACATCGAACGGCACGACTTGCGCGAGTGCCGGCGCCTGGTCCTGGGACGCCGCGGATTCTTCCGGCATCTTGGGCAAGGGATCGGCCTCGGGCTTTTTGCCTTCCTCGCCAACGCAATACATGTACTTGCCGGTCGGAATATAAAGTCGCCCATGCGAGACCATGGGCGAGCCGTTGCATTCCTTGGCGTCCTCATCAAGGCGAATTTTTTGGACGACTTTCACGCCGTCGTCGCTCGGCTTGAGAATATAGGACTGGCTGCTGTTGGTGCAGAGGTAGAATTTGCCGTCCGCATAGAGGGGCGTGCCGAAAATGAATGTGCCAAGCGCCTTGCGGGCGATCTCATCGCCGGTCTTGGCGTCAAATATATAGAGCTTCGCGCCGTCGTCGAGTTGGTAGAGGCGATCGCCGATCAAGAGCGGCGAGCTGAGTCCGGCCATGACGCCGTCCTTTCGCCAGAGCTCCTTGCCCTTGAGGTCGCCGGTCATCGTGCCGTCGAGCGCAGCGACGGTGCCCATCGACGTGCCGACCGTGTTTTCCTTGGCGTGGCCAACATAAACTTTGCCGTCGGCAGTGACCAGCGGCGAGATATTGGCGCCGGCTCGCGAGAAGATGAGGTGCCAAATCGGCTGGCCGGTGCGGGGCTGTAAGGCCCAAACGCCGCCGTCGCCGGATTCGAAGACGAGTGCTTGCTGACCATTGAGGACTGCCAGGGTGGGCGTGCCGTAATTGGTATCGTATGGGCTGATACTGGTGCCGTTGATCCAGCGGAGCTCGCCGGTGGCCTTGTCAAAGCACATGAAGCGATGGGCCGGCTTGGCAAAGCCGCCCCATTTGTCTGCGTCGCCCCAATCGACGAGCACGGCACTAATTAGCACCGTGTCTTCGAAGACAACCGGCGTATTGGTCCGCCCGCCGAAAGTCGAGATCGTGCCAAATTGTTCGGCGAGGTTGCGGTCCCAAACGACTTTTCCGCTGTCGCCTTCGAGGCAACAGAAATAGCCGCTCACGCCTTGGTAGTAGACGCGGCCAGTTTCGGGGTCGGCGACTACGTTAGACCAGCCGACGCGTTCGGGGGGCACCTCGGTGAGAGAAACGTTGGAGCGGTGTTCCCAAATTGGTTTGCCGGTGGCTGCGTCGGCGCAAATGACTTTTTCGCCTTCATCGGCGGTACCAGGCTTGTCGCGAACGATTGTGTAAAGCTTGCCGCGGAGGGTGATCGGGGAGGAACGGCCGGCGAGCGCTTCGCTCGTCCAGAGGACGTTACTACCCGGGCCGCCCTTGGGATCCCAATGGTCGACGAGCCCTTTTTCCGTCGAGATGCGGTTCTGTTGCGGCCCGCGCCAGTTGGGCCAATCCATGGGGTCGGTTCCCGCGGCACTCGCACGCCAGGGAGCCATAGCCGCACAACCAAAAATGCCGATCAACGCCCAACCAACTACAAAGCGCTTCATCTCGCCTGCCATAACCATAGTTCTTTCAACTAACGGGTCTGTCCTGGGACGTGGCTAGAATCCGGGGCCGCTCGACCTGAGCCGGCGACGGTTACCCAACCGCTACATCTTACGGTGGGAGGTGGGGGGCCGACTACCGTTGTTTGGCAGTCAGGCCATTTGGCCGCGGGAATACCGCGACGGGACTACCGGCAAACTTAACGGCGCCGGCAGATTTACACAACGTGTGCCTAACTCTGTACGCACGAGGGCCCAGGAGGGTTGGCGCCGAACTTCGCCCCGATTTCAAGCGGTATCCAAGGCGACGATCTGTCAGAAACCTTTTCCCCGCCCGCGTCGAGCGGCCCGCTCAACCGACAATCGCGTCAGAGTTTTACTAGGCGTTACGCCGGGCAAAGTCACCTTAAAAGTTGCGTTGAGCCCGAATGCGAGATTACTTGCGATGCATTCGCGGCGCGACCGATACGAGGGAATGTCGCATGCGATGCACCCGCGTGCCACTTGCGGCAATGTTAGAGCGTCAGCACTGGACCGGACATAATCGAGTCAAGGACTGGCTCGACCGGTGATGACGCCCCACCTTGGAACCCTCCAGCAAGTCCCGCCTGTTTCCGACTCCCGGCACATTAAATGTGCCCCTTACGCCGGCCGAATCGTTCGGCGTAGCCATGCATCCGTCTCGACGACCAGCGATTGTGCGGCGTGGGGCGGCATCGCGCGTTGCCGGAAGTCGGTAAACCTTTCGCTCGGTGGGTTCCAACCAATAGGAGACGATGTTCGATGAAGGGGAACTTTTTGGGAGCGCTCATTGTGAGCATCGCCCTAGTGAGCCCGAGCTTCGGCGCGTGTTGCTTACTAGATCGCATGCTCGGATGTGGCTGCGGTTGCTGTAGCGAACCTAGCTGCGGCTGCTGTGAAAAATCGTGCTGCGAAGCACCCAGTTGCGGTTGCGCCAGCAACAGCTGCTGTGATTCGTGCTGCAATAGCTGCTGCGGTAATTCCTGCGGCGGTTGCTGCATCCTCGACAGCCTGTGCGGCATGTTCCGCTGCGGCGGTTGCGGTGGTGGTTGCTGCGGTTGCTGCAGCGAACCCAGCTGCGGTTGCAACAGCTGCTGCTCGGAGCCCAGCTGCGGCTGTGGTTGCGAGAAGTCTTGCGGCTGCGAATCCAGCTGCGGTTGCGAAAAGT
>DASYDU010000242.1:0-16352 GCA_036499445.1 Lacipirellulaceae bacterium
GCCTTGATATCTCCAAAGAGGATCCGTTCCGTTGCGGCGTAATTCTCGGCTCTGGGATCGGCGGCCTCAACGAAATCGAAACGCAGCACGAGCGACTTCTAACGAAGGGGCCAGACAAGGTCTCCGCATTTACGATCCCCAAACTGATGGTCAACGCGGCGAGCGGGCACGTCTCGATCCGCTACGGCCTGCGCGGGCCGAACTATGCGGTGGCGACCGCCTGCGCCAGCGCCACCAACGCGATGGGTGATGCGTTCAAGGCGATTCAGTATGATGATGCGGACATCATGGTCACGGGCGGAACCGAGGCGGCCTGTACGCCGATGGGCCTGTCTGGTTTTGCCAACATGCGGGCGCTCTCGGAGCGACATGACGATCCTGCGGGGGCGAGCCGGCCCTTCGATGCCGACCGCGACGGGTTTGTGCTCTCGGAAGGGGCTGGCCTCTTGGTGTTCGAGGAATTCGAGCATGCGAAAACTCGAGGCGCCAGGATTTATGCCGAGATTCTCGGCTACGGCGCCAGTGCCGATGGCGGCCATATCACGCAGCCTGATGCAGAAGGCACTGGCGCTGCCCGCGCGATGAGCTGCGCGCTTCGCGACGGCAAGCTCAGTCCCGAGGCGATCGACTACATCAACGCGCACGGCACGAGCACACCCTTGGGCGATCAGGCTGAAACGATCGCCATTAAAACCGTGTTTGGCCAGCACGCCCGGAAGGTGAGCATCTCTAGCACTAAGAGCCAGCTCGGGCATTTATTGGGTGCTAGCGGAGGCGTGGAACTTGTGATCTGCATGAAGGCGCTCGCCCACAATGTTTGCCCGCCAACGATCAATTACACGACGCCCGATCCGGCATGCGACCTGGACTACACGCCGAACACGCCGCGCGAGCGCAGGCTCAACGTGATAATGAGCAACAGCTTCGGTTTCGGAGGTCATAACGCCTCAATTATCGCCGGCCGGGCGGCGTAACCTCGCGATTTCTCAAATCTCCGCCGACCTAGGCCTCTGGCAGGCGCCGGGTGGCAATTGCCCGTACTACGGGTGGTTTCGAAGGTCGATCGTGCCCGTCGCACCGGATGCGTCGATTTGTCGGTCGGCTTTTCCTGCCGATCCTTTGACTCTGCCGCAGGAAACCGTTACGATGGATGGTGGCAGCCAGGGAGCGGCTTCGCAACAGAGAATCGGTGTTATGGGCTAACGAAGATTACGCTCGTATCGCGTTAGCTTCTCATCTTGACGCCGTCGGGCGGCCTTTTCAGGAAGACTACGGTTTCATTCTATGAATTGCCCTCGTCCTGTTGCGCATATTCTCTGTCTATTGTTCTTGGTACTGGGCTGGACTCCACTTGCCCATGTCGTGGAAGCCGCTAATCAGCCAAACATTGTTGTCATCCTTTCGGATGACGGGGGCTACAACGAGTACGGCTTTAACGCTGCGGTCTCGGGCCCTGGCGGCACTCCGACTCCCAACCAAGCCTATACGCCGAATTTAGACGCGTTGGCTGCTCAGAGCGTCATTGGCCGGCAGGCCTATGCCCAGCCAATCTGCGGCGAGTCCCGCGCAGCGCTGCTTAGCGGGCTGTCAAACAACCGGTTAGGTCTGGAGGAGAACCTCGGCAACAACGCGTCGGTTCCGTTCGGGTTTGCCGCCGGCCAGCCAACGATTGCCAGTCGGCTGAAAGACTTGGGTTATTCGACAGGGGCCATCGGCAAATGGCACGAAGGTTTCACGTCCGGCGTCAACACACCCACTGATTTGGGTTTTGACGAATTCTTCGGTTTCTTAGGCGGCTCGCGGACTTACTGGGGCGGCGACAATGCGCCGTCAGACGTAATGTACCGCGGCAAGACAAATGTCGAAGCCGTTTGGCCAACTCAAGGGGACTCCAACAAGTACGAGCCTGGGACCGGGCCGAGTACGGGCCGCTATGCGACCGACGCATTCGGTGAAGAGTCGGTTAATTTCATTAACAATCACGCCCATGACGCGAAGCCATTTTTCTTGTACACGGCATTTAACTCGCCCCACGCGCCGAACGACTATAAGACATCCGATTACAATGAGCCTTATATTGCCCAGGTGAACGATCCAAGTCATCCGAACAAGCGAGCGTTGGAGGCTATGCTGTATGGAATGGATCGTGAGGTGGGTGACATGATGTCGGCCCTCACCGCGAATGGGGTGGATAACAATACGATTATTGTGTTTTTGAATGACAACGGTGGCCTGGGCAATCTTGCTGGCGGCATCAACTATGGCGATGACAACGGGACTTTGAATGGCTTCAAGGGAGTGACCTTTGAAGGCGGAATTCGCGTACCGTTTTTGATTCGCGAGCCGGGCTTGCAGCACAGCGTCTACGATTCCCCGATCCTAGAACAAGACCTGATGCCGACGTTGGTGAACGCGGCTGGCGGCGACGCCTCGCAGTTCCAAACCGATGGCGTCGATCTGACTCCCCACTTGTCCGGCACCGACCCGACTCCTGCGCATCAAGAAGAGTTTTGGCGCAACCGCGGTATTTGGGCAGTCCGCAAAGGTGACTGGAAATTGGAGCGCCCCAGCGGGAGCAACGTCTTCGGATTCTACAACATTGCCACCGACCAGTCGGAATCGCACAACTTGATCGGTACGGCGGATCCGACGCTGAAAGCCAAGATTGCCGAACTGGGTCTAGACCTGACGAATTGGGAGGCAACGGTCGCGAAGCCGAAGTTTGGCATTCTTGGCGCGGACGACCGCAACAAGTTCGACCATTTCGTATTTCGCAACAATCTGGTCGCGACAACGAGCTTTAGCACTGCCAATGCCTGGCAAGAGTTCGGCAATCCGGCCCACAATGTGACGATGCTGGTCGACGATGCCTACGCCAATGACGTGATCGAATTCACGACTCGGGACGACGCCAACTATTCCGCCAACAACGACTTGACGCGCATGAGTGGATCGACTTACATGCTTAACCAGGTGCAGTTCACCGGCACTTTTGGCGGCGATTCGGCGCAAAGCGGCACGGTTAAAGGGAACTCGTTGCTATTCGTGAAGGACCTAAACGGCAACGCGCCGCGGATCCAGCTCGATGCGACGTCATCTGGCGCGGCCAACTTCACATTCAATCTCAACAATGAGCTAGTCCTGCTGACTGCGCTCACGATCGCCGGCGATGGCACGCAGAATTTCGTGATCGGCGGTGTGATTCGCGATTACTACGACCCTCGAGATGCCAATATCTCGACGCCTCACGACGTGCTGAAGATAGGTGCCAGCAATGTAACGCTTGCAGCTAACAACACGTTCACAGGCACACTGACGATCAATGGCGGCCAGGTTCACGTGAACGGTGCGTCGGCTGCGATCAGCGCGGCATCAAGGATCACGATTAGCAGTGGCGGTGCGCTGGTGCTCGACTCTGGCTCGATCGCTGTGCCAATTATTGACAACGCTCTTCACCTTAACGGCGATGGTTCGCAAATTGCCGACCCGCAGGGTGATTACAACCACGACCACCGGGTGGACGCTTTGGACTACACGTTGTGGCGCGACAGCGTCGGTCAGATGGGCGATAACTTGGCAGCCGATGGCAACGGCGACGGCAGCGTGAACCAGCAAGACTTCGATGTGTGGAGCGCGAATTTTGGCAAGGTAAGTGGTGGTGGCGATGGCGGCACAAATGGCGGACTGCTTTCCATTAAGGGCGGTACGCTCAGGGTGTCAACAATTACCGGCAATCTGGTCAATTCGGGCGGCACCTTGGCACCCGGCGCCACGGCCGGAATCCGGTCCATCGGCGGCAACCTGAAGGAAAACGCCGGCATCTTGCAAGTACTCCTTAGCGGGCTCACCCCGGGCGCAAGTCCCGGGTTCGACGTCATCCAAGTCGGTGGCACTGCGACACTCGGTGGCACGCTCCTCGTGCAATTGGGAAATTTTGCGCCGACGATCGGCCAAACTTTTGATATCTTAACCGCGACCGGGGGTCTCAGCGGCACATTTAGCACGGTTGCTGGCTCACCTGGCGCCGGCAAAGCATGGCAGCTGACATATGGCCCGAATGACTTGACGCTCTCGGTTGTGGCCGGTGGTTCGGCCGCCAACGTTTTCATGAGCGGATACCGCCTGGGCGGCGACAGCCAGTCAAGTGCGTTTGTCTCCGAGCCATCGACGCTGTGTTCGCTCGCTGTGGGTGCGGCCAGTTTCGGACTTTACCGAGCACATCGCCGCCGCGCAGGATCGTATTCGAGCGCCGTCTTGATGGATTCTTAATGGACCGCGTTCATCCAGTTTTAATTTTCACGGCGGATGATATAGTGGCGCTTTCTCGCGGCCGCGGCTGACCCTTTCCTGTTGGCGATTTCTTGTAGAGAACGGCACGATGAGCAATCGGTCTGGCCAAAACTGCCACTTCGCCTGGGCGACGGCACTTTCGGCAATTGTATTCGGAGCGGCCTCGGCGCTAGCCGGCTTGTCGGCCGCCGCCCAGTACGTGATTCACGTAAGCGTCGACGGGCTCAACGCGCGGATGATGCAAAATGAGGTCGACGCCGGCCGTGCCCCGACATTCAAACGGCTCGAAGCCGAAGCTGCCTGGACCGCTAACGCCCGCACTGACTTCACTCACACGATCACGCTGCCCGACCATGTGTGCATGCTCACGGGGCGGCCAGTTTTGAAACCGGCGGGGATGCCGGACACGGTGTATCACGGCGTCACGCTCAACGACGGCGGACCGCACGGTGCAACGCTCCACAATCAAGGCAATCCGCATAATCTCTATATGGCGAGCGTATTTGACGTCGTCCACGACGCGGGGCTCTCGACCGGGCTCTACGTATCGAAAGACAAGTTCGTGATTTTCAAACAAAGCTACGACGAAACGAACGGTGCAACGGGTCCGCATGGCCGCAATAAAATTGACAACTACTTCTTCCAGGACGACGGGGCGCCGACCTATTCCGCGGGAATGAACCAGCGGTTTCTAACGGACATGGCCGCCCATCATTTCAACTACGCGTTCATTCACTATCGAGACACGGATAGCGCCGGCCACTCCTTCGGTTGGGGAAGCGGCACGTATCAACAGGCGGTCGCGGCCGTCGACGGATACCTGACGGACGTACTGCACCTTGTGGAGACCGACGCGACCCTCTCCGATCACACCACGCTCATCGTTAGCACTGATCACGGGGGATTGGGCACCACGCACAGCGATCCAACCTTGCAGGAAGATTTTACGATCCCGCTATTCGTGTGGGGCGCGGGGGTGAGCCCGGGCGATTTGTACGCGATCAATTCGCAGACGCGGGCCGACCCGCATGACACGCGGCCCGATTACAATGCGGCCAGCCAGCCGATCCGCAACGGCGACACAGGGAATCTCGCGCTCTCGCTGTTGGGCTTGGGGCCGATTCCGGGGTCACTGATCAACGCGCATCAGGATTTGCGCGTGGCGCTCGTGGGCGACTACAACCACGACGGGCATGTCGATGCCGCCGACTACACGATCTGGCAGGACACCAAAGGCTCAACGACCGACCTACGCGCCGATGGCAACGGAGATGGCGTGGTCGACCAATTGGACTACGACCTTTGGAAAGCAGATTTCAACGCGACAGCCGCGGCGAAACGGTGACAATGCCGCCCCGAGGTAGAAGTTTGCATGCTATGTTTTTTACATGAGAGAATACGCTCACAATCGCTTAATCTTGATTGGGTCGGCGCTGGTCGTTTTCGGTTGGGGACCGCTCGTCGGCATCATCCTGCTCGCGGCCGCCGGCGTGTGGCCTGATCCGAACCCGAATCCGATCGGGCCAGGATTGCTGTTCTTTTTCACGTCCTGGCCGGCGGTGATCTGCTTGGCCCTAGGGGTCGTTCAAGTCCGCCGACGCCGTGCTTAGAATGGCAAGCGGGCCGCCGGTTTCTTCTTTACTTTTCAGTTGCCTGCTAAATGGCGGATGGACGACTAATTGCGATCGGCGACGTGCATGGGTGCGCGCACGCGCTCGAGGCGCTCGTCGAGGCAATCGGTCCCGCAGCCGATGACACGCTCGTATTCTTGGGCGACATGGTCGACCAAGGACCCGAGACGCGAGAGGTGCTCGAGCGGATTATCGAGCTCAAGTCGCGGTGTCGCATTGTGCTGATTGAGGGCAACCACGAAGAGATGATGTTTGCGGCGCGGGAGAGTCTGGCTGCATTTCTGTATTGGGAGAATTGCGGCGGCGCGCTCACGATTGATTCGTATCACTTCGGCGGCCGAATCGACGACGTATCCGAGAAGCATTGGAAGCTGCTGGCCGAATGCCAGCCGTTTTACGAGACCGACGAATTCATTTTCACGCATTCCAATTACTTGCCCGACGAGCCGATGGAACTCCAGCCGGGGCATGAACTGCGGTGGGCAATTCTCGATCCGGCCGAAGTTAGACCGCATCTTTCGGGAAAAACGGTTTTCGTTGGGCACACCGAGCAGCGCGAAGGCGAGGTGCTCGATCTCGGCTTTGTGGTTTGCCTCGATACCGCCTGTTGGCGTTACGGTTGGCTAACGGCGATCGACGCGCGGTCGCGCGAGACTTGGCAGGCGAGCAAGTGGGGCATGCTGCGCGACCCGGGCGAATCGAGTCACCGGGAGCGGTTGATCGAGGTGATCGGTGCGAGCCGCGGCAAGCGGCCGGCCTAATTCGCGATTCTGTGAACGACCTCCAGTACGCGGCAGAATACGTGTAACGCCTTGGCCGTAGCTGACGCTATATTCTTGGTTGACCATGGCGGCTCGCAGAAGCGCGATCCTGGGTTGGAATCTAAAGCCGGGTTACCGTCGGTTGCCATTTTGGAAAGCAAACTTATGACAAAGCCTTCTTGCGCCGCGTCTTGCGCGCTCATCGTCATGCTCATCGCAGTCTCGGCTGCAGCGGCCGACACTTTGGACCAAGTCAAAGCGCGCGGTTCGCTCAAGTGGGGCGGCGATGCCAGCGGCGGCGGGCCTTATATCTATCAAGGTGACGACAATCAGCTCACAGGATTCGAGTATGAGCTGGCACAGTACGTCGCCGATAAGCTGGGAGTGAAAAGCGAGTATGTGAATTGGGAGTGGGAGATGCTTCCCGAGATTCTCGACCGCGGCACGATCGACGTCGTGCTCAACGGATATGAGTGGTCGGAGGAGCGCGAACAGCTTTGGTCGTCGACGATTCCCTACTACATCTACAAGCTGGCGCTCATGGCCCGCGGCGATGATGGCTCGATTGCCGCATGGGATGACTTGGCGGCGAAGGAGGGACAACCGCGGAAACGAGTCGGGGTGCTCGCGGGCTCGGCGGCAGCCCGCTACATGGAGCAGCGGCTTGGCGACGCCATCGAGCTGAAGAAGTATCCCGAGGTCACGAGTGTCATGGGGCTCGTCGAACAGGGGCAGCTCGACGCGACCGTACAGGACGTGCCGATCGCAATCTTCTATGGCAAGGATTTTCCGAAGCTGCATGCCGTGGGCGAGCCACAAGCACTCGGGTATTATGTGGCATACGTGCGGCACGGCGACGAGACTCTCCGCGAGCGGCTCAATTATGGAATTCGCGCGGCGATCGAGGAAGGCACGCTAAAGCGGATTTACGAAAAATACGGCATCTGGAACGCAGACCAAGAGCAGCTGTTGGAGGTGGGAAAAAGCTGGCCGCCAAAAGTAGAGGCCGCTGCGACGCAATCGGCGAATTTCGGCTACTACTCCAGTTTGCTGCTTCGGGCGGCCTGGACGACCGTGATGCTCTCGTTTCTGTCGATGCCGCTGGCGATGCTGCTGGGGCTCTTGGTGGCGATCGGGCGGCTCTACGGGTCATGGTGGGTGCGCGTGCCGCTCGAAGGGTACGTCGAGTTTCTGCGCGGCACGCCGCTTCTCTTGCAGCTGTTCGTGATTTACTATCTGCTGCCGCAGCTCACCGGATTTAGCATTCCTGAGTTTTGGGCGGGCGTCTTGGGACTGGCAATTAACTACTCAGCCTACGAAGCGGAGAATTATCGGGCCGGCCTTTTAGCGATCCCGCGCGGGCAAATGGAAGCCGCGCTATCGCTTGGCATGAGCACGCGGACGGCACTCAGGCGGGTGATTATTCCACAGGCGGTGCGGATTGTGATTCCACCGGTGACGAATGATTTCATCGCGCTCTTTAAGGATACCAGCGTATGCTCGATGATCGCCGTCGTCGAACTCACCGGCATGTACCGTTTTCTGTTTCAGAGCCATCCTCGGCTAATGCTGGAGTTTGGCGTGATGACAGCGCTGCTTTATCTGGCGATGAGTTATCCATTGTCGTTGGTGGCGCGGCGGATGGAAACGCGGTTTAAGCAGGTGCACGCCTGAAAGGCCGATTGATGATCGAAGTGCGTGATTTAGTGAAGAGTCATGGGCCGCTGCGAGTGCTCGACGGCGTTACGCTCAGCGTGCGACGGAGCGAAGTGGCGGCGGTGATCGGGCCATCGGGCGGCGGCAAGAGCACGCTGCTGCGCTGCATCAATGGGCTGGAAAATTTTGAGGCCGGCGAAGTGGAGGTAGATCAAGTTCGATTCGCTGCAAATGGGGCAACGCCTACGAACGGCAATGCGCTACGTGAACTGCGGCGGCGAGTAGGGATGGTGTTTCAGCAGTTCAATTTGTTTCCACACATGAACGTGCTGGATAACATCACAGCGGGCCCGCGATATGTTTTGAACCAATCGCGCGAGATGTGCGAGGCCGAGGCGCGACAGCTCCTCGACCGCGTCGGACTGGCGGACAAGCTTTCCGCGATGCCTGACCAGCTTTCCGGCGGGCAGCAGCAGCGCGTGGCGATTGCGCGAGCACTCGCAATGAAGCCCGAGGCGATTCTGTTCGACGAGCCCACCAGTGCCCTTGATCCAAGAATGTCGGCCGAAGTGATCAGCGTGATTACGGACCTTGCCCGTTCCGGCCAGACGATGATCGTTGTCACGCACGCGATGGGCTTCGCCCGCAACGTGGCCCACACAGTGCACGTGATGCACAACGGCCGCATTGCCGAGTCGGGCGGGCCAAACCAGATCTTCGATGCGCCGAGGGAAGAGGTCACGAGGGCATTTCTGGCGCAGACGAAGGCGATTTGACCTCCTAGCTAGGCCAAGAGGCACGGCTCCGGCGGCCGGCGGCTAATTGATTTGCCGCCGAGTGACAAACGGTCGTAGTTCCGGCCATTAGGCTATCCGCGCGTCTTTTCGCACACATTTTGCAGAACAGGGTCGCGCGCGGTAAAATGTCGCCCTGCGGCATCTGCGCCACGGGACGGCATCTTGCGGAGGATGTGTCACATGCATGAGCAATTGGGTATCGAGCGGCGTGCTGTTATTCTGGTCGTGTTCGTCGCGACGGCGGTGGGCTGGTCACAAAATCTGGCGATTGCCGATCCGGCGCTCGTGCAGCACGACTATCGATTTATCACCGATAAGAGCACGGTCGAGGTGACCGGCGGCTTTGGGGGCATCGACTGGCCGCTCAACATTCTTGGTCAGTTCGGATTGGTGATGGGTTACAATGTCGAATTGGGCGGACCCACCGCTCACGTGCCAAGGATGGTGCCCTACGCGGCATTTACCGACGTGAAGGCGATTCTCTTTGATCCGCGACGGGCGACGCCGATGCCCTCGCCCGGATGGGACCTCGACAAGACGCTTAATCTTTCGGGGCTGGCAGCAACAGCAACTTCGCTGGACGATCTCTTTTTCAGCGGTGTCGAGGGCCAAGGTCAGTCAATTAAACTCGAGGCGACGCTCTCTGGGCGGTTGTTGCACTTAACAGGTGCAAACGATGCGGGCTGCTGCGACTTCTTCAACTACCAAGTCGATGCGTGGGCTCATCAGTTGCCGTGGGCCGACTTCAATTCGGACGGTCGCGTCGACACAGCGGACTTGCCGATTTGGCGGCAGAGCTTTGGCAGCAGTGTTGCGGCTGGTACCAACGGCGACGCAAACGGCGATGGCATCGTCGATGCCATGGATTACACGATCTGGCGCGATCAAATCGGGCAATCGGAGGGGATCGTCAGTCCTCAACAGGCAGCCGTGCCCGAACCGGCGGCGCTGATATTGGGCGCGATCGCGCTGGCAGCTTACGCTATTGCGGTCGGGCGCCGATTGCATCGCTAGCATTCGCATTCGCCCGCCTTGCTGATTCATAGGGCGACTTCTATACTTCGCCGCCCTCATTCGGAGACTGCATCGATTCTGCTCTGGGACGGAGACCGTCGTATGCGCCGCAAATATTGTTTCGCCCTGCTATCGCTATTGAGTATTGCCGCGGGCGCGCAAGGAGAGGTCCAGCAGGCCGGCGGCTGGCGCGCGCCGACCGATAACGCCGATCGCTATGGCAGTGGCGGCGCATCCACAACGTCTTCTCCATCTGCAGCGAATGAAACACCGCGTCCGATCGCATCTTATGCATCGACCACCGCCGTAACGACGCCTATTGGGACCGCGCCGGCAGCATCAACCACGCCAGAACCCACGCATGCGCGAGTTAGCAAGGGCGCAGGCACCTTGCCGAACGATCAGGGGCAAGTCTGGCGCGAGTATGACATCACGCCCTACACCAGCCGTATCGCCAGCTCGAATCATCCCGAGCAATTGATCGTCGATTGGATTTTGCGCGAGACGGGCTACGAGGCTTGGCACTCCGACCCGGTTGGGCTTCTCTCAGCCAACCACGAAACGTTGCGCGTTTATCATACGCCGCAGATGCAGGCCGTGGTCGCCGATATCGTCGACCGCTTCGTCAACGGCCAGGCGGATAACTACGCCTTTTCGCTGCGGATCGCCACTGTCACTAATCCGAATTGGCGGGCTAAGGCCCTGCCCATGATGACGCCGATTCCGGTGCAGACCCCGGGCGTACAGGGCTGGCTTCTGGCCAAGGAAGACGCGCGGCTGCTCGTGGCCGACATGAGTCGCCGCAACGACTACCGCGAATTCAACTCTCCGCAACAGCTGATCATGAATGGGCAGTCGGTCGTGATTTCGACGATGCAGCCGCGGCAATATGTGCGCGGCGCCGTGCCGACGCAGACCGCATGGCCGGGATTTCAGCCGGAGATGGGACAGATCGAGGAAGGTTTCTCACTCGAATTCAGCCCGCTCTTAGCACTCGATTTGCAATCTGCCGATACGGTCGTAAAGCTGCGGCTGAGCCAAATTGAAAAACTGGTGCCGGTGAAGCTCGATCTGCCGTCGACGACTGGCGCGACGCAGCGGGTGGGAATCGACGTGCCGCAAGTCACGATGGCTAACGTCCACGAGCGGTTTCACTGGCCGATCGACAAGGTGTTGCTGTTGAGCATGGGAGTGGTGGCGACCCCGGCGCCGACGAAGGACAACCCGATCACGGACATGGTCGGCGACGCGGTGCCGATGCTCAAGAGTCCCCCGCGGGCCGATGCGCTCTTGTTCGTGGAAAGCCGCGGGCAGGTGACGCCGGCGGCGGTGACAGCGGGAGCGACCGGCGAGCACGCGGCGACGCTGCCGGAGCAGACCTTTCACGGGCGGTATTGATGCAGCTGGCGGCTCGCGGCCGTAAGCTATCAGCCAATCGCGTCTTGCGAACGACACGGCTAACAGTCCTGACCCGGGCCCTGACCCCTGACCCCTTCTATGTTATGCTGCTCGGTCTATGAGTGGTGCTTCGCATGATCGTCGGCGGGTGGTGATTACCGGGCTGGGAGTGATCTCGCCGCTGGGGAGCACGCCGGCCGCGCTCTGGGCGGGACTGGCCGCGGGCCAAAGCGGCGTGTCGGCCATTTCTTTGCTGCCGTCCGAGCGGCAACCGATGAAATACGCCGGCGAGGCCCGGCAATTCACAGGCGAAATTGACGACTTCGGCCCGCTCGCGGCCGATCGCAAGAAGGCGATCAAAAAGGGCCTCAAGGTGATGTGCCGCGAGACGCGGATGGCCGTGGCCGCGGCGCAATTGGCACTCGCAGATGCGGGTTTCGCCGAGGCGGTTCCAGATCCGGAGATGATCGGTGTGGTGCTCGGCAGCGATTACATGCTGACGATGCCGGAGGACTACGAGGCCGGCATGACGAAGTGCGCCGACGCGGGCGACTTCGATTTCAAACGCTGGGGCAACGATGGCCTCGATCAGATGGCCCCGCTGTGGATGCTCAAGTATTTGCCGAACATGCCCGCCAGCCACATCGCGATCTATAACGACCTGCGCGGTCCAAACAACTCGCTCACAATGCGTGAGGCGGCGTCCAACCTGGCAATCGGCGAGGCCTTTCGCACAATCCAGCGCGGGCACGCCAATGCGATGGTGGCCGGCGCCACCGGGACGCGCATTTTGCCGATGCAGGCGATTCATGTCCTGCAGACCGAACAAATGGCCGCCGAGAATTGCGATCCAACGAAGGCCAGCCGGCCGTTTGACAAGAATCGCACGGGGATGGTTGCCGGCGAAGGTGCCGGCATGGTTGTGCTCGAAGAGCTGGCCACGGCCACGGCGCGCGGGGCGACGATCTATGCCGAGGTGGTCGGACTGGGAAGCTCGAACGTTTCGGATGAAATGCTGCACGGCAAGTGTGACGTGGCGCTCGCGCGCGCGATGCGCGCGGCGCTGCGAGATGCCGAAATGTCGCCCGGCAAGATCGGACATATCAACGCGCATGGTTTGAGCACGCAGGAACGCGACGCCGACGAGGCCCGTGCGATTCGCGAAGTCTTTGGAGTGGGCGGCGACAAGGTGCCAATCGTCGCGCCCAAGGGTCACTTCGGCAATCTAGGCGCTGGGAGCGGCACTGTGGAATTGATCGCCAGCGTGTTGGCACTGCGCGCTGGCCATTTGCCGCGCGTGCTCAACTTTAAAACGCCCGATCCGGCCTGTCAGCTCAACGTCGTCGCCGACGATAAAACGCCGCCCGGTCGAAGCTTCTTGAATCTGAGCGTCACACCGCAGGGCCAAGCCGCGGTGCTTTGCGTGGCGGCGGCGGGATAGTCGCGATTGCTTCGAGTAATGTCGCCGAATTGACCAATGCGGGATCCTCGAATTAGACTGGAGGGATCACCTTCTCAACCGCGTGGTAAGTCATGGGGCCCTCGATTCGTCGAATGTTTAGGCGCGGCGGCCCGATTCGGCGCCGACCCGCCCGGCGCTGCGCGAGTCTCATAATACTGGCGATGTACGTCGTGACGGCAGCCGGAGTGCCGCTGCCGGCGGGAAACCTCTCGAAAAAGACTGGCGAGCTGTTCCCCTGCATGGACTGCCCTTGTGGCTGTAACTCTGCCGAGCAATGTTGGCGGTCGTGTTGCTGCCATACGCTGGCCGAGCGGATGGATTGGGCACACGACCATGGTGTGCGGCCGCCCGCGTACGCGATCGACGAAGCGCGGCGGGAGAAGATTGATTTGTGTTGGCTGGACGATCCGGCTGATTCGACCGCAGCAAAGACCTGCTCTGCTGCGCATCCCGGTCAGGGCAAGCCGTGTTGCTGTTGCCGCCATCATGACGATGCCTCGACGAGTGGTGATAGAACCGCAGCCCGCGTCGTCGTTTGGCGTGCGCTCGCCTGTGGCGGGCAATCGATGAATTGGCTCTCTGCCGTGCCAACGCTGATCGCGGTGCGGCTCGACATTGCGGATCAACTGCCGCTTGTCTCGTGGCTTATGCCACATGTTGCTAGTTTTGCCGACGGCATCGCCGACGAGCCTGTCGTGCCTCCTCCTGAACGAACATAGCCTACCAACGCGCGTTTGTTGACGCGATACGATGCGCGGCGCTGCTGCGCGCTTGTTGCGTCGTTTCGATCCGCTTTCAATCGACGAGGATGCCATCATGCGCGCACAATGCGTTGCATATTCGGTACTGTTGAGTCTGGCCGCACTCTCGGCCTGGGCTCACGGACCGCAAATACAGGTCACCGACGACAACCACAAAATCGTCACCCGGCAAATCATCCCGGACGCCCCCTACGGCAATTCGCTCACGGCGGAGACATCGGTCTACGTGCTGCCGATTCGGCAAGCCACAAGCGGTAGCCCCACGACCGACTATTGGACCGTGATGGCCAATAGCGCGATCGATTCGATCTTGGATATCAGCGAGTATCCGTTCGGCCCTGGACTGGCGTATGGCTACGGCCACACGTTTGCCGACGGCTTTCATTTCAGCGTCAGTGTCACGACGCCGCTCGAGCATTGGAACGGTGCTTCCTTCGTCAACAACCCTGGCCCGGAAGCGGTCGGCGCATTTCGCGGCGACTCCTCCTCGTCGCCCGACCAATTTGCCGTCACCGGCGCAGGCGTACCGGCCCAATCGCTCGCGTTTGGCAATATCACGTCGACCTATAACAGCGATTCGCATAGCAGCCTACGGTTTCGCTTACTTGGCGATGGCACAAGCGCGCTCGTGGCGCCCGCCGATGGCATCTACCTGCTGAAACTGCAAATCAGCAGCACCCAACCGGACTTGGCGCCGTCGGACGAGTTCTCACTGCTACTCGTGAAGAACGCCACGGCCGCCAATGTATTGACCGCTGTGGCCAACTTGGGCGTGACCGCTAATCACGTGCAATATCTAGCCGTGCCAGAACCGCCGACCGCCGCGCTCGCCGTCACGGGGTTACTGGTATTCGTCGCCTGCGGCCGCCGACACGCCACAAAGTTTTGGCCGAGGTCCTATGGCCACTAAACGCACCGCCATGACCTTGGTCGAGCTGCTGGTCGTCATCGCCATCATCGGCGTTCTGGCGTCGCTGCTGCTGCCAGCCGTCCAAGCTGCCCGGGCGGCAGCACGCGCGACCAACTGCAAGAGCAACCTGCGGCAGATCGGACTAGGCTTCCTCGAATACTGCGATTTGCACAAAGGCGAGTTCCCGCAATTCGTGGACGACAAATCGAAATCCGAGCATTCGTGGATCGCCACGGTGGCGCCCCACTTGGAAAACGTCGACGCGATTCGCACCTGCCCCTCCGACCCGTTTGCCCAGCGACGCTTGAATGTGCAGGAGTCGAGCTACGTCATCAGCGACTACATTTCCTCGCCCGGCACGGACTGCATCCACAACCTGAACAAGCTGCAAGCCACCTCACGCACGATCATCGTCTTCGAGGCAGCCAATCCCAAGTATTCCGACGTGGACAATGTCGAAGCGGACGCGACGACTTTTTTCGATCACGCCCACGCCACCTATTGGTTTCGGCCGCTCAACATCGCACTCGGCAATGTGCAAGACCTGATCGAGACGGACATTCAACCAGATCGCCACGGCGATGTCGCCCACTACTTGTATGCCGACGGACACGTGGACGTGATTCCAGCGGCGCAGATCTACCAGTGGATCGATGAGAACTTTGATTTTGCCAAACCGGAATGAAGTCGGGGCGGAGAAATCTCATGAAATACCTGTTCGCGATTTGCAGTTGTCTATTGATGGCCGCTCCTGCAATTACGCTCGGCCACGGCATACCGATCACGGTGAACGTCGACGGCAACAACAAACTTGTCGTCTCGAACACGCAGCCACTTTATACCCCAGCTGATTTGACGCCGGGTTATGCGCCGATGGTGTTGGTGGACAATGAAAGCGTCGACCTGATGTCGAGCATGACATTCACCCGCACCAATCCGCTTGGCGTGCTGGGAAATTATCAATTCACGACTCTCCCCGGATTCAACGTCAGCGGCGTCGTTGCCGACAGCCCGCTGTCGCTGCAAGTCATTCCACGTCCCGTGAAGGGGACAGGCCCCGTCGCCGCTCGAATGCTCTGGCACTGGAGTCGCGCGAGCCAGTCCGTCGCGATCGATCCGGCCGGCGAATCGCTGGTCGTCGGCTCCGACGCAGGCGGCGTCGTTCAAGGGATCACCGTACCCCAAACGGCAAACACGCCGCTTTCGATCACAGTCGCGAACCCCGTGCAAAATGGTGTCGACGAACACTACTTGGAGTACTTGCTGGGCGACCCACCCGCTGACGTGGGAGCCTATGGCTTTTTTGCGCGACTCACTTCACCGAATTATGGTACGTCCGACCCTTTTCTCGTAATCCTCAACGACGGGATATCCGACTTGATGAATCCCGGTCCACTCCTGACAGCCGCGCTCGCGATCAACAACGCGGCACTTCTCACGGGCGATTATAACCACGACGACGTGGTCGACTCGGCCGACTACACCATCTGGAAATCCAGCTTCCGCTCGACAACTCAACTGGCGGCCGACGGCAACGGCGATGGCATCGTGGACGCGGCGGACTACACGAATTGGCGAGACCATTTGGGTCTTCAATACAGCGGCAGCGGGGCAGGATCGGAAAGTCCTTCAGGCGCGGCCGCACCGGAACCATCGACATTTGCATTAGCGG
>DASYDU010000243.1:0-13514 GCA_036499445.1 Lacipirellulaceae bacterium
CTTGCGGTGGCGAGGGCGGCGCGACGACCACCTACTACGGTGGTGGATACGATGGCGGCTATGCCCAGTCGACGCGATTCGTGCCCGCGGGTACGTACGCTGCGACCGTCACGCCAGCCAAGACCAAGCTGACGTTGCACGTCCCGGCCGAAGCGAAGGTTACGCTTGCTGGCGTCTCGACAAAGCAAGCCGGCGAAGTCCGCGAATTTTCGACCGACCGTCTGTCGGCCGGTCAGGCCTGGCAGAACTACACAGTCCACGTCGAAGTCGTGCGTGACGGCAAGACAGTAGCACAAGACAAGCAAATTACCCTCACCGGTGGTGCGCAACAAGAACTGTCGTTCGATTTCGGCGGCGAGCAAGTTGCCCAGCTTTAGATAGCTGGCAGCGCGAATGACATTTTGAATAACCGCCCTCGCATCGGTGTCAGCCGATGCGAGGGTTTTTTAATTGCGTGTGCTATTTAGCCCGGATCTGGTCCAATTTTTCGGCTCTCCGGCGACGCCTAGACCCGATCGAAGATGGCCGAAAACGTCGTCCTGATCCCGTTGCATTGCTCTGGGCCGGATTGCCAAATTCCGCTAGCATCTCGGCCCCAGAACCACCGACCGCCGATCGCCATGGGGCCGCCCCGAGCGATCGACGCGGCCGGCGATCTCGATCGAGGAACACTTCTGTGGCAACGTTGCAGCAACCGGTGAACAAGGGTCGGCCAAATCCGCCGGCCCCGGAACAAGTGGCGCAGGCTCAGCGCGCGGCGCGCGGCCGGCGGCCTGGCGGCTGGCCGCTGTTCGTCCGGCTCTTGATCAGTCTGCTCGTCTCATGGCACTTGCTCGCGGTGTTTATGGCGCCGCTCTCCGTTTCAGTCGACATGGCGCCCAAGACAGACAGCGAGCCGCCGATGACGACTGTCCTCGCCCAGCATCCGCCCATGCAGTGGTACCTCGACGCACTCTACCTCAATCACGGCTACCACTTCTTTGCGCCCGATCCACCTGAAGGCCATTTGATTCATTTTCAAGTGCTCGACGAGCGCGGCAGCGTGATTAAGGAAGGCCAATTCCCGAGCAAGACGGATCAGTGGCCGCGGCTGCGCTACCACCGCTATTTCATGCTCGCCGACCAGTGCAGCGTTCCGGCACCAACCGAAGCGGCAGCCAAACAATGGCAACAGGCGTTTTTGCGCAGCTATGCCCGCGAGCTATTGCGCGAGTACGGCGGTCAATCGGTCCGCGTCCAGCGGATCACCCATTTCCCGCTCTTCCGGCAGGACGCGCTTAAGAACATGCCGCTCGATGATCCTCACACCTACAAGACGGAAATGGAAGTTGTGCAGCGCCGGCAAGACCTCGAGCTGCCTGCTCCGACACAAAACGGCGCATATAACCAACTCAGGCGCGACGTCGCCAGCGGCTGGCAGGGAGAGAGACGATGAGCAGCCAGGGAGGAATTCGCGGTTACATCGCCGACGCCTGGGGCGCCTGGAACGAATTCTGGTTCACTCCCACCAACCCGGCCACGCTCTCGATGATTCGAGTGCTGGCCGGCATGATGCTGTTTTACACTCATCTCGTCTGGTCATTTGACCTCTCGGCGTTCTTTGGACAAAACGGCTGGCTCCCCGCCCAGATGATGCACGACCTCCATCAGTTTGCCAATGGAGGACCCGATGCTCCGCCGCGGCTGATCTGGAGCTACTTCAATTACATTCAAACGCCCTCCATCCTTTGGACCGTTCACATTGCGGCTTTATTTGTCTTCTTCTTCCTCACCATTGGCTTCTTCAGCCGGATCATGGCCGTCTTGGCCTACGTGATTGCCGTCTCCTACGCCAATCGCGTGACTCCGGGCGCCTTCTTCGGCCTCGACATGATCAATTGCCTGCTGGCGATGTATCTGATGCTCGGCCCGTGCGGCGCCCGCTATTCGATCGATCGCATCTGGCGGCTGCGGCGCGGCGGACCCGTCGAGGTGCCACCCAGCGTGACCGCCAACCTGGCCATTCGCCTCCTCCAATTGCACATGTGCATCATCTATTTGTTTTCCGGGCTGGGAAAACTTCAGGGACAAAGCTGGTGGTCGGGCGAAGCGGCCTGGATCTCCTCCGCCAATCTGGAATATCAATACTTGCTCGACATGACCCGGCTCGCCAACCATCCCTGGCTGATCAACCTGATGACGCACACTATCGCGTTCTGGGAGCTCACCTACTGCGCACTGATCTGGCCCCGACTCACCCGGCCTTGGGTTCTGCTCTTGGCGATCTTCATTCACGGCGGCGTCGCCGTCGCCTATGGCATGCCAACCTTTGGCCTGGTGATGCTGATCGGCAACCTGGCCTTCGTTTCGCCACAGACAGTCCGCGCCTGGTCCGACCCCGTCGCCAATCGAGTCGGTGCGCTACTCGGCGGCGGAACGCGAAGAGCGGGGCAGGGCAGGGCGGCCGCTGCAGCTTAGTTGACCAGAAAGAACGAGGCTCCCACCGAGCCAGGCGGCGCTCGGCGTTGTCCGAGACAAGCCTCCTACCTATACTATTTCGCTGGCGGCCATCGGCCGTGCCTGAACCCGACTCTCCTACCAGGCGTCTCTGCCCGAGAGCGGAACTGTGTTCAATTCCTACCGTTGAGGAGTACTTTCAGTGTTTGATTCGATTGCCATTGTCGGCGCCACTGGTGCCGTGGGTCAGCTCATCCGCAACATGCTCGAAGAGCGCGAATTCCCCTACGAAAAGATCACGTTCCTCGCCTCGGCCCGCTCGGCCGGCAGCAAAATCAAGTTCAAGGGCCAAGAGCATACAGTCAAAGAGCTCAACGCCGACGCCTTCAAAGGCATCGATCTCGCGATCGGCAGCACCCCTGATCCCGTTGCCAAGGATTTCGTCCCCTGGGCCAAAGACGCCGGCTGCGTCGTCGTCGACGAGAGCGGCTACTGGCGGATGGATCCGAACGTCCCGCTTGTCGTCCCCGAAGTCAATCCGGATGATGCCTTCAGGCATAAAGGCGTCATCGCCAGCCCGAATTGCTCGACCACGCAAATGGTCGTTGCCATGAAGCCCCTCTACGACGCCAGCCGCATTCGCCGCGTCATCGTCAGCACGTATCAGGCCACCAGCGGCGCAGGCGTCGCCGGCCAGCGCGACCTCATCGCCGGCACCAAGGCGTCGCTCGAGGGCCGCGAGCACAAGTACGAAACCTTCGCTCATCCGATCGCGTTCAATTTGATTCCGCAGATCGGCTCGCTCAAGCACAAGGGCTACACGTCGGAAGAAATGAAGATGGTCTTCGAGACCCGCAAAATATTCGGCGACGATGAAATCCAAGTCTGCCCGACGTGCATTCGCGTGCCGGTCTCCAACTGCCACAGCGAGAGCATCCTCGTCGAGACCGAACGCAAGATCACCGCCGAAGAGGCCCGTGAGCTATTCGCCAACGCCGCGGGCATTAAGGTCATCGACGATTTGGCCAACGGCAAGTACCCGATGCCGAAGGATTGCGACGGCGACGACGCCACGTTCATCGGTCGCATCCGCGAAGACCTCTCCTGCGAGAACGGCCTGGCCTTCTGGTGCGTCAGCGACAATCTCCGCAAAGGCGCCGCCACCAACGCCGTCCAAATCGCCGAGCTCCTCGTCCGCTCCCAAGCGGCGGTCTAATTGTTAGCTGCCAAAGTGAGGAGATGACAGGCTAACAGGATCGGCAATGATCGACAGGATTCGGAATCAATTGACTACTTGATTTGAATTTCATCCTGTTGATCCATCAAAATCCTGTAATCCTGCCAAAAGTCTTCCATGGCAACGCGCTGGCTGAAATTGACCGTGGCCTACGACGGCACGGACTACGCCGGCTGGCAAGTTCAGCCCGATAAGCCGACCGTGCAAGGCGCTATCGAAGCCGCCTGGCGCGAGATTACGCTGGAAACCGTCCGTGTCACCGCCGCCGGTCGCACCGACGCCGGCGTCCACGCGCTCGGCCAGGTCGTCGCCGTGGCCACCGAAACCCAGCTCGCGACCAGCGACTTGCACCGCGGGCTCAACGCCGTGCTGCCCAAGGACGTCGCCATCGTCGCGCTCGAAGAGGCCGCTGCAGGTTTTCACGCCACCTACGACGCCCTCGGCAAGACCTATCGCTACCAAATCCACAACGGCCGCGTCCCAGCCGTTTTCGATCGCCGCTACACCTGGCACTATCCTCAGCCGCTCGACGCCGAGGCCATGCACGCGGCCGGCCAGGCTCTCGTCGGCACGCACGACTTCTCCAGCTTCGAGTCAGCCGGCTCCGAACGGCCGGACTCGGTCCGCACGATCACCGAGTTATCGGTTCACCGCGGCACAGGCGATTCACCGGGGAGGGCGAGGCTCCTGCCGAGCCAAGTCGATGTAGACGGTGATAGAACCGATCGCGTGACCATCGAAGTCTCGGGCGACGGCTTCTTGTACAATATGGTCAGAGCGATCGTCGGCACGCTGGTAGAAGTCGGCCGCGGCGCGCGCGAGATCAACTGGCCCGCCGAAGTCCTCGCCGGCTGCGACCGCACCCGCGCCGGCCAAACCGCGCCGCCCCAAGGGCTCTTCCTCGTGCGTGTGGAGTATTGATGGAAAATGGAGCGTGCTTGCCACGACGGTAGCCGTGTCATAGCGCGGATGGGGAAACGAAACAGGAGAATACTGCGTGGACCCGGGCCGTTGTTCTGAGGTAAACTGATGATATGAGCGATGAATTCCATGCCACATACGCCGACGGCGTTCTGAAATTGGATGTGCCACTCGCGCTTCCGGAGCAGGCCCGCGTGACCGGTTTGGTGACCGGCGTTGAGTCGGCGAGCGGTCAACCGATCGCGCCGGCCGCAAGCGGCCTGACCGACGAGGAGTTCGAGGGTCAAATGGATGATTTGGCGCTGGATGTGCCGCCACTTCCGGCCGATTTTTCCCGGGCCGACATCTATCTGGACCACGACTGATGCCGACTCTCGTCGACACGGGGATCTTGCTGCGAGGATTCGCCCGAAACGATTCTCAATACAATGAGATTCGTCAAGCGCTCCGAAAGTTGCGGTACCAAGGCGAGGAACTTCTGACGTCGTTTCAGAACATTGCGGAGTTTCATAATGTCTCGACCCGACCGACAGCAGCGAGGGGCGGATATGGCTTATCGAATGACGTTGCTCAAAAGCGAGTTGCGTTCATCGAGCGTGCCTGTCGCGTCGTTACGGAGAGTCCATCAAGCTACGGCCTCTGGCGGGACCTGCTGTCACGCTACGGGGTAAACGGCGTCGCGGTGCATGACGCGCGGCTGATAGCAGTCATGTTAGACTATGGCGTGCGTAGGATGCTTACGCTGAATGAGCGCGACTTCCGTCGATACGAACCGGAAGGAATCAGAATTGCCACGCCGCAATTCATACTTGCTGATCCTATTTAGAGCAGTCGGATTGCTGTAGCAGTTCTTTTGTCACTCCTGACTCTAGGATCCTGACTCCTCCCAATGCGCGTCGCCCACGTTATCACTCGACTAATCCTTGGCGGCGCGCAAGAAAACACAATCCTCAACTGTCAGGACCTCGCCCGCGATCATGGCGACGAGGTCGTGCTTATCACCGGCCCAGGCCTCGGCCCCGAAGGCAGCCTCGAAGACGATGCGCGGGCTCGCGGCATTCGGCTCGAAATCATCCCGTCCCTGCGGCGCAACATTCATCCCTGGCATGACGCCGCCGCCTACCGCGCGATCGGTCGCGCGCTGAGCGCCTTCCAGCCCAACGTCGTTCACACCCACAGCGGCAAGGCAGGTCTCTTCGGCCGTGCCGCCGCTCGGCGGCGAAAAGTCCCCGCCATCGTTCACACCGTGCACGGCGCGCCGTTTCATTCGTACCAAAGCGCCGCAGCCCGCGCATTCTTTCGCCGCTGTGAAATCTTCGCCGCCGCGCGCTGCCATGCCATGATCAGCGTCGCCGATGCAATGACTGACCAGCTCGTCGCCGCTGGCGTCGCGCCGCGCGACAAATTCACGACCATTTACAGCGGCATGGACGTCGAGTCGTTTCTCGCCGCCGACGGCGAGCGCGATTGTGTTCGCCGCCAGCTCGGCTACGCGCCCGAGGACGTCGTCGTCGGCAAAGCGGCCCGGCTCTTTCATCTCAAAGGCCATGCCGATCTGGTGGCCGCCGCGCGCAGCGCCTGCCGCGAAAACCCGCGGCTAAAGTTCTTACTGGTGGGCGACGGCATCTTGCGGCCAGAGATCGAATCCCAGATCGCCGCCGCCGGACTCACCGATCGTTTCCAATTCACCGGCCTCGTCCCGCCGCAGCGCATCGCCGAATTGCTCTCTGCCACCGACCTCGTCGTCCACACCAGCCTCCGCGAAGGGCTGGCTCGCGTGCTGCCGCAAGCATTGCTCGTCGGCCGCCCCGTCATCAGCTACGACGTCGACGGCGCCCGCGAAGTCGTTCGCGACAACAAAACGGGCTTCCTGGTCCAGCCAGGCGACGTGGCGACGCTCGCGGCTCGGATCGTCCAATTGTCTACGTCGCCAGAGCTTCGCGCGCGGCTCGCCGCTGCCGGCCGCGAGCTCTGCCGCACACGATTCGACCACCACGAGATGACCCGCCAGATTCGCTCGCTGTACGAGCGCACACTCGCCGCGGACCGCACTTTCAACAATCGCAAACGCGGGATAAACTGAAAGGATCGCTGATCGTAGATCGATGATCTGCAATCTTCGATCACCAATCTTCAATCAACAGTCGGCTTCTCCGTGCCTCCAGCCAAACAACAATTTGTCGGCAACTATCGGATGTTTCACCTCATCCGGGCAGGGGCGATCTATGAAATTTGGGCGGTGCGGCCGATGGCCGAGAACACCGTCTTTGCCATGAAATGGCTTCCGCCGGGCGAGAAGTATAACCGACAAAACGTCAACGATTTGAAACACGAATACGCGGTGGGCGCGTCGCTCGATCACCGCGCCGTAATCCACACGTACGAGTTCAATACGACGAACAACGGCGCGTATTTGCTGCTCGAGTTGTTCAAGGTCCCCAACCTCAAGCAACAAATAATTCTCGGACACAAAAAGCTCCAGCATCGCGCGAAAGAGATTCTCGTCGGCGCGGCGGCCGGCCTGGCCTACATGAATGAGAAGGGCTGGATCCATCGCGACATCAAGCCCGATAATTTTCTCCTCGGCGACGACAACACCGTAAAGCTGATCGACTTCAATCTGGCTCGCAAGCCGGCCGGCGCGCTCGGCAAACTCTTCGGTATGAAAACAGCAATCCAGGGGACTCACAGCTACATGTCGCCCGAGCAAATTCGCGGCCAACAGCTCGATGCCCGCGCCGACATCTACAGTTTCGGCTGCCTGGTCCACGAGTTCTTCTCCGGCAAACCTCCGTTCACCGCCAACACTCCGAACGAGCTCTTACAGCGCCATATCTCGTCGAGGCCGCCGGACCTCACCGTCGTCGATAAGAACATCACGCCCGAATTCGCCAAGTATGTTCAACAATTGATGGCTAAGAATTCGGCCGCGCGGCCGAATTCAATGAAAGACGTGATGATGGAAATCAAAACGCAAAAGATCTTTTACAACAAACCCCAACCTCCGGTGGCCACGACCGAACCAGCCAAACCCGCAGTGGAATAACGCAATTTCGGATTTCGGATTAAGCCATAGCTCAGTCCGCAATCCGTATTCCAAACAATGGCGAGCCTCACATACAGACTGGCCTTCGAGCAACCGATCCACGCGATCGAAGAGCGAATTCGCGCGCTCGACGCCACCGAGCCGAAGACGCCCGAGTTGCACGACCAAATCCGCGCGCTCCGTCGCGAGCTGGCCGAAACGATCCGCAAAATCTACAGCGGCCTCGATCCGTGGGAGACCGTCCAAGTCGCTCGCCATCCCGATCGGCCGATGTTCACCGACTACATCGATCTCGTCTTCGACGAATGGGTCGAGCTTCACGGCGACCGTTTCTTCGGCGACGACCGCGCGCTCCGCACCGGTTTCGCCAAGCTCGATCGCTACAAGATTTTGGTCGTCGGTAATCACAAAGGCAAAACGCTCAAAGAACGCAACGAGTGCTTCTTCGGTTGTCCTCACCCCGAAGGCTACCGCAAGGCGATGCTCAAGATGCAAATGGCCGCCAAGTACCGCCTGCCAATCGTCTGCCTGATCGACACGCCGGGCGCCTATCCGGGCATCGGCGCCGAAGAGCGCGGCCAGGCCCAAGTGATCGCTCAGAGCATGTTTGAGATGTCGCGACTGCCCACGCCCATCATCTGCGTCGTGATTGGCGAAGGGAGCTCTGGCGGTGCGCTAGGCATCGGCGTCGGCGATCGCGTGGCTGTCCTTGAGTTCGCCTATTACAGTGTGATCGGCCCCGAAGGTTGCGCCGGCATCCTTTGGAAGAGCTCCACACATGCCCCCGACGCCGCCCGCGCGATGAAGCTTACTGCCCGCCAGGGCAAGGAGCTTGGCGTCGTCGATGATGTGATCGACGAACCGCTCGGCGCCGCCCACCGCGACCACAACCAGATGGCGGCCCGACTCAAGATGTATCTCATTCGCGCGCTCCGCGAACTGGTCGATCAGCCGGCCGACAAACTGCTCGCCGCCCGCTACGAAAAGTTCCGCCGCATGGGCCGATTCCTGGAAGCAGACGCCGCCGGTCCAACGAACGGCCACGCCTCCTAGCCGGTTCATCGCGTCATGCCGCCTGCCTCGGCCAATATCGATTTCGACGGACTGCCACGGTGGCGATTTCGGTTCAAGCTGAAGACGTTGTTCATTCTGATAACGTTGGCGTCCGTCTGGCTCACGCTGCGCGTCGTCCGATCACACCTCGCCGACGTCGCCGTTGCGCGTGTGGCCCCGATCTACCTTCAGCTGGCGGACGCATTCGACAGTCCACCCGAGAAAATGACTACGACCGTTCGACATTCAGTGGTGGGGTTTCGAAGTCCAATTCCGCGAAGTAATTGGGCGGAGGAGCAAGGTCGTCTAATCGACTCGCGCACGGAGATTGAGCAGCTTTCGGTGAAGGCTCCCGTGACCCTCGCCACGGCGCCGGAGCTTGACCATTTGTTGGTCGACCATTATTTCGGACATTTGGCGCCGCTTGGTCTTACACCCAAGATCATCAGTGATTCGCCGACCACCGGCCCATACGAATTCGTCGCGGTCTGGCACGAACCCAAACGGCCCACGTTTACCGTCACCCTGCGGGTCATCCATTCGATCAACCAGCCTCTAGCGACAATAATCGTCGAGTCCATGCTAAATCAGCCGGTCGTCGGCGGCCTCCTTGGCTCATTTCTTATCGGAATCTCGTCGTACATCTGCGCAATCCTTTTTATTGTTGTCGCGCTCCGCTCGACGCTTAGTTGGGGCTGGCCCGAGCGGCATCAGCCTGTAAATGCCACCGTGTGATTCGTGTCGCAGGTAGTGGATGGCAGGAACCAATCTAATCGTCAGCCGCCCCCGATCGTCAGCTACCGAGGTCGAATAAAGCGACCCGGCAGGGCCCCGCATCAACGATTCCCGCGACCAATGCCCAACGTCCGATAATCACTCTTATGTTCGTTTCAGACGTGGTTTTCGCCGCGATTTAGCGATATGCTGCCTGCGCTGCTCCGCCGCGACGTCTGAACAACGAGAGAGGAGATTGCCGCCGTGCCACGCGACGACTGGAACGATGAAGACGAAGACTGGACCGACGACATCGACGATCCGAGCGACGAAGAGGACGACCAAACTGCCGTCTGCCCGGAGTGCGGCGGCCACATCTTCCTCGGCGCCGACAAATGCCCCGCCTGCGGCTACTGGCTCTCGGCCGCCGACCACCGCGCTCTTGGAACCGACAACTCCCAGCCGCGATTCATCCGGATCGCCACTGCGATCATCCTGGCGCTGTTCTTGATAGGGCTCCTGATAGCCGGCATCCGACTATTCTGAACCCCGAACCCTCAACGCTCAATACGTGGCGCCGCCCGGACGCTCGGCCGAGTAACCCGGATCGGGAAACGGATTCGGCTCCCGCGGCACTCCATACGGATCGGTGTTCGTCGGCGTAACCGGCGACTGCAAATCGCCCGCTTGCTGGGCGGGCCAGCCCAGCTGGCCGAGCGGCTGCGTCGGAGCAGCCGGCGGCGATTGCGTTTGCGATGGCCAACCAAATTGCTGCGGCGACTGCGACGGCCATGCCGGCTGCGATTGATTCGGCTGCGCGCTCGCCGGCTGTTGCGGCCAGCCATACTGAGACTGCGCCGGCTGCGGTTGCGCAGACTGCGGCTGTCCCGACGGCCAACCAATCTGTGGCCAACCGGTCGCCGACGATGATGTGGTCGCATTGTTCGCCGCCGCACCGGTCGGCCAGCCGAGCTGGAAGCCCGAGCCGCCAGACTGATTGCCGGTTGAGATTCGCTCCTCGACCTTGTCCAAGTACGGCACGATCACCTGATGGTACTCGGGCGGCACCATCGTCTCCGCCCGATTCAAGAATGCGACGATGTAGTGACCCGATCGAGAATTAACGATCGCCTGACCTTGCGCGGGCGGCAACAGCGTCACCGCGAAGAACGTGATCGCCACACACATCAGCACCCCCTTGGCAAAACCAAAGATCGCGCCCATCTGCTTGTCAAACGCCTGCAGTTTCACCTTGTCGATCGCGCCCGAAATAAATCGAAACAGCATCCAGATCACGAACGAGCTGCCGGCATAAATCGCCAGCATCGCCGCGAATTGATTCATCGGCGCCTGCTGCCCGAACATCGGCGCGAGCTGGTTCCGAAATTTCGCCGCCACAAAGAAGCTCACCACCAGCGAAGCGAGCGAAGCCAGTTGCCAGGCCATCCCTTTCCAGAAACCAAAGATCGTCGCACCCACCAGCACGAGCACCATGAACAGATCGTAATACTGCATATTCATATTCGTCTCGCAGGTAGAGTTCGACGTTCGGTTGCGCGTCGCCACGCTGCCACACAAAGCTTGCATGGGAGGCCTCTCCGAGGCCGATGACACGCCGCGACAAACAAAAAGGGGCGCGGAGTATAGACGTCCACCGTGCCGCGGCGAAGCCCATTTGCTGGCATCGCCGCGCGCCAACGCTAGCACCACCGCTAAGTTGTTTGGGCTGGCACCGGCAGCGGTGCGATTATAAATTCCCGCCGCATCACTTCACCCAGCCCCTAGTCCCCAGCCTCAAGTCCCCCTTCCATGGCCGGCTTCCGCACCCACGTTTCCACCAGCAGCCTGCTCGGCACCGCCTACGCCGGCCTCGGCTACATGCACGGCATGCCGCCTGACTCTGCCGCGATGGCCGGCGCGATGTGCGGCTTTGCCGGCATGCTCCCGGATCTCGACAGCGACTCCGGCGTCCCCTTGCGCGAAGCGATGAGCTTCACCGCCGCCACCGTGCCGATGCTGCTCCTCAATCGCCTTGCCTCGCTCGGCCTTCGCTACGACCAGATGGCGATCATCGCGGTGGGCATCTACTTCTTCTTCCGCTTCGGCCTGGCGAACATGATCCGCAAGTACACCGTCCATCGCGGCATGTTCCATAGCCTTCCCGCGCTCCTTATCGTCGGCGGCATCGCCTACCTGATTTGCGGCGGCACCGACCTTACCTCCCGCTACTTCAAAGCTGGCGGCGTCATGCTCGGCTACCTCTCCCACCTCGTCCTCGACGAGATCTACGCCTTCGAGTGGCGTGGTGGCCGCTGGCAAATGAAGAAATCGTTTGGCACCGCGATGAAGCTCTGGGGCGACGATGGCTGGTCCAACTTCTCCACCTACAGCAAGCTCTTCGGCGTCGGCGCAATGATCCTCGGCGAAGGAAACATCATGCAGCGCATCCAATCCGCCAACCCGCAGCTGGCCCAAACGATTCAGCAGCTCGAGCAGCAATACCCCGAGCTCACCGCCCAGCTATCGTCCGTTGTCACTGCCGCCCGATCGCAAGTGATCGCAGGCAACAGCCCCTACACACCGAACCAACCCGGCTCATTCCCACCCTCCCAAAGCGCACCCTTCCCACAACAAGGGTATTCACAGCAGGGATATCAACCGCAGGGACTCCCACAACAAACCTATCCGCAGCCCTTCGTCCCCAACTCCCAATTAGCGCCTGGCGCCCAACAACAAGCGCCTATTCCCTCAGCTCCCAGCCCTCAGCCCCAGTACCAACAACCTGCGGCCAACTACCCCAACGGCTACGCAGCGCCGTACCAAACCGCCCCCTTCCAGTCCGGCCCGCAATCCCAAGCCACCATCGGCAGCAATTGGAACACCGCCCAGCGCGCCGCGCAACAATTTCCGCACTAAGTGGGCGAGTGCCGTTGGCTCCAATCGACTAAGCCGGCCGAGTTCCGCCAGTGTTCCTCTACCGCAACGCGGTTGGATAACTAAGTCCGCGCCGGCTCTGCCCGTACCGTCGCCACTGGCGGGCGCTGCGACTTCGCCAGCTTGAGTCGGACGACTTTGAGGGTTGCGGATTACCGAACGCATCACCGCGACACTATCGCGCGGACGTGATCCCGCCCGCAATCCGCGCGCTCACCCGTGCCACAATCCGATTGCATCGCTCGCCGTCAAACGCATATAGCTGCCGCGTCTCTTTGCCGATCCGCTGATCGATCCACGACCGCAACATCAACCGCGCCCGGTGCAACCGAACCTTGACGTTCGCCGGCGTCAGCTCAAGACACTCGGCCGTCTCTTGCGTGCTCAGCCGCTCGACAAGTCGCAACGTAAACACCAGGCGCAACTCCGCCGGGAGCGCCTCGACGGCCGTCGCCAACAAACTGCCCAGCTCGCGCTGACTCGCTTCTTCCGCGGCGTCGCGGTTCGCAGAACGTATTTCCATGGATTCGATTTCCACTTCGCTGGACGTTACCAACTGCAGCCGCTGCCGTTTGCGTCGCCGAGCCGACGCCTCGTACACCGCGATCCGCGTGAGCCAAGTCGAAAACTGCGCCCGCCCCTCGAACTGCGCCAAGTGCTGATAGGCGTTGACATACGCTTCTTGAACGACGTCCTCGGCTTCGGTATCCTCGCCGACAATGCTACGGGCCACGCGAAACAGCCGCTGATTGTAGCGCCGCATGATGAGCTCAAACGACGCTACGTCGCCGCCGAGCACGCGCGCCACGATCGCCTCATCCGGCAATAATTCGCCTGATGGCGCTCCATCGGCCCTGAATCCATCAGAACCGGCCGCATCGGCATCCGGCTGCAAACGTGAATCAGTGGGCAACGGCATGCCTTGAAACCCCTGGGGTGTGCGTGGCGCCACCGAACCACCCCTCGCCGCGGTAGGCCGCAACTTGCGAGAGCGTGTAAGCCCCGAGCGCCATGACTAAGTCTCGCACGGCCACGTCGTAATATCCAGCGATGAGCAAATTGATCGAGATCAGCGCGAGCCAAACCGCGACAATCGCCGCCCCCAACCGCGGCAGCAGCGCCAAAACCAACAGCCCCGCCACGATTTCAATCACCCCCACCGCCATCATGAAC